>NZ_JBICXQ010000033.1:0-89522 GCF_043200375.1 Streptomyces sp. NPDC048434 | reverse complement strand
CGGCGGGGCCACGGGGGCCCCGGGGGGGGGGGGGGGCGCCCCCCCGCCCCCCCCCCCCCCCCCCCCCCGGGGGG
Source organism: Streptomyces sp. NPDC048434 (assembly GCF_043200375.1). Taxonomy (NCBI): domain Bacteria; kingdom Bacillati; phylum Actinomycetota; class Actinomycetes; order Kitasatosporales; family Streptomycetaceae; genus Streptomyces; species Streptomyces sp. NPDC048434. The sequence goes on along the minus strand of NZ_JBICXQ010000033.1, from coordinate 89,448 downwards.
GGGGGCGCCCCCCGGGGGGGGGCCCCCCCACCGCCGTTTCGTCTGTGTGCCCGGTACGTCCGTGCCGGTGCCGGCCGGGGTGGGGTCAGCCGAAGGCTCCGTGCTGGGTGACGTCGGGCCCCGGCTGGCCGGGAGCCTCGCCGCCGGACGCCTCGGCGCCCCGGGGCTTGGTGTCGCCGGCCGCCGCGGCAGGAGTGGCGGGCTCGGCGGCCGAGGGGGCGGACGTGGCGGCCGCTCCCTTCTTCTGCGACCCGGCCTTCGGGTCCCGCTCGTGGCCCTGCTCCGCCTCCGCGCCGCCCGGCCGGCTCCGTACGCCCTTGGCGAGGCCCTCGCCGCCCCGCGTCTTGGCGTCGCCGTCCTGCGCCGGGCCGAACGGGTCGGGCCCGTGCGCCGCCGTGGAGGTGGCCCACTCCTGCCGTACGGGCGGGCGCGCGCCCTGGCCGCCCCCGCCACCGCGCTTGCCGAACGCGCCGCCGAGGCCGTTGGCGAGCTGGCCGAGCGCCATGAAGCCGTAGGCCGTCCCGGGGCCGGACGACTGCGCGCCGCTTGCGGAGTGGTCCACCGGTGGCGCGCCGTGGTCCTTCTCGCCCTTGTCGTCGGCGGGCTGCGCGGCGGCGGTCTCCAGGTCGGCGGCGGCCAGTTCGAAGACCGGCAGCGACTCGTCGACGGACCGCTTGAGGCGGTGCCACTCCCCCGCGAACGCCTCACCGGCCGGGCCGTGCCAGTTGGCCGCGGCCGCGGTGCCGACGTGCCGGTCCAGATCGCGGACGAGGCCGTCGAGGTGCTTGCCCATCTCCCGCCAGCCGTCGGCCGCTTCGTGCAGGGCCCGGGGGTTGCCTCGCTCGCTCACTTGACGCTCCGCATCATCTCGGCCAGCTCTTCCTCGGCCGCCTGCGCGTTCGCGACGGTCTCCTTGATACCCCCGCCGACCTCGGCGAGGCGCTGCTGCAGCTGGACGAGCGCCTGCTCGGCCTGCTCGTACAGGTCACGGTAGGGCCGGGCCGCCTCGTCGCTGCCGAATCCGTCCCGCAGGGCCTCGGCGTCCGCCCGCCGCCTGAATGCGGCAAGCTGCCGGCTCAGTTCTTCCGCGCGTATCTCGAAGGTCGCACCGAGCTTGTGCAACTCCTCCGTACTGAGCCGGACTTCATCGGACATCATTTCTCCCCGAATTGCATGACAGCTACCTGCCGACATCGCCTCAGGTCTAGCACACCCGCAATAGGCCCGAAGCCCTCTGCGGAGCGGCCGGGCGGCGGACCGCGGAATAACCGTGGAGCAATATCCGGCAATACCGACAACCCCCGCCTTGACGCCCCGTTCACACCCGTCATTAGACTCAGGACGCCGGTGCCGCACACGCGGTTGCTGTGCCATCACGTTCAAGGGGGCAGACATGAGCAATGAACGGCAGATCCAGGACGAGGACCTGTTGGACGTCGCCCAGGATCCGGAGCAGGCGCACCGGCTGCGCAAGGCACTGAAGGTCCTGGCGGACAACCCCAATGTCGGCGGCAAGCTCCAGGAGATGGCCAAGGAGGTGCTCTCCGGGCGTATCGGCATGAAGGACGCCATCGAGACACCGGGGTACATGGACGCGCTGGGCGACCGGATGAACCAGATCCGGCGGACCGCGGAGAACCAGACCATGGCCGAACGCGAGGAGTCCCGCGAGAAGTTCACCGCCTGGCAGAAGGAGCAGGAGGCCAAGGAGGACGAGGAGCGCGCCGAGCGTGACGGCCCTTCGGGCAACATCGTGACCACCCCGCGGCGCGGCGGCAGGAGCGGCGGACACCGGGACTGACCCGGTCACCGCGCGGGCGGTCCGCGCCGGCCACTCCCTCGAATCGGCAGTTCGGCGGGCTGTCACCCTTTTCTCTCGCCGAAGTCCGGTCGAACGGTCCGGAGAGCCGATACGGAAGAAAGCAGATCGACCGCCGGAGCAATCCCACGGATCTGCTTTCTTTCCGCACAAGGTGATCTCTATTTCTCCACATCGGACCCCAGGGGCAACTCACTTCACACTCGTCCCGCCCGTCCTGCGGTGCGACCGTCCGCACACCGGCCCCGGCCTGCGTGTTCCAGTTCCGGCACAGCCCACCCCGCGCCATCCCCTGCGCGCGGCCCGGATCATAGGATCGAGCCGGTACACGCAGGAATCCACAAAGGTGGAGGCGGGATTGATGGGGGACGAGGAAGCCATGAGCGCCTCAGGCGAAGGAAATGCCGCAGCGGCCGGATACGCACCGCATCCGTTCGTCGGCGGCCGCACCGCCGTGCTCCGCGCGCTCGCGGCCTGGCGGATGCGGTGGCCCGGTGCGCCGCGCGTCATCGTGCTCACGGGAAACCCGGGCAGCGGACGTTCCCGCCTGGTCACCGGCTTCCTGATGATGTGCGATCCCGGCTACCGCAAGCAGTTGCCGCTGGATGATCTGGACCCGGCGACGGTGCCCCCGGATCTCCCGGCACCCGCCGTACCGAGCCCCGTGGGGCGCACCGCGGCGCAGCTGTTGTGGCTCATCTCCGACCATTTCGGACTGAGCGCCGACCGCACCGACGACATTTTCACCGAACTCGCCGCTCGTGAAGAGCCGGTGACCCTTGTGGTGCCGGATGTCGATCAGGCAGGCCCGGTACGCGCCGCGAACGAGCCGGCGCGCGTCGTCCAGGACGTGCTCAAGCCGCTCGCCGCCACCAAAACGGTTCAGCTGGTCGCCGATGTGCCGCGCGAACTGGCCGCGGAGCTCGCCGGTTCGCTGCCGCACGGCCAGGTGCAGATCATCGATCTCGACGCGGCCGAGTGGGCCGACCCCAAGGGCCTGGTACGGCACGCCGAGACGGCGCTCAACCCCGACGCCGGGGCACCGGAACTCCCGTACACCACCGACCCGTCCGCCCGCCGCGCGCTGGCCGAGGCCCTCGCGGCGCGCGCGGACGGCAACCGGCTGACCGTCCAGCTCGCCGTGCAGTCGCTGCTCCTGCAGCCCGAGGGCTTCGACCCGGCGGACGCCTCCCTGCTGCCCGGCAGCGTCGGCGAGGCGCTCGATCTGCATGCGCGCCGGCTGGGCGCCGATCCGCAGACCCTGCGGCTGATGCTGGCGCCGCTCGCGTTCGCCGAGGGCGAGGGGCTGCCCGTCCGGCTGTGGGGTGCGCTGGCGAGCGCCGTCGCCGGACGGGACATGAGCCAGGACCTCGCCGACGGCATGCTGCTGGCCGCGCCGTTCGTCCAGCCGGTCGAGCCCTCCCGGAACGAGGACGGCGACGGGGACGAGGACGGGGGCGGCGACAACGCCGCGGACGACGGCGGGGCAGACCCCGATCCCGACGGCGGCCGTACGCTGCTGCGTCTGATGCACCCCGGCATCGCCGAGGAGATCCGCTCCGGTCTGCCGGACATCCGCGACGCCCAGACCAAGATCGCCATGGCGCTGCTGGAAGCGGTGCCCCAGCAGGACTGGTCCCAGGCCGATCCGTACATCCGCAACCATCTGGCCGGGCACACCCTCGACGCCGGTCTGCTCCCCCAACTCCTCACCGACCCCGGCCTGTTCGCCTACGCCGACCCGGTCACGATGCGGGCCGCGATCGAGGCCGTACCGCTGGAGCAGCTGGGCGCGCCGGCCCGTACGTACCTGCGCACCGCGCCGCTGCTCACCCGCTCCCAGGCGCCGGCCGATCTGCGGGCGGCGTTCCTGGAGTCCGCGTTCGTCGAGGACGGACTGGCGCCGTACGCGGAGGCGCTGCACACGCTCGGCTTCACCCTGCCGTGGCGGACGCTGTGGTGCGTGCCGCTGGTCGGCGTCCGCGCCGTGACGACGGGTTCCCTGCCCCCGCAGGACGGGGAGAGCGCGACGGCGGACGCTGCCGGGGGCCCGGAGGGGGCGTCGGCGGAGGCGGCTCAGGGCTCCGACGGCACGACGGCCGATGCCGCCGGGCCGGTACCGGCATCCGGCGCCCCTCGCCCCGTGGCCGCCTTCATCGTCCCCGAGGGAACGCCCGGCGCCCGTCCGGTGCCCGGTTCGGAAGGCGAGGCGTCCGAGGGCGGCGGCCGGGCGCTCCTGGTCCACGATCTGCTGCGTCCCGGGTATATCGACGCCGATCCGGCGCAGGTGCAGCTGCCGTCCGAACAGGCCCAGGCGGCGGCGCCCTTCGGGCTCAGCCGGGGCGCCGACTATCTGCGGGTCTGGGCCCGCGCAAGCGAGGAAGTGGTGGCCGCGCTGCTCTCCGACACCCCGCTCACCGGCGCCGATCTCTCGCCGGACGGTGTACTGGTCGTCGCCACCGCGCGCGGTGTGACCGCCCGGCAGATCCTCGCCGCGGCGCCCGCGCCCGCCCCCGCCGTGCCGGCCCAACGGACCGGTGCCGCCGACTCCGATGCTTCCGACGGCCTCGAAGGAGACCACTCGTGATCACCCAGGCGCAGGCACATGCCACCGCCGCCCGCTGGCTCAATCCCGAGGGCCATCAGGGCCCGCCGCGGGAGGTGGCCATGCAGGAGTTCGACCTCGGCTGGGTGGTGTGGGCCGTACCGCCGCCCCCGGAGATCGACCCGCAGACCGGACAGCGGCGCCCGCCCGCCGAGGTCGGCGCCGCCTGCGGTGTCGTCGACCGGGCGTCCGGCGAGCTGACCGTGTGGCCGTCGGTACCGGCCGACGAGGTCGTACGGATGTACCGGCAAAAGCAGGGCGCGGGTGCCGAAGCGGCCCCGCCGGCGCCCGCCGAGCGGCCCGTCACCGGCCCCGGCAACACCGCCGTCGCGACCTACAACGACCCGTCGACCGGTGAGGAGACCAGCCTCGCCCGGGTCTCGGCGCCCGGACAGCCGCCCGCCGAGTACCAGCTCTACGACGAGCTGCAGCGGCTGGGCGTGAACCCCGCGGACGTCCGCGCGGTCCACACCGACCTGCGGTCGGCCCTGCTGCCCGGCGGCTACCCCGGCGACTTCATCCTGCGCACCTTCGCGAACGCCACGTTCTCCTGCACCGAGGGCTACGGCATGCGTCCCGAGGAGCGCGCCGAAGGCGTCGCCGGGCTGGTGCGGCACGTCGAGATGATGCACCAGCTGGCGGGCCGGCAGGCACCGCCGCGACCGCACCGGCTGCCGGTGCCGCAGCGTGTCGAGGCCGCGCCGCCGATGCGGGATGTGGCACTCGGCAAGCACCTTGTGGAGGTCTTCGGGCCCCAGGGCGTATGCCGTCCGGACGCCGACGATCTCGCCGCGACCCAGCTCCCCGAGGCCACGAAGAACACGCTGGTCTGGGGCGGGCTGCCGGCCCAGGTGCCGTACTTCTTCACCGCCGACCGCCCCGAATCGCCGCCTGCCGGCGGACTGTTCACGGACGTGGCGACCTATCTGGGCCAAACCGGCACCGAAGCCCGCGAACAGACCCTGGAGACCCTCGCCGGCTACGTCCGGATCGGCACCGACGGGCTCTACACGCTCGCCGTGCAGTGCACCGCTCCGGAACAGAACCAAGGCCTCGTCGGCACCGTCTGGGCGGTCCAGCCGTCTTCGGGCGGCGGCCGGTTCGTCAACCGCACCCTCTCCGCATACCTGCGCTCGCTCGCACTGCTGGTCACCACGCGCCGGCAGATGCAGGGCATGGACCCGTACACGGCAGGTACGGCGGTCGCCACCTTCCAGGAAGAGATCGCGGCGATCGACTCCTGGGCGCTGGACGACGACGGCAACTGGTGGTCGCTGGTCATCGAGCAGATGTGGCATGGGTTGTTCTGAGGGGCTGGGCTACTTGAGAGGGTGCGGGTTCCGGGCGGGGGCTACTCGGGGCTCGGGGGGCGGGTTCCCGAGTACGGGGTCGGCTCCCGAGCCGCCATTGGTCTGAATCTGAGCCCCGGGCCGTCGGCGCACCAGCCCCACGGGGCGGTGCGCCCCCTCCCCACCCTCAGGGCAGCAACAGCCAGTCCGCGGCCAGTGCGGCCGCCAGGCCGATGCCCAGCAGCCAGGTGCCAAGGCGGGTACGCCCGTTCCGGCTGAGTTCGATCACCACGCCGCAGAGCACCAGCGCGGCCCCGTACACGCCGACCACCAGCACCGACGTACGCGACGCCAGGCGCACCACGAGCACCCCCGCCATCGCGGCCATCAGCACCGAGGCCAGGACGATGCGTATGCGACGGGCCTGACGAGGTGTCAGCCCCACGCGATTCTCGGGGAGGGGCTCTTCTATGCCGGGTGCGTCCATGAGCGGGAATGCTACGGGACGCGTGACCGCAGGTCCGCCCCACTCCCCCAGCGCCCCAACTCATCCGGCGCCCGGGCCCGTTCGGCCACCCCGGCCTCCTCACCACACACCCGATCAAATTCCTTGCCTCATCCATGCGCCTGCGGCCGTCAACATGCCACGCCCACCCCTGCGGCCCATTCCCCCACGCACCAGGTTGACGCGGCAGTCACCCGTCATTGACCGCGAAGCCGCCTTTCCGCAACCAGCCGCGTACGACCCCGCCGAGTCCGACCGCCGCGCCGCCCCTCCTCCCCACCCCAGGGCTCCACATGATTGACCAACGGCGTACCAATATTTAACCTGCCCTTTCAGTAGGTCGGCCGGGGACGCCACGCCCCCTCGTCCGCAAGATTCACCAATGCCGCAGGCGGGTCAATTCCCGCAAATTTCCCTGAGGTTGGGCAGCGGGATGCCCACGTTCCCTCCACACGACTCGCCTTGACATGCCCGCCTTCAGATCGCCTAATGTATGGGTCATCAAGGATGCGACAAGTATCTGCGGGGCATACCGCATAACGGGGGCAAGGGTGGCAGGCAAGGCATTTGACGTCGATCCGGATGTGCTGCGCACACAGGGCGACGCATTCGTCCACATCGGCAGCGATTTCTCCAAGGCGTCGAAGAAGCTTCAGGACGACCTTGAAGGCCTCGGCAGCCCCTGGGAAAACTGCGACTTCGGCGACATCTTCGAAACGATCTACACGCCGATCAGGGACGGCATGTTCGAGTCGATGGACTCCCTGGGCGAGCGCCTCGAAAGCATCGGCGACAAGCTCCAGAACATGGCCGGCTCGTACACCGATTCCGACGAGCAGGGCATCCACACCATCAGCGCGGTCGGCCGCCCGGCCATCTGACGCCCGGCCCGCCCGCCCCACGTGAGCCCGGGTGCCGCGGCCCCTGAAGCCCCGCCCGAGCCCCTTGTCGGCGGAATTCCCGCCACCGCCACTCCTCTCACCCGCTCTTTCATCAACGCCATTCCGCTCCGCAATCGGCTACAACTGCACGGGGGACGATCGCTGTGTCATTGACGCTGCCAAGCGAGGTAGCTTGGATCCTGGACTTGCTCGGCTACAACTGGCCGGATGCCGACGAGGACAAGCTCCACGAGTGCGCCCAGACTTGGCGCAACTTCGCCGAATCGGTCAATCGAGCGTCCACCCAAGGTTCTTCGGCAGCCAATGAAGTCGTCTCCGCCAACTCCGGAGAGGCGATCGAGGGCTTTTCGAACGAATGGGGTTCCTACTCCGGCGGTGGCGACAGCGGGGACAACTATCTCCGTGACGCCGCCGCGGCGGCCGAGGTCATCGCCGTCGCCTTCGATGCGGCCGCCATCGCCGTTCTCGCAGGCAAGATCGCCGTCATTGCCCAGCTCGTCATGCTGGCCGCCGAGATCATCGCGGCACAGGCCGCTGCGCCCTTCACCCTGGGCCTGTCCGAGATCGGCGCCGCAGGCGCCACCCAGGCGACCCGCCTGATCGTCCGCCAGATCCTCGACAAGATCAAACGCGAGGTCATGGAGGCGGCCACCAAGGCCATGGAGCACGCCACCATGGATGCCATCAAGAAGATGGCGAAGAAGGCCGTTTCGAAGGAAGCCCGCAAGATCGCGGCGGACTACGTCAAGAAGACGGTCAAGGAGACCGTCAAGGACAAGGTCGTCGATCAGGCGAAGGAAATCGCCAAGGACAAGATCGTCGAAGAGGGCAAGGCAAAGGCCCAAGAGGCCGCCACGGAGATGGCCCAGAACGTCGCCCAGCAGGGCATCGAAAGCCATTTCGGCGCCCGCGACGGCGTCGACTGGGGCGAAACCGCCGACATCGGCAAGGAAAAGGCCGGCGAATACGTCGACGGCATCAAGGAAGGCGCCCAGGACTACAAGGACGGCGTCACCAGCCTCGCCGACCCCACCACCTACATCGACCACGCCAAGGAAGACCTCACCAACCGCGGCCTGGACCACGCACAGCGCCATGCCGACCGCCACACGGGCGGCGCGGCTACCCGCCACCAGGACGTGACGGACGAGGTCCGGTCGGTGTTCGGCTGAGCCACTCCTCCGTACCGAAGCGCGGCAATCCGAGGCAATGGCAAGGGGTTCAAGCCCACGGGCTTGAACCCCTTGCCATTGCCGTGAACTACACCCACCCAGTGGTGATTACCGGCCGGTGACCGGACGGAGAGCGTGCGGCATACCACCCACCCCATGAGGCGCCGGCTCATTCGGATACTCGGACCAAAACAGCGATGGAACCGCAGTTGATGACTGCGGTTCCATCGCTGGCTGCGATCTTGCTACGACACTCCCTGATCCATGCCGCCGGATGAGCTCACCAGACGTGCGTCCTCACTGACGAGGAGGGTGATTGGGCGGTGCCGACTGGTACCCACCAGGACCCGGCTGCTGGTAGGAACCGGGCGGATACTGAGGGGGAACTCCCACACCACCACTCGGACCACCGAAGCCGGTACCACCAGGAGGCGGACCATTGCGGCGCTTCTTCTTGGCGACGATCACACCGATGACAATCCCCAGAACGACGACCACGCCGATAGCGATACCGGCAATAGCGATGGGGCTCACGCCGCTCTTCTCGTCACCGCTGCTCGCCGAAGGATTCTCCCCGGGCGCATCCGCACCCGCACCGGCGGAAGGCTGTGTGTCCTTCGGCATGGTGAGCGGCCCGTTCTTCGACCCGACGGGAACGTTCTCCGAAAGGGCACGGTACGGGCGAATCACTCCGTAGCCGTACTTGGGATCAGGAGACGTGATGCCCGTCTTGCCATCCGGGGTAATCGCCGTCTTCGTCAGGCGATTGGCGACCTGACCTGCGGTGAGGTCCGGGAACTTCGACCGGACGAGGGCTGCGGCTGCCGATACGTAGGCCGTTGAATCGGATGTGCCTGTGGCCTGCCGATACTTCGCGGAAGTGCCGGCGGAATAGATTTTCTCGCCCGGGGCAATCAAACGGATGTGGGGGCCATAGTTTGACCGAGCAAGGACCTTACCGTCCTTCGCCACCGCCCCTACAGCCAGCACACCAGGCGCCGCAGCAGGGTAAAGAGGCTTGTTGGAGCCATTGTTACCGGAACCAGCAACCAGCAGCACGTCCTTCTTGAGGGCGTAGCTGACAGCACTCTTTTCCTGGTCGTTCAGAGAGGCACCGGCAAAAGACATGTTGATGACCTTTGCGCCGTGATCAACCGCATACCGGATAGGGCCATCGATGCCATTATCGGCGCCAAATTCATTGGTCTTGATGGGGAGAATTTTCGAATCCGGCGCCAGCCCCATGATTCCATCGGCGTGATTAGCGCCGTGTCCATGGCCCGCGATCAAAGCAGCCATGGCAGTACCGTGATCATCACCGGTTTCGTGATCTGCCGTTCCGCCCCCGCCGGTAAAGCTCTTCCCAGGAAGCACATTGCCCTTGAGATCGACGTGATCTCCGTTGACACCCGAGTCGATGACCGCCACGATGACGTTTTTGCCGGTCGACTCTTTCCACACCTTTTGCGGATTGAACGCGTCAAGCGCCCATTGTCCGTCCCTGATGTAGTCCGCCGAAGCGGTCGGCGCGGCGGTGAACAGCAGGGCTCCTGCCACCGCTACGCCACCCACCGCACGCAGCGTCCGCGTGAAGCTCATGCTGCAACACCTCTCCTCAACAGGTTGTGGCCCGCAGCCCAAGGACTGCGGGCCCACCTCGTTTCCGCCGTTGTCACGACCGAAGGCTAGCTACTCAATCACCTTCGGAGCCACATTGCGCTCGGCCGTCCACGTCTCTTCGTCCTCGACCAGGTAGTCCGGGCGCTCGCCGTTCTGCCCCTTGTCGCCCTTCCCTTTGGCTCCGTGCATACCGTGCGCCCCGGGCATCCCGGCCGGACGACGACTACCAGAAGCCGCGGCACCCGACTCGGCGCCCCCACGGCTGCGGTGCAGACCCGAGCCGCCCTGGGAGCCGCCGGCTCCCTTACCTCCGGTGCCGCCGCCGACGAGGCCACCCTTCTGGCGAGCGAGGCCAGCGCCACGCCCAGCTCCCCCGGCACCCTTGGCGCCGCCCTTGGCTCCCCCCGCACCGGCGCCACCCATACCGGGCATGCCGGCACGACCGGTACCACGTCCGGCGGCGGCCCCTGTACCAGCGGCTCCACCGGTACGACCACCAGCGCCGCCCGTGGCCCCACCCGTACGGCCACCAGCGCCACCGGCCATGCCGCCCGGCATACCGGGAAGTCCACCGTGGCCGGCGCCGTTGCCACCGCCGGCACCGGCGCCACCGCTCAAGCCTCCGGTGCCGATGCCACCACCAACTCCGACGCCTCCGCCACCTCCGCCGGTGCCCACGCCGCCTTGCGAAGGAGTCAAGCTGTCAAGACCCGTGCCCACATGCGGAGAGAAGGAGCCCTGGCCCGGCATCGTGTTCCCGATACCGCCGCTGATCCCCGGCGTCTTCAGCCCGTCGCTCGAGAATCCAGGCCCCTGCCCCATGGGCTTCATCGAGCCCTTCGACATTCCCTTGGGCTTGGTGACGCTTGCCGGCAAGGGGTAGTGAACCGGCGGGATACCCGGGTTGTCCGGCGGCGGGATGCTGGACGAGTCTTCGTCAACCCTCCCGCGCGGCTTTCCGATAGCTGCCGCATTGGTCCGGTAGGCAGCCCCCAGATATTCCATGGTCGCCGCAGCCTTCAGCTGCGTCTCCTTCTGCGCTGACAGGTCGTCTTCATTGTCCTCAACGACCTGGGTCGCGCTCTTGCCACTGGCCAGCTGCGCGTCAGCGTTCTTGTCCTGGCGTTCGACGTGGTCCGTAGCCCAGTCCCAGGCGCGGTCGCCCCAGTCAGGCATCTCCATGCCATCGAGGTGCTGCTTGTACGCGCTCAGCGCCTCATGTGCGCGGCTCACGCCTTCGCTCACGTTCTTGGCGTACAGAGCACCGTTCCCGATGCTCTCGCTGATCTTCTTGGCGCGCTCACGAAACGCCTTCGCGGCGGCACCCTCCCAGTGCTGCAGGACCTCGTCGATGGCCTTGTCGAAATACGCACGGATGCCACCTCCGTCGTCGACCACCATCGAGTTGTGCACCTGTCCCCAGGCGTGGGCAACCCCGGCGACCGTCTCCGGCTTCGCATCGGCCACCATGGCCTTCAGCGACGTGAAGTCGATCTTGTAGAACTTCGTGGTGTTCTCGATGGCATAGCACTTGTCCTGTGGTGCGTACTTGTTGTCCGCGTAACTACCCACGCCCCTGCCCCCTCTTCCTCTGCGAGCTCGTTGCCGTCGTTCAGGAGTACTTGTTGTGCGATGAAGACTGACCGTTCTTCATCGCATTGCTCGTGCTCTGCTCCTGGTCCTGATACGCGCCATGAGTCTTCGAAGTCTTCTTCTGGAGATCATCGATCAAATCCTCAAGCTTCTTGAGAACGTCCGTCTCGATGAAGGTCTTCATATCGGAATGCGTCTGCCGCAGCTCGCCTTCCTCCGCGAAACCCTTGCCCAGCGAGCCTTCCGGAAGGTGCGTCCCGCTCTTCGCCTTGCCCGAGGCGCTCTGCATGTCCTTGAGCACGTTGTTGAGCTTCTTGACGACCTCATCGAGTCTGTCAAGATCAACGCGGTAGGAATCGTTAGCCATGGTTGGCCTCCCCGTGAGTCTTCAAACCGGTCTTGCGGCGCCAGTCGCGGATGGCGACCGAGGATCCGACGACCGCGGCGACGGCAAGAAGTCCGCCGCCCACAATGTAGATGGAAATGCGGGCACGTCGTTCCTCTGGTGATTCACCGAAAGTCACGGCGGCCGGCTGGATGTTGGAGCCGCCAGCACTGGAGGGCTTGTCCGGCTTGGGTGAGGCGGTGGGCTTGGTGTCGTCGTTGAGGGCGGCCACCGGGTCGACGACGCCCCAGCCGATGTTGTGGTCCGCCGCCTTGCGGACGCGCTCCGCGGTCTGCTCCAGGTGCCAGATGACCTCACGCGGGGTCCAGGGCTGGGGGTCGTGCTTGTGCTTCGCGATCAGGAGGGCCGCGGCTCCCGCGGCATAGGGTGCGGCGAAGCTGGTGCCCTGGTCGACGCAGTTGCCGCCGTCGGGGACGGTGGAGACCATGTCGACGCCCGGTGCGGCGATGTCGACCCGCTCACCCGGCTGGGAGAAGGGGGCCCGCTCATTGTTGCGGTCCGAGGCCGCGACGGACAGCACGTTGTCGTACTGCTGGAACGAGGCGGGGTACATGTTCTTCTCTTTGCCGCTCGCGCCGTCGTTGCCGGCCGAAGCGACGATGAGAATGTCGTTGGCCGCGGCCTTCTGGATCGCTGCCTGGAGGGGGCCCAGCTCGTCCGGGCTGGCGTCCGTACCCTGGGAGATGTTGATGACGTCGACTTTCAGGCGGACCGCGTAATCGATGGCCTGGGCCAGGCTGACGGAGTCTCCGGCCTTCTCGTCGCTCGTCTGCTGCAACGGGATGACCGTCGAAGCGGGTGCGATGCCGACAAGGCCCGAGCCGGACTTGGGCTGGGCGGCGATGATGCCCGCGACCTTGGTGCCGTGGCCGACCTTGTCGTCGGTCGCCTTGCCGTGGACGAAGGACTTACCGCCGCTGCCGATGGCGGGTTTGATCTGCTGATTGCCCGCGTCGATGCCGGTGTCGATGACAGCGACCCGGACACCCTTTCCCTTGGACTGGGCCCACATTTGCTTGGTCAGCAGCCGCTGGAGCGACCAAGGGGTCTCTTTGATGTCATCGGCGCCGAACTTGCACTCGCCACTGTTGAGCGGCACGTTCGGGTCCGCAATCGCCGGTGCGGCCGTGCCGCACGACAGGCCGGCAATGCACGCCGCCGTGACCAGTGCACCCGCCGCTCGTCGGCGGTGCCCGGCTCGGTGACCAATGGCGCGAGATCCCACGGGTTGTCTGCTCTCCATGTGTGGCGGAAGGGGCGGGGGACGAGAGGGTGAAGGCGAGGGTGCAGGTGGACGGCAGAAGGGCGAGCGCACCGGTGCAGCGCGCTCGCCCTCATTGACCACTGTGCGAGCCGTCGGGGCTGCTCAGCCGATCGCCATCCGTAACTGTGCCGACGCTGGGTCAGCCCGCCCAGATACCGGAGTTCTTGTGCTCGGTGGCCTGGTAGTTCTGAGCGGCCTGGTCCAGCGCCTTGGCGATGGCTTCAAGCGTCGAGTGCAGGGAGGCGGCGCGCTGGTCCCACTCGCGCTGGCGGGCCTGGTAGCCCTCCTGCGCGGCACCTTCCCAGCTGGCGGCGATCTTCTTGACGCCGGACTCGAGGTCGTCGAGCTGCTGCCGGATGTTGTTGGCAGTACCGCGCACGTCGGAACTCGCCTGCGAGATCGTCGCAAAATTAACGAGGATCTGGCCTGACATGGTGTCTCCTCAGGAGTAGATGATGCCTGGTCGATTCATGCCGCAGCGGGCCGGCGGAGATGTCCGACGGGCCCGGGCTGCGGCGGCTGGGCCGTTGCGCCGCGGTCAGCGGCGCGGCCCCATCATCCGAACGGGGAAGCCGAGGAGGAGACGTGCGAAATCGACTGGGCCTGCTCCTCTTCGGAAGCGGAGTAGTTCTTCGTGGTCTCGTCGATCGCTTCCTTGATCTCACCCAGCAGCTGGTTGAGACGGTTGGCGTCCTCGTTCACCTGGGACTGGAGCTGGTTGTACGAGGAGGCCGCAGCACCCTTCCAACCAGACGTGATGGTGTCGACGACCGTGTTCAGGCGCGAGATCTCGCCCTGGATCGACTGGTTGACCGAGGAGATCTTGCCGCTGAACGCGACCATCTCCTCCTCGGTGGTTGTGTACTGCTGACCAGCCATAGTCAACGTCCCCCATGAGACTCGTACGTCGTACCGCGGCATGCCCCCACAGGCGCTCGCGCGGTAGGCATCTCCTGCTGACGCCTTTGGCTACTTTAACCACTCCATATGCCTGTTCCCAACAGGGGGAGGGTTCTTGTGACGGGATCACAACATTGTCAACTACCCGTCGCTGAAACGTTGTTCCATGCAAACGGACAGAAGTGATGCTATCGGTCAGGACCGGGCGCGGCGGAGCGCGGCGAAGATCGCACCGAGAACGTTCCGGATGGGTACGGTGAATTTATGGTGCGCGAATCCAGGGCGCGACGAGGTCCGCGCCGATAGCCCTTCCCGGACCTCGGCGCGGCCCTCGCTCCTATCAGGACGACTGCGGCTTCTTGGCGCTGCCGATGTCCAGCGACGGACCCTCGGAGAGCAGGCTGGACCAGGCCTTCAGAATCAGCGGGGGGTGCGTGCCCCCGTAGCCGAGGTGGAGCCTCGACTGATCCAGTTCCTGCTTGTCGCTGCCCGCCTTGCCGGCGCTGTCGTTGTTCCGCGGAATGGAATAGCGCAGTCCGGTGTCGGTGACCAGGAACAGGCTGCCGCTCTTCGCGGTGGGGGTGGGCGCCTCCGTGTAGAGCAGGCCGCTGCCGGGGGTGACGTACGAGCTGGCGCCGCTGGCGAGCTTGGCCGGGTAGTCCTTGCCGACCCAGGTCTGCATGTCCGGCACACCGTTCGGGTAACCGAGCTGCTTCTCCTCACCGCCCGGGTACTTGTTGTTGGTGCCCTTGTAGACGCTGCAGGACACGCCGTTGGCCGTGGGGGTGACCAGGCCGCCGGTCTGGGAACCGTGGGCGAAGTCGTTGGCCGCGGAGAGGGCTTCGGACGGCCACGGCGAGTCGATGTCGCCGAACACCTTCCCCAGGAAGGTCGTCTGGTTCCCCGCGTCATCCGTCTTCGGGTCGATGCTGCCGGCGGCGATCGGAACGGGGGTGAGCGGCGAACCGTCGAGGTTCAGCTTCTTCGCGTTGGCGCCCTCCTCCAGGAGCTTCGCGACGAAGTCCGTCACCTGCTCGACGCCGTCCCTCTCCACGACGTACTTCTGACCGGAGCTGTCCTCGAGGATCGAGCCGACCTTCCTGGCCTTCTGCGGGACCTTCGGGGCGCTGGTCTCGGCACCCGCCCCGTCGACCTGGGGCATGCTGATGGAGAGCTGCTCCGGGGCGGGGATGACGGTCTCCATGAACTGCTTCGACACCTTCTGCGGTGTGACGTTGGAACCGAAGATGATGCGGCGCAGGACGGCGTCGCCCTCTTCCTTGCCCCCGCTGGGCGCCCATCCCATGCGGGTGGAGTCGAACCCGAAGGCCATGCCGTTGTGGTCGACCAGCCACTTCTTGCCCTCGGGGTCCTCGACGTACAACGCCTGGTGGATGTCGAGCTTGCCCTTGTCCTCGACGAGCTTCTTGTCCTTGTCGGCCAGGACGAAGACAGCCTGCTGAGGCTTGGAGTTGGCACTGGCGCCGGGGCGGTTGCACACCGCCCAGGTCTTCGGCTTGTCGGCGTCCTCGGCGCTGGGCAGCCGGTCGGGCGCATACGGAATACCGAGGGCGGGCCCGTGCGGGAGCTTTCCGTCCAGCTCGGATTCCTTGACCTTGACGACCTGGAACTTGGGGTCGATAAGAAGCCGGGCGGATGCGAGATTCAGGATGGGATGCAGCAGTTTCTGGTCTTTGCCGTTGACGTCCTTACTTTTCAGGACGATGTAACGTGTGGTGGATTCGTCCCCGACGATGACGTTCTTCCCGATCTCGTCCCACCCCTGTGGCGCAACCGGCTTGAGAATGCCACAGGCGCCGAATCCCACGAGCATCAGGACACCCACGGCGATGCTCGGCACCACCGCCTTGAGCGGCTTGGGGGCACTCTCGATCGAACCGTTCGGCAGCGGCTTCAGAAATGCCGCATTCGTACGCTTTCGAGCGAACGAATACGCATTGAGCTCGTCCCGACGTGATGCCATTGTTGCTTTCTCTCCCCGCGTGTTGGATCCACATCGACCGCCCCCGGCACTCACGCCGTAGCGCCCTCTACTATGCCGTGTGTCGATCGACCCGTACGGTACGGGTGCCACCTTCCAACGCACCAGTCTCAACGGGCGACCCGATACGCCTAGAGGGCCACACCACCAGTAGAGGAGCAGGCCGGGGGATGTCCAGCGCCACCAGGGCTCGACGCCGCAATGGGCGGCAACAGCAGCAACAGCCTTCCGCTGCCCCGCAATACGCGGGAAATGCTGGCCAAAACGGTACAGCTTCGGGCAACAGAGGAAATGGCGGCCGGGATTCCGCGGCCCGTCCGGCCGGTCCGGTGGCACCGCGGCTGCGCCAACAGGCCGGCACCATCGGCGGGGTGCGCGTCCAGCAGCTGGCCATCATCGAACTCGCCGCGGCGCTGGTGCTGGTGGGCTGGACGATCCACCCGGCCGCGCTGACCGCGGCCATTGTGATCGCGGCCGTGCTGGTCATTTTCGCGCTCGGCCGCCGGCGGAAGATTCCGCTGCCGGAGTGGATCACGACCGTGCGCGCCATGAAGCGCCGCGGCAAGGACAGTGCCGCCGCGATCGCGGCCACGCAGGGCGTGGACCCCGCGTTCGCGCCGGTGGTGGAGTGCGAACCGGCGCTGCAGACCTACGACTTCACCACCGAGGCGGACCAGCGCGCCATCGGGTTCGTCGGCGACGGGACGTTCCTGACGGCCCTCGTCCAGGTGGACGCCCGTGACGAGCCGCTGCGACCGCAGCGCGGCAGCCACATGCTGCCGCTCGATGTGCTGCACACCGCGCTCGACATCGAGGACATCCACCTCGAATCGGTGCAGTTCGTCCAGTACACCCAGCCCGCGCCGGCGCCGCATCTGCCCGAACAGGCCGTCGCGGCCCGCTCGTACGCGCCGTTGCAGGCCCAGTCGCAGACGCCGGCGCTGCAGTTGACGTGGATCGCGCTCAAGCTCGACCCCGAGCTGTGCTCGGAGGCGATCGAGGCCCGCGGCGGTGGGATGGAGGGCGCCAAGCGCTCGCTGCTGCGCGCCGCCGACCAGCTCGTCAGCCGGCTGACCGCACACGGTGTACGCGCCAAGGTGCTCGCCGAGCGCGAGATCGTGGCCGCGATCGGTACCGCGGTGTGCGTCAGCCCGCGGGCCGCCAACGGGGCGATGGGGCGCGACGGCCGGGCGGCCCGCCGCACCCAGGAGACGACCCGGGCCATGCGCTGCGACGACCGCTGGCACTCCACGTACTGGATCGGCCGGTGGCCCCAGCTCGGCCAGGGCGGCGCCCCGTTGGCGGCCGTCACCCAGCTGCT
Organism: Streptomyces sp. NPDC048434; assembly: GCF_043200375.1. Taxonomy (NCBI): domain Bacteria; kingdom Bacillati; phylum Actinomycetota; class Actinomycetes; order Kitasatosporales; family Streptomycetaceae; genus Streptomyces; species Streptomyces sp. NPDC048434. Next base: position 72,050 of record NZ_JBICXQ010000033.1, on the reverse strand, counting down.
GACCAGCACCAGGGCGATGGCCAGCACCTTCACGCTGACCGCCACGCACGGCAGCGGCCGCGCCCCGGCCATCTCGGGATACATCCGTCTTTCCACCCGCAGTGAGAACGAACTCTCCGCCGCGCAGAGCGAGTTGGAGCGCCGTTCCGGTTCCGTGAAGGTGGGGCTCGTACGGCTCGACCGGGAACAGCTGCCCGGCCTGCTGGCCACGCTTCCCCTCGGAGGTACCCGCTGATGGCCTCTCCCACCTACCAGCCCCGCGTCAACACCAGCGGGAACGGCTGGCGCAATCCCCCCATCGGAGGCGCCGTCACCGGCGGCGGTCGGCTCTCGCACCAGCCCCGCCCGGAGGAGGATCACTCGGGTCCGACCGGCCCGAAGCCCCGGCCCGGTTTCGGCCTGCGCGGCCCGCGGCGCAGCCCGCACGTCCTGACGGCCGAGTCGCTCGCCTCGCTGACCCTGCCGGTCGGTGACGACGGCGTGATCATCGGTATCGACCCGCAGAACCAGCCCGCCGTGCTGAGCCTGCTGCGGCCGGCGCCGTTGGAGATCGCGCTGGTCGGCAGCATGTGGATGGCGCAGGTTCTGGCGCTGCGTACGGTCGCCACCGGCGCCCGGGTCGCGGTCGAGACGGCACGGCCGCCGGCCTGGGGGCAGATGGCGCAGGCGGCGGGCGGCGGGCAGCAGTGCGTCTCCGTCCACGATGTGCGTCAGATCGCGCCCCAGGGACCGTCGGTTTCCAGCCCGGTGCTGGTCGTACGGGACATGGGTGCACGCCCGCCGCGCAATCAGCTGGCCCCGAGCCCTTGGCAGTCGGTGCTGACCGTGCTGCCGTTCCTCGGGCCGCGGTCGCCGCAGATGCTCGGCCGTGCCGATCTGGTCGGTCTGCAGCGGCTTTCGCCCGAGGAGGCGGAGGTTGTGACGCGAATCATGCGGCTGCCGGATCAGGTCGGTGCGGTACTGCCGACGCTCAGCGACAACGCCATGCTGTGGTGCTCGCGCGACGGCCACCAGTTCGTCATGACCCAGCCCACGGAAGCGGAGACCAACCTGCTCGGCGGGCCGCGCCGTATGGACTGACCGTCACTGCGGGCCGGTTGCCCCGCGGGGCGTCGTACGCAGCGCGTACGCAACCGGCCGCAGGCACCGCTTACGGGCGCACCCACGGGTGCGCCCGTAAGCGTGCCGAGGGGCTTGAAGACGACATGGCACCGACTGCCGATATGGGCCGACTCTTGATTAGGCTGTATGAGAGAGCCGCAGGAGCACAGCACGACGGCAGTCGTTACGGGGACGGAGACAGTTAGTGTTGGCGCAACCCCGGGTGGTGTGTTCCGACTTCCGCTACATCCGATCGATCCGCCTGTATCCGGTCCTGCCGTTCAGGTGCGTTGCAGTACACCAGGAGGCACAGTGAACGAGCAGGAGGCTTTCCGTCCGGACGGAAACGATCCTGACGACGACCAGTCCGAGTTCGACCTGACCGGTGAGTTCAAGATCGATTTCGCCGCACCGGCCTGGTACGCGAGCAACGACACCAGCGGTGGGGGCACGAGTGCCGCCTCCCCCGCGACTCCTCCTGCGTCTGCGCCCACCGCTCCGCCCGCCGGGGCCCAGCCCCCGCCCGGGCCGCCCACCGGCCAGCCGCTGCCCGGGCCCGCCCAGGGTGCGCCCGGTATTCCGCAGCAGGGTGCCCCGATGGCCCCGCCGCCCGTAGAGGCCGCACCGCCGGGCTTCCCGACGCTGCGCCCGCAGGACGCCGGCAATGACGCACCGGCCGCCGCAGCTCCCGGGCCGGAGACGCCCGCGGAGGCCGCACCGGCCTCGAACGACGATGCCAGCGGTAATCGTCGCGCGGGCACGGGTGTCGACCCGTCGGCTTCCCTCTGGGACGACGATGACGCCGAACCGGAGGCGGTGAGCGCGTCCGAGTCCGAGGCGGCGCCCGCCGTTTCGCCGGAGGCCGCGCCCGCCGTGGCGCCGCAGCCGGAGACCCCGGAGACGGCCCACGCCCCCGCCGAGGGCGCAGCTCCTGCCCCTGAGGCCGTCACCCCCGCCCAGCCTGCCCCGGATGCCGCAGCGCAGGGCGCACAGCCCGTACAGAACCAGCAACAGCCGCAGCCGCAGCCGCAGCCGCAACAGGGCGTTACCCAGCAGGGTGTGCCGCAGCAGCAAGGCGTTCCCCAGCAGGCGGCTCCGCAGGGCGTACCCCAGCAGGGCGTCCCCCAACAGGGAGTTCCTCAGCAGGGCGCTCCTTGGGGTAACGCGGCGGAGGGTCAGCAGCAGGGTGTGCCCGGTCAGGGTGCACTGCCGCCGCTGCCGGCCGAGTTCCAGCCGGCGGACCCGCGGACGGCTCAGGCTCAGGCTCAGGCGCAGGCCGGTCAACAGCCGCAGCAGGGCCAGCAGCAGGCACCGGCCCAGCAGCAACAGCAGGCGCAGCAGCCGCAGGCCGGCTATCCGCAGGGACAGCCCGCTCAGCAGGGTGGCTACCCGCCACAGCAGCAGCCGCAGCAACAGCCTGCGTACGGCTATCCGCAGCCCGCGTACGGCTACCCGCAGCAGCACCAGCAGCAGGCGCCGCAGCAGCCGCACGCGGCCGCGCAGCAGTCGGCCTACGGCTATCCGCAGACCGGTGCGCAGGGCTATCCGCAGCAGGGCCAGCAGCAGGCGCACCCCGGCTACGACCAGCAGCAGGCCGCCCAGCAGGCGGCGCAGGCGCAGGCCCAGGCCGCACAAGCTCAGGCAGCGCAGGCGCAAGCAGCTCAGGCCCAGACTCAACAAGCCCAGCAGGCTCAGCAGGCGCATCAGGCCCAGCAAGCTCAACAGGCCCAGCAGGCCCAGTACCAACCGCTCCCGGGCCAGCAGGCCGGTGACCCGAACGCGGCGGCGAACTATGCGTCGTACTCGCAGCCGGGTCAGCAGCAGCCGCAGCAGCGGGCCGCTCCGGGCGCGCCCCTCGGCTACAGCGCCGCGGTCGAGCTGACCTCCGACCGGCTGCTGCGCAACCAGCCCAAGAAGCGCAAGCCGGGCGCCAATGCGCAGCCGTCCAAGTTCAAGCTGGGTGCGAAGAAGGAGGAGGCGGAGCGCCAGCGCAAGCTGGAGCTGATCCGTACGCCGGTGATGTCCTGCTACCGGATCGCGGTGATCAGCCTCAAGGGCGGTGTCGGCAAGACCACCACGACCACCGCGCTGGGCTCCACCCTCGCGTCCGAGCGGCAGGACAAGATCCTGGCGATCGACGCCAACCCGGACGCCGGCACGCTCGGCCGACGGGTGCGGCGCGAGACCGGTGCGACCATCCGTGACCTGGTGGGTGCGATCCCGCATCTGCACAGCTACATGGACATCCGCCGGTTCACCTCGCAGGCCCCCTCGGGCCTGGAGATCCTCGCCAACGACGTGGACCCGGCGGTCTCCACGACGTTCAACGACGAGGACTACCGGCGGGCGATCGACATCCTCGGCAAGCAGTACCCGATCATCCTCACCGACTCGGGTACGGGTCTGCTCTACAGCGCGATGCGCGGAGTCCTCGACCTCGCCGACCAGTTGATCATCATCTCCACCCCGTCCGTGGACGGTGCGAGCAGCGCGAGCACCACCCTGGACTGGCTGTCCGCGCACGGCTACGCAGACCTGGTGCAGCGCGGTATCACGGTCATCTCGGGTGTCCGCGAGACCGGCAAGATGATCAAGATCGATGACATCGTGTCGCACTTCGAGACCCGCTGCCGCGGTGTGGTGGTCGTCCCCTTCGACGAGCATCTCGCCGCCGGTGCCGAGGTCGACCTGGACATGATGCGGCCCAAGACCCGCGAGGCGTATTTCAACCTCTCCGCCCTGGTGGCCGAGGACTTCGCGCGGGCGCAGCAGGCGGCGGGGATGTACCCGCAGCAGCAGATGGGCGGCGATCCGTACGCCCAGCAGCAATACGCCCAGCAGGGCCAGCAGGGCCAGCCCCAGCAAGGCCAGCCCCAGCAGGCACAGCAGCCGCAGCAGGGCCAGCCGCCGGCCGGTTACCCGCCGCAGCAGGGCGGCTGGACACAGCAGCCCGCCCAGCCGCCGGCCCACTGGCAGCAGCAACAGCCCGCTCCGGACGCACCGCAGCCGGAACATCCGGGCCTGGCACCGGGGTGGCAGCAGCAGCCGCCTCCGCAGTGAGGCGGGCGTAACGCAAATACGGGGCGGGGCCCGGCATCTCACCGATGCCGGACCCCGCCCCGTATCACGTCATCCCTCGGACGAGTGAACCACTGCCGGCCGAACTCCGTTCGGAACCAGCCGAGTTGGGGATACCGCACACACCAACACACCTGCCCTCCCTCGATCGAGGGTTGGGGATATCGCACAACCGCACACGCCCACCCCAAGGGTTGGCGATACCGCACCACCACACCCGCCCACCCCAAGGGTTGGCGATACCGCACCACCACACCCGCCCACCCCAAGGGTTGGCGATACCGCACCACCACACCCGCCCACCCCCCGAAGGGGGGTGGGCGGCGGGGAAAAACGGGGGGGGGTGGGTGGGCCGGGGGGGGGAAGCCAGGCAGTAACCAGCCGGGAAATCCAGTGAGGGCGTGCCCGGCGAACAGGGAGTAAGCAGCGGGGAAGGCCACGGACCACGGACCAAGAACCCGCGCGAAAACAATACCTGGCCAGCGGAAAAGCCAGGCGACGGGCGCCAGGGAAACAACTGTCGGGGCACCAGGAAACAGGTATCGGACGACAGCCCAGCAGGCATCAGGTCAGCAGGAAACCGACACCGGATCACCAGCCGAAACAGCCGATCAACCCACCACCGCACACAGCCGGGACGCAGGATCAACCCCGCTCCGACGATCGCCCCGCCACGACGATCACCCCGTCACCGCGATCAGCCCCAGCCGCAGTCAGCCCCAGCCGCAATCAACCTCGGCCCGGGAACAACCCCGCTCCGGCGATCACCCCAGCCGCAATCACCCATCAGCGCGATCACCCAGCCACCGCGATCGCCCCGCCACCACGATCACCCAGCCGCAGCGCTCACCCAGCCGCGGCGCTCAACCCGCTTCCGCGATCAATCCCCGAGCCAGCTTCACATCGACCGCCATCCGCTCCAGCAGCGCGTCGAGGGTGTCGAACTTCTCCTGGCCGCGAATGTAGGCGAGGAAGTCCACCCCGACGTGCAGGCCGTACAGGTCCAGGCCGACGCGGTCGATGGCGTATGCCTCGACGGTGCGCGCCTTGCCGTCGAACTGCGGGTTGGTGCCGACCGAGATGGCCGCCGGCATCGCCTCGCCCTCGACCTGCAGCAGGCCCGCGTAGACGCCGTCGGCCGGGATCGCGGTGTGCGGCAGGGTCTCCACATTGGCCGTCGGGAAACCCAGTTCGCGGCCGCGCTGGGCGCCGCGTACGACGACGCCCTCGACGCGGTGCGGCCGTCCGAGGACCTCCATCGCGCCGGCCACATCGCCCTCGGCGACCAGTCGGCGGGTGAGCGTGGAGGAGAACGGCTCGCCGCCGCCCGCCGCCCCGCGCTCGTAGAGGTCGATGACCTCCACGGTGTAGTCGTAGGTGGTCCCGAGCTCCGTGAGGGTCTCGACATTGCCCGTCGCCTTGTGCCCGAAGCGGAAGTTGGGGCCCTCGACGACGACCTGGGCGTGCAGCTTGTCGACCAGCACCTTGGCCACGAAGTCGGCCGGCGCCAGCTTCGAGAACTCCTTGGTGAACGGGAGGATCAGCACCGCGTCCACCCCCAGACCGGCCATCAGCTCCGCACGCCGGTGGTGCGGCGCCAGCAGCGGCGGGTGGGTACCGGGCCGCACGACCTCGCTCGGGTGCGGGTCGAAGGTGACGACCACCGCGGGGATCCCCAGCTCACGGGCGCGCGCGACGGCCTTCCCGATGATCAGTTGGTGGCCGCGGTGCACTCCGTCGTACGAGCCGATGGTGACGACGCTGCGTCCCCAGCCCTCGGGGATGTCCTCCAAGCCACGCCAGCGCTGCACAGTGCCCGCTCCTCGCCCGAACCTTGTCCGTCCCTTGCGTCAATTCGGCATGACGCAGGTCTAAGACTGCCATGCCGCGGGTGATGCTCCGCGCGAAGGGGTGGCTCAGGGCACCTGTCCGGGCACCTCTCCGCCCCCGATCCGCCGGACGGCCTCGGGTGTCGCGGAGCGCTCCGCGCGAGACGGACCGCACTGTCGGGCCTCAGCGGGCCCACCAGGTGCACTCCTGCGGACCCGCCCGGAGCACTCCCGCGGGCCCACCGGCGCAAGCCGCGGCAGACCCCGCCGGTCAGCTGTGACACCCGGCGAGCGTGGCCCGGGCGCCGGGGCTCACGACCGCCGCCCACTCCCCCGGCTCCTCCGCCACCCAGTCCTGCACCCGCCGTGCGAAGCCGGGCACCTGCCGCCCCAGTTCCACCAGTCGCCGGTCGAAACAGGCCGCGCCCTCCGGCGTGCGGACCAGCAGCATCCCGGTGCGGTGCACCAGCTCCCTGGTGCGCTCCGCCGGCCGCCGCTCCGCGCCCTCGGCGGCTGCCTCCAGCAACGCCTCCAGCACACGGGTGTCCCGGCCGGTCTCCTCGTACACGCCGTGCGATGCCGCGTACGACGCCTCCTGCGCCAGCAGCACATCGAGCAGTTCGCGGCGCAACGGAACCGAATCGCCGGAACCCGTCCCGGCCACCACGGCCGCGAGCGCGCACCGGACCGGTACGGGGGACACCGTCAGCAGCTCCACGGCGAGCGGGCGGAGCGCGGCGCGGGCGGCCGGTCCGCGTTCGAGGCGGCGGTCGATGAACTCCGCGAGCGGCCGTGCGGCCCGCTCCGGGCAGTGCCGCGCACAGTCACGGACGAGGTCGGCGATGCGGGCGACGAGGTCCGGCGCATCGGCGCGGGCGAGCATACGCAACAGCGCGGCCGCCACCGGCGGGCCTTCGCCGCCGACCAGCCGGGCCCGGAAGGCGTTCAGCACCGTCCCCGGGTGGTCGCCTAGGGCGGCCGTGAACGCCGTGGGCGGCAGCTGCGGATCCCCCGCGACGAAGCGGGCCAGCGCCCGGTCCAGGAAGCGGGAGCGGGTGGCCGGGTCGCCCATCAGCAGTGCCAGCGCGGAGCCGTGGTGGGCACCGTCGGCGCTGCGGGCGAGCAGGCAGAGGGCCGCGTAGCGCAGCAGGGCGCGGTCGGCCTCGGCGGTCGCGTGCCGGGCGGCCCGCAGACCGTACGACACGGCGGCGGCCCTGCGCTCGGGCCGCACGTCGTGGGCCCAGCGGTCCACGGCCCGGCACACCGCCGCCGACTCGTCCTCGGCGAGCGCGTCCATCAGCTCGTCCCCCTTGGGGTGCGCGGCCTCCACCAGCGCCTCCGTGAGCGTGTCGAGCGCCCGGTGGCGGTGGGTGTGCAGCAGCGCCTGCGCGGCGGTGGCCACGGTGATCTCGCGGGGCAGAGCGTCCGCGGAGTGGGCCGGGCCGCCGTCTTCCGCGCCGGGGCGTTGCAACGGGCGGGTGTCGTCGAACCAGGCGCACAGCAGTGGCTGCATCCGCTCCGGATCCGCGCGCAGCAGCTCGGCCGCGGCATCGAGGAACCGCGGCGAGCGTGCCACGGCGGGCTCGGTCCCGGGTTCGGCGACGGATGCGGCGGCAGCCCCTTCAGGCGTTCCGCCGCCGGTCTCCGCCCCCGCACGTGCGGGCCGCGGGCCAGTGGTGGCATCCGTCCAGCCGTCGCCGTCCCGGACGGACGCCGGGTCGTCGGCGGGGTGGACACGTACGCGTGGCGGCGGCGCGAACCGGCGATCGGCACACGGCCCGTCGGCGGGCACGACAGCCGACGACGGGACGCCCGGCGCGGGGTCGGGCGGCGAGGGCGGACCGGACGGCGACGACACACCGCCCGACGCACCATCCGGCGCACCACCCCTGGCCCCCGCCCCCGCCCCCGTGCACCGCCGCACGCCGCTCGGCGCCCGTGCCGCCCCGCTCGGCGGCCCATCGGCCGGCAGCAAGCGGCGCAGCAGATCCATCCGGTCCTCGTCGGCCAGTGCCAACCGCCCCCAGAACCACGGCCCGAACGCCTCCAGGCCCGTATGCGCGAAGCCGCCCGCCCGGAGCGACCGTTCCGTGATCCGGTCGGCGAGCAGCCGCAGCACGCCCGTGTACGGCCTCGCGTCGGAGACCCGGAGCAGCACGCCGGACAGCAGATGAGCGGCCCACCAGCGGCCGTCCACGGCGTGCGCGGCCGGTGAGCCGGCCGCGGGGGCGGTCGCCATCGGCACCAACTCCGCCAGCCGGAAGGTAAGTTGCACCGTTCCCTCGCGTCTGCCGAGCAGCAGCAGCGCCTGGACGGCCGGTCCGACGCGGTGTCCGGGAACGGGAAGCAGGTCGAGGTCGACATGGGCACCCTGCAGCCAGTCCGCGAACTCCTCGTGTGCGAAGCGGCATCCGGTGCCGGCCGGGACCAACAGCCCTTCGGCCAGCACCGCGGAGGCCCAGCCGGGCTCCCGCGGAAACACCTCCTCGAAGGACGTACGGTCCAGCGCGCCCGGCCCGGGGCGGAGACAGCGGCGGGCCGCCTCGTGCACCTGGCCCGCGACCTGGGCGGCCAGCCGGCGTACGGCGGTGCCGCGCAGCGCGGGCCGGTGGGCGGCCGCGAGCCGTACGGCGATGCGCAGGCACACCAGGTCCAGGTACGCGTCGAAGATCTGGTGGCGGTCGGGTGCGCCGAGGCCGGCCGGTTCGTCGGCGCACCGTCCGGCCGCGTCCCCCTTGGGGAGCGCCGCGCCGACCTCGGCGAGCAGGCGCAGGGCCAGCGGATGGCGGGCGTCGCGCGCGGCCGGTGCGCCGGGCGGCAGGCCGTAGCGACCACGGGCGCGCTCCGCCGCCTCCTCGGGGAAGTCACCGAGCTCTACGCAGGCGGGCAGCGCGGGCACCGGACGGAGCGGCCGGTGCAGCAGGCCGGGCGGGAAGAGCGCACCGGCCCACTCCCAGTACTCGGGACGGCAGGCGACCACCAGCCGCACCTCGGCCGTACGCAGCCAGTCGGCCGTCGCCGCGGCCCACCGGGCCGATCGCTCCCCCTGCGCCAGGGCCGACGGCATCTCCTCCGGCCCGTCGAGGAGCACCAGCAGCGGACGTCCGGCGGCGGACGCCGCCCGTGCAACGCCCTCGGAGGTGGTGGCCGCCGGGTCACCGGCCGTACGGCCCGCCCCGGCGACGATCCGGCCGGCGGTCCGCAGCGCGCGCTCGACCGCCGTGCGCACCCCGTCGTCGTCGGGCCGCAGCTCCGCGCCGCGCAGCCAGACGGTCGCGGCGGGGTCCGGGCCCTGCGCCCGGCGTGCCGCGAGCCCGGCCAGCTCCGTGCTCCGCCCGGTCCCCGGCTCCCCCACCAGCCCCAGCACGCACGCCTCTGCCGCCCCGTGTCCCTCCGTGAAGCGCGCGAACTCCGCGGCCACCTCCGGCCGTTCGACCGGCTCCCGCCACAGCCGCGGACGCTCGGCGGAGCCCATCGACACCTCGGCAAGATGCCGCGCGCCGGCCGCATTCAACTCGCTGCCGTATGCCGGGACGGTCGCCGCATTGCGCTCCAGCAGCGCGGCCAGCGCGCCCTGTGGTGCGGCTTCGGCGACCGCGCGCAGCGGAATCGCGAAGCCGCCCGCCCGGCGCCCGAAGGGGCCCTCCCCCGCTCGGGCGCGGCCAGGGGCCTGGGGGTGCAGCGCGGTGCCGAGGACGCCGAGCACTGCGCCCGTCCGGGCGTCCAGCACCGGCCCGCCGACCGCGGGTCCGCCGAGCCGCAGCGCCTCCCGGCCCCCGGCGCAGAGGCCGAGCTCCAGCGTCTCGTCGAGGAGATGGACGCGCTCGGTGGCCGTGTACATCACCCCGGCGCCCGGCCCGACGACCGTGCCGTCCAGCCAGCCGCCCGCCCAGAGCCGTGCGGCGGTGCCCGCGCCCGGCCGGCCCGCGGCGATGGGCAGCGGCGCGAGCCGGTGCGGCCCGAAGCCGTCGGTCCGTACGAGGGCGAGCCCGGTCTCCGGAAGGGGCGTGAGGGCATCGGCTGCCACCACGCACGTCCAGCCGCCGCCCCCGGCCGCGCCGCCGCCCGCACCGTCCGTCATGGGCTGCAGCACCAGTTGTGTGGCCCCTTCCACCGCTTCGTGGCTGGTGATCACGGTGCCGTCGTGGTCCGCGAGAAACCCCGTACCACGCGTCCGACCTGCCAGATCACGAATCCGCACCAGTGCCGTGTCCGCATCGGCATCCAGCAGTGCCATCGCCGGTCCTCTCGCCCTGTCCCGTCCTCACGAACGGTAAGCAGGCGGTGATCGTCTCGACAGCGGCCCTTTCCAACGCGCCCCCGTCCGCGCCTTGATTCACTTCGAGCGCCTCACCGAATGAGTGAATGGCCGGAACCGCGCCGGAGCGAGACAGAGGGACGGGAGGGTGGAGAGCGGGCCCGCGTTCCGAATCTGTCCGTGCGGCCCGCGTTCCACCGCCTTCCCGGGGCGCCCGCTGACGCCCCCTGCACACCATGCAAAGGGCCGGGCCCGGAGCGCTTACCCACGCCTCCGGACCCGGCCCCACGAGCGCCAGGTCACCAGCCCCTAGACCGCGAACACCGCCAGACTCTTCGCCTTACCGCCCTGGTTCTCCACCAGCGCGAGGAACCGGCCGTCCGGTCCGAACGCCGCGACCGGGCCGTTGCCCTCGAACAGCGGCATCGGGATCCGTGCGCCGTTGAGCAGCAGCCGGGACTGTGCCTCGGCGACGTCCCAGCGGGTGAACGCCGCGGCGGCCGCGTCCCCGAGCGGCATGACCGGCAGACCCTCCCCTTCGGTGTCGTCCACGGCAGCCTGGAGCTGTTCGAGCGTGCGCGCCCGGTCCAGCTTGTACGGGCCGACGCGGGTGCGGCGCAGCGCGGTCAGATGGCCGCCGACGCCGAGGCCCTCGCCCAGGTCACGGGCCAGGGCGCGGATGTACGTACCGGACGAACACTCGACGGAGACCAGCAGATCGGTCACCGGGGTGCCGTCCTCGGCCTCGGTCTCGTGCGCGGAGTGCACCACGAACGAGGAGACGGTGACCGGCCGGGCCGGGATCTCCACGTCCTCGCCGTCACGGACCCGCGAGTACGACCGCTTGCCGTTGATCTTGATGGCGCTGACCTTCGACGGGACCTGCATGATCGCGCCGGACAGCCGGCCGACGCCCGCGTCGATGTCCTCGCGGGCGAGACCGTGCGCCGCCTTCGACGCGGTGAGCTCGCCCTCGGCGTCATCGGTGATCGTCGTCTGGCCGAGCCGGATCGTGCCGACGTACTCCTTCTCCGTCAGCGCGAGATGGCCGAGCAGCTTGGTGGCCCGCTCGATGCCCAGGACGAGGACGCCCGTCGCCATCGGGTCGAGCGTGCCGGCGTGCCCGACCCGGCGGGTGCGCGCCATGCCGCGCATCTTCGCCACGACGTCGTGCGAAGTGAAGCCGGACGGCTTGTCGACGATGACAAGACCGCCCGGCTTGTTGCTCTCACGCTTCATTCTGCCGCGGTGCCCTCGTCATCGTCATCGTCCTCGCCCGGCTTGCGGTACGGGTCGGCCTCACCGGCGTACTTGGCGCCCGAGGAGACCTCGCGCACCTTGGCGTCCGAGGCCCGTGCCTTGTCGAGCAGGTCGTCGATCGTCTTGGCGTTCTCCGGCAGGGCGTCCGGCACGAAGGCCAGGGTCGGCGTGAACTTCGTCCCCGCCGCAGCCCCGACCGCGGAGCGCAGGATGCCCTTGGCGCTCTCCAGCCCCGCGGCGGCGCTGGCACGCTCCTCGTCATCGCCGTAGACCGTGTAGAAGACCGTAGCCTCCCGCAGGTCGCCGGTGACCCGGGTGTCCGTGATGGTCACGTGCGAACCGAGCCGCGGGTCCTTGATTCCGCGCTGCAGCTTCTGGGCGACCACCTCCCGGATGAGGTCCGCCAGCTTCTTCGCCCGCGCATTGTCGGCCACTGGTCCGTCTCCTTCTTTCTTCCACAATTGTGCTTCCACCGGCGGCGGCCTGCCCGGTCCGGGTCAGTCGTCGTCGCCGTGCAGCCGTCGGCGTACCGACAGCAGCTCCACTTCGGGCCGTGCGGCGACCAGGCGCTCGCAGCGGTCCATGACATCGGTGAGATGCCCGGCGTCCCCGGAAATCGCCGCCAGGCCGATGGTGGCCCTGCGGTGCAGATCCTGGTCCCCGACCTCCGCGACGCTCACCGCGAATTTGCGGTGCAGCTCGGCGACGATCGGGCGGACGACGGAGCGCTTCTCCTTCAGCGACCGTACGTCGCCGAGAAGCAGGTCGAAGGACAGCGTCCCTACGTACATGCAAAACGGGTCAAGCCACCCGTGGGGCCTTAGGTGTCCGTGTCATTTCGAACCGTACACGGAACGGCCGGGGCCGATCGACGGAAATAACTTCCGCCGACCGGCCCCGGTCCCGCCCGCCGCCCGGCCACCATCTCTGGTGGGCCGCGCTCACGCGCGGGCAGTCACGCGCATGATCAGCCGCGCGGCTTCTCGCGCATCTCGTACGTCGCGATGACGTCGTCGATCTTGATGTCGTTGAAGTTTCCGAGGTTGATACCGCCCTCGAAGCCTTCGCGGATCTCGGTGACGTCGTCCTTGAAGCGGCGCAGACCCTGAATGTTGAGGTCCTCGGCCACGACCTTGCCGTCGCGGACCAGACGCGCCTTGGTGTTGCGCTTGACCTCGCCGGAGCGGATGAGCACACCCGCGATGTTGCCGAGCTTGGACGAGCGGAAGATCTCGCGGATCTCCGCGGTACCGAGCTCGACCTCCTCGTACTCCGGCTTGAGCATGCCCTTGAGGGCCGCCTCGATCTCCTCGATCGCCTGGTAGATGACCGAGTAGTACCGGACGTCTACGCCCTCGCGGTCGGCCATCTGCGTGGCACGGCCTTCGGCCCGCACGTTGAAGCCGATGACGATCGCGTCGGAGCCGGTCGCCAGGTTGATGTCCGACTCGGTGACCGCACCCACACCACGGTGCAGGATGCGGATCTCGACCTCTTCGCCGACGTCGAGCTGGAGCAGCGAAGACTCGAGAGCCTCCACCGAACCGGACGCGTCGCCCTTGATGATGATGTTGAGATCCTGCACCAGGCCGGCCTTGAGCACCTTGTCGAGGTCCTCGAGGGACACCCGGCGGGTGCGCTTGGCGAAGGCCGCGTTGCGCTCGCGGGCCGCGCGCTTCTCGGCGATCTGACGGGCCGTACGGTCCTCGTCGACGACCAGGAAGTTGTCGCCGGCGCCCGGGACGTTGGTCAGACCCAGGACCAGGACGGGGGTCGACGGACCCGCTTCCTCGACGTTGTTGCCCTTGTCGTCGAGCATCGCCCGGACGCGGCCGTAGGCGTCGCCCACCACCATCGTCTCGCCGACACGCAGCGTGCCGCGCTGGACCAGAACGGTCGCCACGGCGCCGCGGCCACGGTCGAGGTGTGCCTCGATCGCGATGCCCTGCGCGTCCTGCTCCGCGTTGGCGCGCAGGTCGAGCGAGGCGTCCGCGGTCAGGACCACGGCCTCGAGCAGCTGGTCGATGTTCAGACCCTCACGGGCGGAGATGTCGACGAACATGGTGTCGCCGCCGTACTCCTCGGCCACCAGCCCGAACTCGGTGAGCTGGCCGCGCACCTTGGTCGGGTCGGCGCCCTCGACGTCGATCTTGTTGACCGCGACCACGATCGGCACCTCGGCCGCCTTGGCGTGGTTCAGGGCCTCGATCGTCTGCGGCATGACACCGTCGTTGGCCGCCACCACGAGGATCGCGATGTCGGTCGACTTGGCACCACGGGCACGCATGGCGGTGAACGCCTCGTGACCGGGGGTGTCGATGAAGGTGATGCGCCGCTCTTCGTCGTTGACCTCGGTCGCGACCTGGTAGGCACCGATGTGCTGGGTGATGCCGCCGGCCTCGCCCGCGATGACGTTCGTCTTGCGGATCGCGTCCAGCAGTCGCGTCTTACCGTGGTCGACGTGACCCATGACGGTCACCACCGGCGGACGCGCGACGAGCATCTCCTCGCCGCCCTCGTTCTCACCGAAGTCGATGTCGAAGGACTCGAGAAGCTCGCGGTCCTCCTCCTCCGGGCTGACGATCTCGACGACGTAGTTCATCTCGCCGCCGAGCAGGTGCAGCGTCTCGTCGGAGACCGACTGGGTCGCGGTGACCATCTCGCCCAGGTTCAGCATGACCTGAACCAGCGACGCCGGGTTGGCGTTGATCTTCTCGGCGAAGTCCGTCAGCGAGGCACCACGCGACAGGCGAACCGTCGCGCCGTTGCCGCGCGGCAGCATGATGCCGCCCACCGACGGGGCCTGCATGGCCTCGTACTCCTGACGCCTCTGCCGCTTCGACTTACGGCCACGACGCGCCGGACCGCCGGGACGGCCGAACGCACCCTGCGTGCCACCACGGCCACCGGGACCACCGGGACGACCGGCGAAACCGGGACGACCGCCGAAGCCGCCGCCACCACCGGGACCGCCGCCACCGGGACGACCGGCGAAACCGCCGCCGCCACCCGGACGACCGCCGCCGCCACCGCCACCGGGACGACCGGCGAAGCCGCCGCCGCCACCGGGACGACCGCCGCCGCCACCACCGGGACGACCGGCACCGCCGGGACCGCGACCGCCGCCACCGCCGGGACCCGGACGCGGGCCGGCAGCGGGACGCTGCGGCATCATGCCCGGGTTCGGACGGTTACCGCCGCCACCACCGGGACGCGGGGCGCCACCGGGAGCGGCACCCTGCGGACGGGGCATGCCACCGGGGGTGGGACGCGCGCCGCCCTGGCCGCCGCCCTGCGGACGGGGACCGCCCTGGCCGCCGCCCTGCGGACGCGGACCGCCGGGACCACCCTGGCCGCCGGGACGCGGGGCGCCACCGGGACGGGGGGCCTGCGGACGGGCCATGCCCGTGGAGCCGCCGGACGTGAAGGGGTTGTTGCCCGGACGGGGGCCGGAGGGACGGCCGCCGGGACGCGCGGCCGGACGCTCGCCACCGGGACGCGGAGCGTTACCGCGGCCCTGACCACCCTGACCACCCTGGCCGGACGCCGGACGGGCCGGACGCGGGCCGGGGGCACCGGGACGGGGAGCCGACTGGCCGGCGGCGGGAGCGGCCGGCGCGGACGGCGGAGCCTGGAACTCGGGCTGCGCGGGGGCGGCCGGAGCGGGCTTGGGTGCCGGAGCCTTCGGGGCCGGCGTGGGCCGCGGCCCCGGGGTGGGGCCGGCGGCGGGAGTGCTCTTGCGGGCCACCGGTGCCTCGGGGGTCACCGGCGCCTCGGGGGCCTTCGGTGCCTCGGCGGCTGCCGGAGCCTCGGGGGCTGCCGGAGCCGCGGGGCCCGGCTTGGGGGCGCCCGGCTTCGGGGCAGCAGGACGTTCCCCCGCTGCCTTGGCGGCAGGGGAGGTGCCCCCGGCCTGCGCCGGAGACGGCGCGGACGGCTTCGCGGGGGCTGACTTGCGCGGTGCCGCGGGCTTGCCGGAGGCGCGGCCGCTGCCGCCGCCTGCCTGGAAAGCGTCGGTCAGCTTGCGAACAACCGGCGCCTCGATCGTCGAGGACGCCGAACGGACGAATTCACCAAGTTCTTGGAGCTTGGCCATGACGACCTTACTCTCAACGCCGAACTCCTTGGCGAGTTCGTATACCCGGACCTTAGCCACTTCGCTCCTTCTAGGTCCGGGTTGTCCACCGGACCGTCGCTACTTCATGGGCGTACTCATCGCGTACTCATCGAGTGCTCATCGCAATCTCGACCTACTTCCGACTCGCGAGGTACCTGACCGCACGGTTTTCCGTGCGCTGTGCGTTTCTTGCTGCTGTGCGTTATTGCAACGGCGGCTGCTCGACGGGCGTCCGCTCGATGAACCGACGAAGATCCGTCGTGTCGAACGGTCCCCGGGCCCGATAGGCCCGGTTGAACGCCCGGCGGCGAACCGCCAGGTCGAGGCAGACCAGTGTCGGGTGCACATAAGCACCCCGGCCGGGCAGCGTACCGCGAGGATCGGGGGCACACTCACCCTCGATCTCCACGATGCGCAGCAAATCGCCCTTGGCCGCTCGCTCCCGGCATCCCAGACAGGTGCGCTCAGGGCATGCGCGGGCATGCGTCCGACCAGACACTGCTTAAGTCTACCTCCCCGCGCCGGCCCCACCCCGATGGGGTAAAAGGCGGTACGGCTGCTCAGAATTCCGGTCGGAGCGCCGCGGCACCACCGATTTTCGGGGGCCGCGGCGTCACCGTCCTACGGGACGGTCTCAGTCCTGCGGTGCGGGCTGCTCGGTGTCCGGACGGATGTCGATCCGCCAGCCCGTGAGGCGGGCGGCGAGCCGGGCATTCTGCCCTTCCTTGCCGATGGCCAGCGACAGCTGGTAGTCGGGGACGGTGACCCGGGCGGAGCGTGCCGCCAGGTCCACGACCTCCACCTTGCTGACCCGGGCCGGCGACAGCGCGTTCGCCACCAGGTCGGCCGGGTCGTCCGACCAGTCCACGATGTCGATCTTCTCGCCGTGCAGCTCGGCCATCACGGCGCGCACCCGGCCGCCCATCGGGCCGATGCAGGCACCCTTGGCGTTCAGGCCGGAGCGGGTGGACCGTACGGCGATCTTGGTGCGGTGGCCGGCCTCGCGGGCGATGGCGGAGATCTCCACCGAGCCGTCCGCGATCTCCGGGACCTCCATGGCGAAAAGCTTCTTCACCAGATTGGGATGGGTACGCGACAGCGTCACGGACGGGCCGCGGACACCCTTGGCCACCCGTACGACGTAGGAGCGCAGCCGTGTGCCGTGCGCATAGTCCTCGCCGGGGACCTGCTCCTGCACCGGCAGCATGGCCTCCATCGGGCCGATGTCCACCAGTACGTTCTTGGGGTCCCTGCCCTGCTGGACGACACCGGTGATGACGTCGCCCTCGCGTCCGGCGAACTCGCCGAAGGTGATCTCCTCCTCGGCGTCCCGCAGCCGCTGCAGGATGACCTGCTTGGCGGTGGTCGCCGCGATCCGCCCGAAGCCGGAGGGGGTGTCGTCGAAATCGCGGGGCTCCGCGCCCTCCTCCAGGTCCTCCGGATCTTCCTTCGCCCACACCGTCACATGGCCGGTGTTGCGGTCCAGCTCCACCCGCGCCCGCCGGCGGCTGCCTTCGGTGCGGTGGTAAGCGATGAGGAGGGCCGACTCGATCGCCTCGACCAGCAGGTCGAACGAGATCTCCTTCTCCCGCACCAGTCCCCGCAGGGCACTCATGTCGATATCCACGGCTACGCCTCCTCCTTGTTCTCGTCGTTCTCGTCGTTCTCGTCGATCTCGACGATCTTCTCGTCGGGCTGCGCGTCACGCTTGTCGGACTTGCTTTTGAACTCCAGCTCGACACGCGCCTTGGCGATCTCGTCGAAGGAGACCCGGCGGGCGGTCGGCTTGCGGCCCTTGACACCCGGCACCTCGAGGTCCAGCCCGGACTCGTCGACGGCGATGATCCGCGCCACCAGCTCGCCGCCCTCGCGGAGTTGGGCCTTGATGAGGCGGCCGACGGCGCGGCGGTAGTGCCGCAGCTCGGTCAGCGGGCGGTCGGCGCCGGGAGAGGTCACCTCAAGGGTGTACGGGGCGCCGCCCATCACATCGGAGTCGTCCAGGACCTGCGAGGCCTCTCGGCTCAGCTCGGCACACTCGTCCAGCTGGACGCCCTCGTCGGAATCGACCACGATCCTCAGCACCCGCCGCTTGCCTGCCGGTGTCACCTCGATCTCTTCCAGATCCAGGTCTCGCGCGGCGACGAGCGGTTCAAGCAATCCGCGCAGCCTCTCGCTCTGGGTCGTGCTCATCCGGGTGACTCCTCGGCCGCGTGTGCTGTTGTGGGTAGGTCGCGTGTCGGGTCAAAGCCTATCGGTTCCGGCGGGGTACTGACGATTCGGTGGGTGGTCACGGATACTCTCGCCTGCGGTGATCACTACGAAAGACCCCGGGAAGTGCAACGTGCCGAAAGTGGCGCTCACGCGCAGAAGGACCCTGCTGGCCGGCGCCGCCCTCGGGGGCATGGCGCTGCTCACCGGCTGCTCCGAGGACTCCGGCCCCGACCGGGCCGAACACTCCTCCTCGGCCGAGCGGCTGCGCGAGCGCTCCGCCCGCGACAGTTCGACCCTGCTGGCGCGTTACGACGCGACGCTGGCCGCGCATCCGGCGCTGGAGTCGCGGCTGAGCCCGCTGCGCTCCGAAGTCGCCCGGCACGCCGAGGCGTTCAGCAAGGAACAGGCCACCCCCTCCCCCGGCGACGGGGCCGTTGACGGCCCGGCGCGCGACGCCGGTGTGCCCGCTTCCGGCCCGTCACCGCACAGCTCCCGGCGGCCGTCCGACCCCCGGGTTCCCCGGGACGAACGGACCGCACGCGCGGCCCTCGCCGACGCGGAACGCACGCTCGCCGACGTCCGCACCAAGGCGCTGACCGCCGCGCCCCCGGAGTTGGCCCGGCTGCTCGCCTCGGTCGCGGCGGCCGGAGCGGCGCATGCGTATCTGCTGGCGGAGCCGGCCCGATGACGGGCACCGCGGCACGGCGGAGAGCAAGGACCGGCGAAGGGATGTGCGCATGAAGGCCACAGCGGTTCACGGCAGGAACCTGCGCGAGGACGAGGACAGCGGGCGCGACGAGCTGACGGCGGTGCAGGCGGCGCTGGCCGCCGAGCATGCGGCGGTCTACGGCTACGGCGTGGTCGGCGGGCGGATCGCCGGTGACCGGCGCAAGGAAGCTCAGGCGGCGTACGACGGGCACCGTGCGCGCCGGGACGCGCTGCGCCGCGAGGTGCGCGACCTGGGCGGTACACCGCGGGCCGCGGCCGCCGCCTACGAACTGCCCTTCCCCGTCCCGGACGCGGCGGCCGCGGCCCGGCTGGCGGCGGAGCTGGAGGACCGGCTGGCCGCCGTCTACGCGGATCTCGTACGGTCCGGCGGCGCGGCCAGGCGCAAGGAGGCGGCGGCCGCACTGCGCGAGGCGGCGGTGCGGGCGGTGCGCTGGCGCGGCAGCGGCGTAGCCTTCCCTGGGCTCGTGGAGCGGGCCGTGGCCGCCACTCCGTCCGGCGCCGCGAGCGCCTCCGCCGGCGCGCTCTGAACGACCGGCCGCGGTGCGGTCACGGCCCCAGGAAGGGGACAGCTCAAGCATGGCAACGGCACCCATCGAACCGCCGCAGCGGTTGGTGAGTTCGCTGAGCGGCGATCCGGAAAGTCCCGTGCGGGAGTGGCTCGACGCGCTGCCGACGCTGGTTCAGCAGCGGCTGGAGGCCTGGGATCTGACGCTGGAGAGGGTGCACGCCCCCGGTGGCCGCAGCAGTCTGCTCGCCCTCGTACGGCAGAAGGACGGGACGCCCGCGGCGCTGAAGTTCCCGGTGCCCGGGCGGGTGTCCGCGCACGAGGGGGCGGCGCTGGAGGCGTGGGACGGCTGGGGCGCGGTGCGGCTGCTGCAGTCCGACGCCGCGAGCGGGGCGCTGTTGCTGGAGCGGCTGCAGGGCGGTGTGTCGCTGCGGTCGCTGCCGGAGGCCAAGGCGCTGCTGGAGGCGGCCGGTACGGTGCGGCGGCTGTGGGTGCCGGCGGGCCCGGAGCACTCCTTCGAGACGCTGGCCGGGCGTACCGACGAGGCCGTGGAGGCGCTGCGGACGGCCGGGGCGCTGATCCCGGCGGCCGGGCCGCTGGTGGACCAGGCGCTGGAGCTGCGGCGCACCCTGCCGGACGGGTCCGACGAGCAGTTTCTGCTGCACGGCACGTTCCGGCAGGGCAAGGTGCTGGCCGGTGAGCGGGCGCCGTGGCTGGCGGTCGGCCCGTCGCCTGTGGTGGGTGAGCGGGCGTACGACCTGGCAGCGCTGGTGCTGGACCGGTTCGAGGATCTGGCGGCCGGGTCGGGCGCGGCCGCCGCGGCCCGCCGCCGGGTGTCCAAACTGGCCGACTCCCTGGACGTGGACCGGGACCGGCTGCGCGAGTGGACGCTCTACCGGGCGGTGGACATCGGCGTACGGGAGGCGGCGGCGGGCGACCGGCAGCGCGGCGAGCTGCTGCTGGAGTTCGCCGCCTGGCTGTAGTGGACGGACGAACGGGCCGGCTTCCGGGGTGTGCGCCCCGGCGGCCGGCCCGTTCACCTGCGGTGGTTACGCGCTGAGGCGGGCGACGGCCTCCTCGACCGTCAGCTCCTCGCGCTCGCCGGTGCGGCGGTCCTTGACCTCGACGACACCCTCGGCGGCGCGGCGGCCGGCGACGACGATGGCCGGGATGCCGAGCAGTTCGGCGTCGGTGAACTTCACGCCGGGCGAGACACCGGCCCGGTCGTCGACGAGGACCCGCAGGCCCGCGGCGCCGAGCTGTTCGCCGACCTCCAGGGCGAGCTCGGTCTGCTTGGCCTTGCCGGCCGCGACGACATGCACATCGGCCGGGGCGACCTCACGGGGCCAGCACAGTCCGGACTCGTCGTGGGTCTGCTCGGCGAGGGCGGCCACCGCGCGGGAGACGCCGATGCCGTACGAGCCCATGGTGACCCGGGCGGGCTTGCCGTTCTGGCCGAGCACATCGAGCTCGAAGGCGTCCGCGTACTTGCGGCCGAGCTGGAAGATGTGGCCGATCTCGATGGCGCGGTCGATGCGCAGGCCGGTGCCGCACTCGGGGCAGGGGTCGCCGGGCTCGACGACGACCACGTCGAGGTACTCGTCGACCTCGAAGTCACGGCCCGCGACGACGTTGCGGGCGTGCTTGCCGTCCTTGTTGGCGCCGGTGATCCAGGCCGTGCCGGGGGCGATGCGCGGGTCGGCGAGGTAGCGGAACGCCTTGCCGGCCAGGTCCTGCGGGCCGACATAGCCGCGGACCAGGTCGGGGCGGTCGGTGAAGTCCTCTGCGGTGACCAGCTCGACGGTGGCCGGTGCGAGGTGCTCACCGAGCTTGCCGAGGTCGACCTCGCGGTTGCCGGGGACGCCGACCGCGACGATCTCGCCGTCGACCTTGACCAGGAGGTTCTTCAGGGTCGCGGAGGCCGGTACGCCGAGGTGCTCGGCGAGGGACTCGATGGTCGGGGTGTCGGGGGTGTCCAGCTCCTCGACCGGGCCGTGCGCGGAGCCGTCGACCGCTTCGACCTTGACCGTGACGGCCTCGGTGTTGGCGGCGTAGTCGCAGGCGGGGCAGTCCACGAAGGTGTCCTCACCGGCCGCGGCGGGGGCGAGGAACTCCTCGGAGGCGGAGCCGCCCATCGCGCCGGAGACAGCGGAGACGATGCGGTAGTCGAGACCCAGGCGCTCGAAGATCTTCTGGTAGGCCTGGCGGTGCAGCGCGTAGGACTGCTCCAGGCCCTCGTCGGTGGTGTCGAAGCTGTACGAGTCCTTCATCTGGAACTCGCGGCCGCGCAGCACACCGGAGCGGGGGCGGGCCTCGTCGCGGTACTTGGTCTGGATCTGGTAGAGGATCACCGGCAGGTCCTTGTACGACGCGCACTGGTCCTTGACCGTGAGGGTGAAGATCTCTTCGTGGGTGGGGCCGAGGAGGTAGTCGGCGCCCTTGCGGTCCTTGAGGCGGAAGAGCAGGTCGCCGTACTCACTCCAGCGGCCGCTGGCCTCGTAGGGCTCCTTGGGCAGCAGGGCCGGCAGCAGGACCTCCTGGCCGCCGATGGCGTCCATCTCCTCGCGGACGATGCGGGAGACGTTCTCCAGGACCTTCTTGCCCAGCGGCAGCCACGTCCAGATGCCGGCGGAGGAGCGGCGGACGTACCCGGCGCGGACGAGCAGCTTGTGGCTGGCGGTCTCGGCGTCGGCCGGGTCGTCGCGCAGTGTCTTGACCATCAAGCGGGACATGCGCTGGACCTGTGCGGCGTGGGCCATGGAGTTTCTCCTGCGTAAGAAAGGTGACTCCCTGGAGGTTAGCCGCAGGGGTGTGGCGCACGGAAATGCGATATCGCTGCACGGGGCCCGGCCGACGTGGTTCGGCGGCTTTCCGGGCCGGCCGGGGGCGGCCCCCTTGACCCTGCGGCGGGCTGGGTCCGCTGCGCAGGCCCGCGCCCTCCCGTTGTGGGAGGAGGGGAAATTACGTCAGCGCCTCAGAGGGAGTGGGGCGCCCATCACCGCGTACGGCGTCGGGGCGCTCGGGAAGAGGACCCGGCGGGCGATGTCGCGGTAGCCGAGGGAGCGGTAGAGGAGGCGGGCCGGGCTCTCGGTGTCGACGGCGGAGAGGATGGAGCGCGGTTCGGCAGCTGCGTCGGTGATACGGGTGATCAGTGACCGGCCGATGCCGCGGTGCTGGTAGGCGGGGTGGACGTGCAGCTCGGTGATGGTGAAGGAGTCGTCGAGCCAGTGGTCGAGGCCCTCGCTGCGGAGGTAGGGCTCGACGACGGTGGACCACCAGTGGGCGCGGTCGTTGGGCATCCCGTAGACGAAGCCGACCAGCCGGCCGGCGGGGGTGGTGGCGCCGAGGGCGCGGGCGCCGGTGCAGGAGAAGTGGCGCAGCACGATGTGCCGGCGGACGGCGATCTCCTCGTCGCTCAGGCCGAACGCGAGTGCCTGGACGGCCAGCGCGTCGTCCACGCGGGCAGCAAGATCAAGGGGGCCGACCGCGACGTCATCCATGGTCGGAGCGTACAAGGCGGCGGGTCAGAAAAGTACGCTCATGAAGGCGCCGACTTCCTCGAAGCCCACCCGCCGATAGGAGGCGCGAGCGGCGGTGTTGAAGTCGTTGACGTAGAGGCTGACGACGGGGGCGACATCGCTGAGGGCGTAGCGCAGCACGGCGGCCATCCCGGTCTCGGACAGGCCCTTGCCGCGATAGGCGGGGTCGACCCACACGCCCTGGATCTGGCAGGCCCGCTGGGTGGCGGCGCCGATCTCGGCCTTGAAGATGACCTTGCCGTGCTCGATACGGGCGAAGGCGCGGCCGGAGCCGACGAGTTCGGCGACCCGGGCCTGGTAGAGGAGCCCGCCGTCGCCGGCCATCGGGGAGATCCCGACCTCTTCGGTGAACATGGCCACGCACGCGGGCATGATCAGGTCCATCTCGTTCTTGCGGATCCGCCGGACGTACGGGTCGGGAGCGATCTCGGCGGCCGGTGCGGTGGTGACCATCAGGGGCTGATGGGTGCGGATCTCGCGGGCCGGTCCCCAGTGGGGCTCCAGGAGCGACCACAGCTCGGCGATGGATTCCGCGGGGCCCACGATGGACGAGCAGCGGCGGCCCTGCCGGCGGGCACGTTCGGCGAAGCCACGGACGGCCTCGGAGGTGGCGCCGACGGGGACGAGGTTGGCTCCGGCGTAACAGAGCGACTCCAGACGGCCGCGGACGTACCAGCCCCACATCTCGCCGCCCAGCCGCCAGGGGTCGAGGCCGGCGACCTGGACGCGGGCGGCGACGAAGGCGTTGGCGACCGGGTCGCGGTCCAGGACCGCGAGCGCATCGTCGAGGTCCCCGGGCTCGAGGACCTTGATGGTGGTGGTCGTCAGCACGTGTCGGAAAGCCTCACCGGTACGGGCCTGGGAGGCCAGGCGGGAGCAGGTCTTGGCACTTTACCTCCCCCCGCGCGCGAGCACCCGGCCGCCGGGGGACGGATCGTCCCTGGCAGGCGCGAGCCCCGCGGCCCGGTGCGGGCGGCGGGGCTCGGACGTGTGGCTGCCGGGGGTCAGCCCGCGGCGGAGACGACCGGGCTGCCGGAGGCGATGCCGTCCTTCTCCATCTGCTCGGCGATCTTCAGCGCCTCTTCGATGAGGGTCTCGACGATCTTCGACTCGGGGACGGTCTTGATGACCTCGCCCTTGACGAAGATCTGGCCCTTGCCGTTGCCGGAGGCGACGCCGAGGTCGGCCTCGCGGGCCTCGCCGGGGCCGTTGACGACGCAGCCCATGACGGCGACGCGCAGCGGCACCTCCATGCCCTCCAGGCCCGCGGTGACCTCGTCGGCGAGCTTGTAGACATCGACCTGGGCGCGGCCGCAGGACGGGCAGGAGACGATCTCCAGCCGGCGCTGGCGCAGGTTGAGCGACTCCAGGATGGAGATGCCGACCTTGACCTCTTCGGCGGGCGGGGCGGAGAGCGAGACGCGGATGGTGTCGCCGATGCCCTCGCTGAGCAGCGCGCCGAAGGCGACGGCGGACTTGATGGTGCCCTGGAAGGCGGGCCCGGCCTCCGTGACGCCGAGGTGGAGGGGGTAGTCCGACTGGGCGGCGAGCTGGCGGTAGGCGTTGACCATCACGACCGGGTCGTTGTGCTTGACCGAGATCTTGATGTCGCGGAAGCCGTGCTCCTCGAAGAGGGACGCCTCCCACAGCGCGGACTCGACGAGCGCCTCGGGGGTGGCCTTGCCGTACTTCTGCAGCAGGCGGCTGTCCAGGGAGCCGGCGTTGACGCCGATCCGGATCGGGGTGCCGGCGTCGGAGGCCGCCTTGGCGATCTCCTTGACCTTGTCGTCGAACTGCTTGATGTTGCCGGGGTTGACGCGGACCGCGGCGCAGCCGGCGTCGATCGCGGCGAAGACGTACTTCGGCTGGAAATGGATGTCTGCAATGACTGGAATCTGGGACTTCCGGGCGATCACGGGCAGCGCATCGGCGTCGTCCTGCGTCGGGCAGGCGACCCGGACGATCTGGCAGCCGGAGGCCGTCAGCTCGGCGATCTGCTGCAGCGTGGCGCCGATGTCGGACGTCCGCGTGGTCGTCATCGACTGCACCGAGACCGGTGCGTCTCCGCCC
This sequence comes from Streptomyces sp. NPDC048434, assembly GCF_043200375.1. Taxonomy (NCBI): domain Bacteria; kingdom Bacillati; phylum Actinomycetota; class Actinomycetes; order Kitasatosporales; family Streptomycetaceae; genus Streptomyces; species Streptomyces sp. NPDC048434. The sequence continues at coordinate 47,356 of NZ_JBICXQ010000033.1, read as the reverse complement.
ACGGCGACCGTGCCGACCTGGATCTTGCGGCTGACCCTGCGGTCGGCGAGCTTGGTCGGTACGTCCGGCATTCCCAGTGAAATGGCAGTCATCTGGCGAGCAACCCCAAGGTGTGGATCTAGGCCCCGCATCGGCGGGCTCCGGTCTTCGAGATTACGGCACGGGGGTCGCGGCAAGCACATCGCTCCCCTGCGCCCCCACGAAAGGAGACGGCCGGACACCTCCAAACGCCACGGAGGTGTCCGGCCGCCGCCAAACGTGCTTTCTAGGTCAGTTTCACCGGATTCACCACGTCGGCGACCAGCACCAGCAGCGTGAAGCAGATGAAGATCCCGGCGACGACGTAGGCGACCGGCATCAGCTTGGCGACGTCGAAGGGGCCGGGGTCGGGACGCCGGACGATCTTGGCGAAGGCCCGCCGGACGGATTCCCACACGGCGCCGGCGATGTGCCCGCCGTCCAGCGGCAGCAGCGGCAGCATGTTGAACAGGAACAGCGAGAGGTTGAAGCCGGCGACCAGGAAGAGCATGGTCGCCACCCGCTGCTCCGGCGGGATGTTCAGGGAGAAGACCTCGCCGCCGACCCGGGCCGCGCCGACCACGCCCATCGGGGAGTCCTGCTTGCGCTCGCCGCCGTTGAAGGCCGCATCCCACAGGTCCGGGACCTTCGCGGGCAGGTTTATCAACGACGAGACACCCTGCTCGACCATGTTGCCCATGCGGTCGACGGACTGGCCGAAGGACTGCTGGACGACGCCGCTGGCCGGGGTGAAGCCGAGGAATCCGGCGGTGACGAACTGTCCGGGGACATAGCCGCCGTGGCCGTCGGTCTTGGCGACCTTGTTCTCGATGAGGTCGGCCTGCAGGGTCCGGCGGGCGCCGTGCCGCTCCACGACGAGCGTCGCGGGCCCCGTGGTGTCGCGGATCTGCTGCTGGAGGGCGCCCCAGTCCGGCACGGCGTGGCCGTTGAACGAGACGATCTTGTCGCCGGCCCGGAGACCCGCGGCCTTGGCCGGGGAGTCCTTGGCGCTGTGCGGGCACTTGTCGGTCTTGGCGGCGGCCGAGATGACGCACTCCGAGACCGAGCCGACCTGGGTGGTCTGGGTGTTGATGCCGAAGCCCATCAGCACGCTCATGAAGATCACGACCGCCAGGATCAGGTTCATGAACGGCCCGGCGAACATCACGATGGTGCGCTTCCAGGGCTTACGGGTGTAGAAGAGCCGCTTCTCGTCGCCGGGCTGCAGCTCCTCGAAGGCCGCCGAGCGGGCGTCCTCGATCATGCCGCGGAACGGCGAGGTGGAGCGGGCCTGCAGCTTTCCGTCGTCGCCGGGCGGGAACATCCCGATCATGCGGATGTAGCCGCCGAGCGGAACGGCCTTGATGCCGTACTCGGTGTCGCCCTTCCTGCGGGAGAAGATCGTCGGCCCGAAGCCCACCATGTACTGCGGCACGCGGATACCGAACAGCTTGGCCGTTGAGAGATGGCCGAGCTCGTGCCAGGCGATGGAGAACAACAGGCCGACGACGAAGACGACTATGCCGAGGATGGTCATCCAGGTCGTCATGCGCGAGCCTCCGAAGGTGTCCGTGCCGCACGGGCGGCCAGTTCGCGGGCGCGGGCGCGCGCCCAGGTTTCCGCCTCCAGGACGTCCGCGACCGTCAGGGAAGTTCCCTTGGCGGGCGTTCCGTGTTCGGCGACCACTGCGGCGACCGTATCCACAATCCCTGTGAAGGGCAGCCCGCCCTTGAGGAACGCATCCACACATTCCTCGTTCGCCGCGTTGAAGACGGCGGGGGCGGTGTTGCCCAGATCGCCGACGTGGCGGGCCAGCGGGACGGACGGGAAGGCCTCCTCGTCCAGCGGGAAGAACTCCCAGGTCTGCGCCTTCGTCCAGTCCACGCCCGGTGCGGCGTCCGGGACCCGCTCGGGCCAGCCGATGCCCAGCGCGATCGGCATCCGCATGTCGGGCGGGCTGGCCTGGGCGAGCGTGGAGCCGTCGGTGAACTCCACCATCGAGTGGATGTAGGACTGCGGGTGGACGACGACCTCGATGCGGTCGAAGGGGACGTCGAAGAGCAGATGCGCCTCGATGACCTCCAGGCCCTTGTTGACGAGGGTCGCCGAGTTGATGGTGACGACCGGGCCCATGGTCCAGGTGGGGTGGGCCAGCGCCTGCTCGGGCGTGACCCCCGCCAGCTCCCGCTTCGTACGGCCACGGAACGGGCCGCCGGAGGCGGTGACGACGAGCTTGCGGACCTCGGCGCGCTCGCCGCCGGCCAGCGCCTGGAAGAGCGCGGAGTGCTCGGAGTCGACGGGGATGATCTGGCCGGGCGCGGCGAGGGCCTTGACCAGCGGGCCGCCGACGATCAGCGACTCCTTGTTGGCCAGGGCGAGCACCCGGCCGGCCCGGAGCGCGGCCAGGGTCGGGGCGAGTCCGATGGAGCCGGTGATGCCGTTGAGGACGGTGTGGCAGGGGGAGGCGGCCAGCTCGGTGGCGGCGTCGGGGCCGGCCAGGATCTCGGGCAGCGGCTCGCCCGCGCCGTAGCGGTCGGCCAGCGCCGTACGCAGCGCGGGCACCGTGTCCTCGCGCGCCACGGCGACGGCGTTCACCCGCAGCTGGTGCGCCTGGTCGGCGAGCAGCTCGACCCGGCCGCCGGCCGCGGAGAGTGCGGTCACCCGGAACCGGTCGGGGTTGCGCAGCACGATGTCGATCGCCTGGGTGCCGATCGACCCGGTCGAGCCGAGCACCACGAGGGAACGGGGGCCGCGGGGGGCGTCGAGGTCGCCGAGGGCCGGCTCGAAACGCGTATGCGGGTGGGCGAGGGAGTCCGTCATGTGGTCCATTGTGGCCGGTCGCCGAGGGGCCGTGGACACCTAGGGCAGGTCATACCGATCTTGCGAGCTCCTACTGCTGCGCACCGCACACACCCGGGGCCGGTCCGACGTGCGGACCCGCCCCGGGTGTGTGCAGCCGCGGTCCGGCTCAGCGGATGGGCCGCCGGACGCTGTCCGTCCCGCTCGGGCCCGGCGTGGCATCGGCGATCCAGGGGCCGTCGCCGCTGGGGTCGATCATGCCCTCCTCCAGCCAGGTGTAGCTGCCGTCGAGGACCCCGTCGACGACCTTGCGGTCGAGTTCGTCGGTGTTGGTCCACAGCCGGCCGAACAGCTCCTCGACGCGAATCCGCGCCTGCCGGCAGAACACATCGGCCAGCTGCTGCGCCTCGCGGCCGTGATCGGCGGTCTCGGTCAGGTACTCGGCCCGTACGCAGGCGGCGCTCATCGCGAAGAGTTCGGCGCCGATGTCCACGATCCGGCCGAGGAAGCCCTGCTTGGTCTCCATCCGGCCCTGCCAGCGGGACATCGCGTAGAAGGTGGAGCGGGCGAGCTTGCGGGAGGTCCGCTCGACATAGCGCAGATGACCGGCCAGACGGCCGAACTCCTGGTAGGTACGCGGGAGTTGGCCCGGACCGGCGACGAGCTTGGGCAGCCAGCGGGCGTAGAACCCGCCGGCCTTGGCCGCCGCCCGGCCCTTGTCGGCGAGGGACTTGTCGGGGTCGATGAGGTCGCCGGCGACCGACAGGTGGGCGTCCACCGCCTCGCGGGCGATCAGCAGATGCATGATCTCCGTGGAGCCCTCGAAGATCCGGTTGATGCGCATATCGCGGAGCATCTGCTCGGCGGGGACGGAGCGTTCGCCGCGGGCGGCGAGCGAGTCGGCGGTCTCGTAGCCGCGGCCGCCGCGGATCTGGACGAGCTCGTCGGCCATCAGCCAGCCCATCTCGGAGCCGTAGAGCTTGGCGAGGGCGGCCTCGATGCGGATGTCGTTGCGGTTCTCGTCGGCCATCTGGGAGGAGAGGTCGACGACCGCTTCGAGGGCGAAGGTGGTGGCGGCGATGAAGGAGATCTTGGCGCCGACGGCCTCGTGCTTGGCGACCGGCCGGCCCCACTGCTCGCGGGCGGCGGACCACTCACGGGCGATCTTCAGGCACCACTTGCCGGAGCCGACGCACATCGCGGGCAGCGAGAGCCGGCCGGTGTTGAGGGTGGTCAGGGCGATCTTCAGGCCGGCGCCCTCGGGCCCGATGCGGTTGGCGGCGGGGACGCGTACCTGGTGGAAGCGGGTCACCCCGTTCTCCAGGCCGCGCAGGCCCATGAAGGCGTTGCGGTTCTCGACTGTGATGCCGGGGGAGCCGGCCTCGACGACGAAGGCCGTGATGCCGCCCTTGTGCCCCTCGGAGGCGGGCACTCGCGCCATCACCACCAGCAGATCGGCGACCACACCGTTGGTGGTCCACAGCTTGACCCCGTCGAGGACGTAGTCGGTGCCGTCCGGGACCGCCGCGGTCGCCAGCCGGGCCGGGTCCGAGCCGACATCGGGCTCGGTCAGCAGGAACGCCGAGATGTCCGTACGGGCACAGCGCGGCAGGAAGGTCTCCTTCTGCTCCTTGGTGCCGAACAGCTTCAGTGGCTGCGGTACGCCGATCGACTGATGCGCCGAGAGCAGCGCGCCGATGGCGGGGCTGGCGGTGCCGACCAGCGCGAGCGCCCGGTTGTAGTAGACCTGGGTGAGCCCCAGGCCGCCGTACTTCGCATCGATCTTCATGCCGAACGCGCCGAGCTCCTTGAGCCCGTTCACGGTCTCGTCCGGGATCTGCCCCTCGCGCTCGATCCGGGCGCCGTCGATCTCCGTCTCGCAGAAGTCACGCAGCGTGGCGAGGAACTTCTCGCCGCGGCGTACGTCGTCGACCGCGGGGGTCGGGTGCGGATGGATGAGGTCGAGCCGGAAACGCCCCAGGAACAGTTCCTTGGCGAAGCTGGGCTTGCGCCAGTCCTGCTCGCGGGCCGCCTCGGCGACCTGGCGTGCTTCGCGCTCGGAAACGTTGCGGATGGATGGAGCGGTCATCAGGAGCTCACCTCGCCGCGGGATCGGGAGTTCTGCGCCGGCGGGCCGGTCGGCCGCTGGACAGCGCTACTTGTGAGAGTTACCCGATCCGCGCGGGTTGCACCACTGGAGGTAGGGGGAGATGCCGGGCCGGACGGCCACTCCTCGCCAAGGGGGACATACGCCCCGGCACCGGGCCGAGTTGGCCAGCCGCCCTCCGCCCTTCGGGGGGTGCGGCATACCGCGCTGGTTGTACATACGGCCCCCTCTCCTCCCCCGGGGGAGCGCCGCGGCTCCCCCTCAGACAGGAGGAAGGCGCGGGTCCGTGCCGCTTACCGTCAAGATCCGGCATGACGGGAGAGGTGGTGCCGGGAAAAGGGGGGACGCGGCGCGCTCCGGAAACAGGGTGCCGGAGCGCGCCGCGTCGAGGGCCGGCGCCGGTGGGTGCGCCGGCCGGGTCCGGTTGGTGATACGGCCCATGGGACGGCCGTCGCTGTCCACCGGTCCGGACCGGGTCGGGCGGAGGTTACAGCGCGAGGCCCGTGAGGACCAGTACCCGCTCGTAGGTGTAGTCGTCCATCGCGAACCGCACGCCCTCGCGGCCCACACCGGACTGCTTGACGCCGCCGTACGGCATCTGGTCGGCGCGGTAGGACGGCACATCGCCGACGATCACGCCGCCGACCTCCAGCGCACGGTGGGCGCGGAAGGCGGTCTGTACGTCGTGCGTGAACACGCCCGCCTGGAGGCCGAATTTGGAGTCGTTGACGGCTGCGAACGCCTCGCCCTCCCCGTCGACCTTCTTGAGGGTGAGCACCGGGCCGAAGACCTCTTCGCAGGCGAGGGTGGCGTCGGCGGACACGTTCTCCAGCACGGTCGGCGCGTAGGAGGCCCCGTCGCGCTTGCCGCCCGCGAGCAGCTTCGCACCGCGCTCCACGGCCTCGTCGACCCAGCTCTCGACGCGCTTGGCGGCGTCCTCGTTCACCAGCGGGCCGACCTCGGTCGCGTCGTCCGACGGGTCGCCGGTGACCTGCGCCTCGACGGCCGCCACGATCTTGGGCACCAGACGGTCGTAGACGGAGGCGTCGGCGATCACCCGCTGCACCGAGATGCAGGACTGGCCGCCCTGGTAGTTGGAGAAGGTGGCGATGCGCTGTGCCGCCCAGTCCAGGTCCGCCTCGGAGGAGAAGTCCGGCAGGACGACGGCCGCGCCGTTGCCGCCGAGCTCCAGGGTGCAGTGCTTGCGCGGCACCGAGTCGAGGATCGCGTAGCCGACCTTCTCGGAGCCGGTGAAGGAGACGACCGGCAGCCGCTCGTCCTGGACCAGCGCCGGCATCCGGTCGTTGGGCACCGGGAGGATCGACCAGGAACCGGCCGGCAGCTCGGTCTCGGCCAGCAGCTCGCCGAGGATCAGGCCGGAGAGCGGGGTGGCCGGCGCCGGCTTGAGGATGATCGGGGCGCCGGCCGCGATGGCCGGGGCGATCTTGTGGGCGCAGAGGTTCAGCGGGAAGTTGAACGGGGCGATGCCCAGGACCGTGCCGCGCGGGAAGCGGCGGGTCAGGGCGAGCCGGCCGGCGCCGCCCGCGTCGGTGTCCAGACGCTGCGCCTCGCCGCCGTTGAAGCGGCGGGCCTCCTCGGCGGCGAAGCGGAACACGGAGATGGCCCGGCCGACCTCGCCGCGCGCCCACTTCATGGGCTTGCCGTTCTCCCCGGAGATCAGCCGGGCGATCTCCTCCGTACGCTCCACCAGCCGGCGGTGCACATGGTCCAGCGCGGCGGCCCGCACGTGCGCCGGGGTGGCGGCGAGCTCGTCCTGGACCGCGACGGAGGCGGCAATGGCCTCCTCGACCTGGGCCTCGGTCGGGACGCTCACCGTGCCGACGAGGCGTCCGTCCCACGGAGAGGTGACATCGAAGGTGGCCTCGCCGGTGGCCTGACGGCCGGCGAGCCAAAAGGCGGTGGGGGCTGCATCAGTGGGGATCGGCACAGTGGAACCCGGCCCTTCAGAAGTGGTGGGTGATGCGCATGGCTCAGGGAGCGGCTCTGCGGTTTTGACTCTGGACCCACGGTAGGGGTGCGGCGGCGCCGTGGCGTTTGTCCGAAGCGTAGTAATCAGCACGGCCGTCTCTCCGTGGTGGAGGGGGCGTACGTCTCCGTGAGGGAGAAGGCGTACGGAGTGGATCCGGGGCGGGTGCCGGGGCAGGGCTCCGGGCCGACCGTCCGCGCTCCCCCGGGCCGCCTCCGTGGGCAACCGCGTCGCGAGGAGCCGCCGCCGCTCGGGCACCCCATGGGCAGCGACGGCATCCCGAAGGGGCCGCCCGCGCCATCGCACCCTCAGGCCCCCTTCTCCTGGGGCCCCCGGCCTCCTCCCCGGGAACACAGCCCACTCCCCGGGGAACCCCGGCCTACTCCCCCGGGGCCCCCGACGTCGCCTTGAGCGCCAGCCACAGCTCCATCCGGACATCCGCATCGTCCAGCGAGCGGCCCAGGATCTCCTCCACCCGCCGCATCCGGTAGCGCAGGGTGTGGCGGTGTACGCCCAGGTCGGCGGCGGCCGCGTCCCACTGGCCGTGCCGGGCGAGCCAGGCGCGCAGCGAGGCCACCAGATCACCGCGGCCCCGCGCATCGTGCTCGCGCAGCGCCCGCAGCAGCCCGTCCGCGAAGGCGCGGACGGCGTCGTCGGCGAGCAGCGGCAGCACGGACCCGGCCGCCACGTCCTCGTGCTCGACCAGCGCACGGCCGCGCCGGCGGGCCACCGACAGCGCCTGTTCGGCCTGGCGGTAGGCGTTCGCGGCGGCCATCGGCCCGGTCGGCGCCGACAGCCCGACGGCCACCCCCTCGCCGTGGTCCGTCTCGGCCCGTCCCGCCCGGCCGCGCGCACGCGGCTGCGCACCGGCGCGGGCCTCGGCCTCGGCGGCGAACGCGGCACAGGCGTCGGCGGCCGCACCGCCGTCCGCGACCAGCACGATCAGCCGGCCGCCGTCCGGTACGGCGAGCACCGCCTCACCGGTCCGCGCGGCCGCGGAGTCCATCACATCGGCCAGCCCGTCGAGGCCGCCCGGAGCCCCGGCGCCGGCGGACACCGCGGACGCCTGTTCCTCGGCGGCCACCGACTCCGCGACCACCATCCGGAACGGGGCGTCCAGCAGCCCGCCGTAGAGCCGGCCCGCCACCGCCCGCGCATGGTCCGGCTCGCCCGCGAGCAGCATCTTGAGCACCGCGGCGCCGAGCCGCTGCTCGGCGTCCTGCAGCGCCCGGGACCGCTCCGTGGTCAGGGTGAGCAGTGCGACCGCGGAGTGCACGGCATAGCGCTCGGCCGTGCCGAGCGGCGCACCGGTCCCGACCGCGAGCACTCCGCGGGCCCGGCGGCCGGTGCCCAGCGACTGCAGCTCGACCCGGTCGTCGCCGTCCGTGTCGCTGACGACCGAGCTGGCGGGAGCAGGCCGCTCGCGCAGCCGCCCGACGTCATCGGCGAGCCGGGCCGCACGGCGGGCCGCCCAGTCGGGGGCGGCGGCCACCACCGCACCCGACGCGTCGTAGAGCGCGGCCCAGCCGTCCAGATGCGCCGCGAGCCGGGCCAGCAGCTCGGCCGGCCCCTCGGCGCTGAGCGCCGCCCGGGTCAGCTCCCGCTGCGCCTCGAACCCCGCGGTCACCGCCCGGTACTGGTCGGCGGCGACGGCGGCCGAGACCGCCTTGCTGATCGCGATGAACGGCGTCCTGCGGGGCACCCCGAGCAGCGGCAGCCCCTGCTCCCTGGCCGCCTCGACCAGCGCCTGCGGAACGCCCTCGTAATTGACCCCGACCGCGAAGCCCAGTCCGACGACCCCTGCCTCCGCGACCCGCCGCACATACCTGCGGGTCGCCTCAGCATCCTCCGCGTCCAGCTTGAGCGCGGTGATCAGCAACAGCTCCCCGCCCTCCATGTACGGCACCGGATCGATCAGCTCACTGGCGTGCGCCCAGCGCACCGGCACGTCCAGCCGCTCCTCGCCCGCGAGCACGGTCAGCTTGAGCGCGGTGTGGTTGACCAGGGAAGCGAGGGTGTGCGGCATGGGACCTTCATGACGTCGACGACTGCGAGGGACGACCGATCGACAACCGATCACTGACCTGTCGGTCAGCGACCGGTCGATGACTGCCGACGACCGGTCGATGACCGATTGTTTGCGCCGCCTCGTATGAACGGCCAGTGTCGATTCTGCCTCAGCGGAGGAATCGGGGGGAGCTCCGGCCCGGACAAATCCGCCCGGCCACGAAGCACGAGCCCCCGACGGGGCAACCCGGAGCGCCCCCGCGGGCCGCCCTCAGGACCGCAGATCCACCAGCACCGGCGGCGCATGCTCCCCCGCCACCGAGGTCACGGAGAGCACGGCGTGGCCGGGCGGAACGGAGTTGGCCAGATCGGAGGCGGACCAGCGTTCACGCTCGACGGTGCGCACGGTGACGGCCTTGGCGGTGGCCGCCTTGCCGGTGACCAGGTGGCGGAAAATGTGGAATGCCTTCATCGCGGCGCCCTCCGCAATGATTTGACGGTCCGTGACATCGCGGGTCTCCACCCACTCCTTGCCCCACACCTCGGCGAACCGGGCGCCGTCCCATGTCGTCACGCCCGCGAAGGCCATCCGGCAGCCGACCGTACCGAGCAGCGTGCCGCGCAGCGCGTCGGGGACGTCGTCCAAGGAGCGCAGCGTCAGCACCGCGCCGGCATTCGCCGAGCGCAGCCGCTGCAGACCGCGCAGCGCCTCGGCCGTGATCGTGTGTGCGGCCTCGTCGAGCACCAGGCAGGCGAACAATGAGCGGTCGCCGCGGGCCACTGCGCACTCGGTGAACTGCGCCAGTACCAGCCTGGCGAGGATCCGTGACGCTTCCGCATGGCCGCGCTCGGGCAGTTCGATACGGACCCGCAGCGGATGGTCGAGGGCACGCAGGGAGACCTGGCGGGTGTTTCCTGTGGGGTCGAAGTGGGCGGCGAAGGCGGGCCGGTCCAGGAGGGCGATGCGGTCGGCGAGGAGCGCGCCGAGATCCCCGGGGCGCTCCGACTGGCGTACCCGGGCGTCCAGTTCGCGCAGCAGGGTGTGAGCACCCTCGTCCTGCAGGGCAGCGCGCAGCGCGGACATCGCCTGCGGCGCACCATCCAGCAGTTCGCGCAGCTCGGGAACGGTGGGAAACCGGTCGTGGGCGGCTCGGAAGGGGCCCAGCAGCTGGGCCAGCGCGGTCGCGGCACGACGGCTGTCGCCGCCCGGCAGCTGCTCGGCGAGATCACCGACCAGGGCCTCCGCCAGGATGCCGGCCGCCTCGTCGGGGTCCGTGGTGCCGCCGTACAGGTCGAGGTCGCAGTCCGGATCCGGGCGGCCGACCCTGACCACCACATCGAACGCGTCGTCAGGACCGAGGTCGGATCCGGCCGGGCCGACGACGATCACCGCGGACTGCCCGGCCAGCGCCTGCAGACACATCGACTCCACCACCGGCTTGACGACCCGGGTGGTCTTGCCGCTGCCCGCGGGCCCCACGGCCAGCAGCGAGGTGCCCAACACCCCCGGATCCAGGGCGCACCCGACGCCGCGGTGCTGATACGGGTTGCGGAGGTGATCGGCGGCGGTGCCGATGCGGACCTGATGGGCGAGCAGATCGTGGTGGGCGGTCCGACGGGGCAGATCGCGCCGCCCTGACGGGTGGGCACAGGCCGCCGCTCCCTGCCGGAGCACGGTGTCGGTGAAAGAGGCCAGGGAGTTCTTGCCGGACCGCACCGAGCGCCAGGCGCGCTCGATCCTGGCCACGTCCACGTCGTTCATCCGGCCGGCCTGCACCTCGGCGACGAGCTTGTCGGCGGCGTCCGTGGCGCCGTGTGCCCGCAGGTCGGGCCACTGCGCGCGGTCGGCGGCGGGCTGGGGCTTGGGGGCGGCGGGGGCACGGTTGCGGAAGCGGCCGAGGGCCGGCCCCAGGAAGCGGCGGGCGAGCTCCGGCCAGCGGCCCATGCGGCCGAAGACGACGATCAGAAGCGCCAGCACCAGCCCGTAGTAGAGGTAGGTGGCCCAGACGTAGACCATCTTGTCTCCGCCGGCCATCCGCCAGGAGTCCGGCGTGAGCAGCAGCAGCGGCCAGAGCCAGTAACCGCCGAGATACCCATTCCACAACAGCGACCACAGCAGCCACCCGCACAGGAACGAGATCACCGCGCCGCTGATCAGTTGCCGTCCGGGGACCCGGTCGGGCTCCTGCGCGGCCCGGGGCCGGTGGCCGTAGGTCCAGATGCCGGGTGCGGCGCCCGGGCGCGGGGTGCGCAGCCAGCTCAGCAGCGGTGGTCCGGGAGCCGTGGGGCCGCTGGGCGCAGTGCCCGGAGCGGTGGCGGGCATGGCCGGCACGGTCGGCGGGGCGGCGGGAGGTGGCGGGGTGCGCGGCGCGACGGCCGGCGGGGTGGGCGGTGCCGCGGGGCGCGGCACCGCGGGTTCGGGTCGGTGTGCCCCGTCTGACGGCTGGCGAGCGGTGTGCTGTGCGTCGTGCGTGCCCTCGGTGTCCATCCGGTGCCCCTTGTCCCCCTTGAGCCGTGGCCTGCTGCGTCGTGGCGCCGGCGGCCGCGTCGTGCGGCCGCGGTGTCATTGTCATGCCCGCGCTGGTGTCCGCCGCTGCCGGGCACGCCGCCGCTCAATCTACTGGCCGTGGGCCGTCGCTATGTCCGGTGCGGACAACGCAACACGCGCACTTCTCCCGAACGGAACATGCCAGACCCGCCCGGCCGCCCCTAGCCTGCGAGAACAACACGTTTGTACGTCCCCCCGTTCCACTCCAGGAGACTGCCATGACCGAACTGTCCGGAGGCCCGTCCCTCCCCCAGGAGCGTCGCGTCGTCACCGCGATCCCCGGCCCGAAGTCGCAGGAGCTGTGGGCCCGTAAGCAGGCCACGGTGGCCGCCGGCGTCGGCGCCGTGCTGCCCGTCTTCGTCAAGCGCGCGGGCGGGGGCGTCCTGGAGGACGTGGACGGGAACTCCCTGATCGACTTCGGCTCCGGCATCGCGGTGACCTCGGTCGGCAACAGCGCGGAGGCGGTCGTCCGCCGGGCCACCGCGCAGCTCCAGGCCTTCACCCACACCTGTGCCATGGTGGCGCCGTACGAGCCGTACATCGAGGTCTGTGAGCTGCTGGCCGAGCTGACGCCGGGCGACCACGCGAAGAAGTCGGCGCTGTTCAACTCCGGTGCGGAGGCGGTCGAGAACGCCGTCAAGATCGCCCGCGTACACACCAAGCGCCAGGCGGTCGTCGTCTTCGACCACGGCTACCACGGCCGGACGAACCTGACGATGGCGCTCACCTCCAAGAACATGCCGTACAAGCAGGGCTTCGGACCGTTCGCGCCCGAGGTCTACCGCGTCCCGGTGGCCTACCCCTACCGCTGGCTGACCGGCCCGGAGAACTGTGCGCAGGAGGCCGCGGACCAGGCCATCTCGCAGATCACCAAGCAGATCGGCGCGGAGAACGTCGCGGCGATCATCATCGAGCCGGTGCTCGGTGAGGGTGGCTTCATCGAGCCGGCCAAGGGCTTCCTCCCGGCGATCGCGAACTTCGCCAAGGAGAACGGGATCGTCTTCGTCGCCGACGAGATCCAGTCCGGCTTCTGCCGTACGGGCCAGTGGTTCGCGTGTGAGGACGAGGGCATCGTCCCGGACCTGATCACCACCGCCAAGGGCATCGCGGGCGGTCTGCCGCTGGCCGCGGTCACCGGCCGCGCCGAGATCATGGACGCGGCGCACGCGGGCGGCCTGGGCGGCACCTACGGCGGTAACCCCGTGGCCTGCGCCGCGGCGCTGGGCTCGATCGAGACCATGCGCGAGCAGGACCTCAACGCCAAGGCCCGCCGGATCGGCGACCTCATGAAGGCCCGCCTGACCGCGATCGCGGAGAAGTACGACATCATCGGCGAGGTCCGCGGCCGCGGCGCGATGATCGCGATCGAGCTGGTCAAGTCCGGCTCCAAGGACCCGAACCCGGAGGCCACCGGCGCCCTCGCCAAGGCCTGCCACCAGGAGGGTCTGCTGGTCCTGACGACCGGCACGTACGGCAATGTGCTGCGCTTCCTGCCGCCGCTGGTCATCGGCGAGGACCTGCTCAACGAGGGTCTGGACATCCTCGAAGGCGCCTTCGCCACGCTCTGAGCGGCGCGCACGGACGCTCCGCGAAGGAACCCCGGCACGGCCCGGGACACGGCTGATGTCGTGTCCCGGGCCGTGCCCGTTCGTGCGGTGGGGAAGCCCTGCCCTTGAGCGGCGGGGAAGCCGCAGCCGGTGGTGGACGGGCGGCCCTGGGCCCGTCGCCCGTCGTCCATAGTCCGTCGTCCGTAGCCCGAAGTCCGGGGTCCGGGTCCGGAGTCCGGGTTCCGTCGGGGGCCGCCCTGCCCCGTTGTGCGCCGTGGCTGCCGTGTCCCTGGTGCGCGCCGGGGCCGCGCCCCTGTTCGCACCCGTGTACGCACCCGCTCTGTGCCCATTTCTGTACTCATTTCCGTGCGGACGCGCGTAACTGGAGGCATGGCGTGAAGAAGATGTGCGGGGCCGATGGCGGCCGGGTAATGCGCCTGTCGGGCACGCTCGCTGTGCCGTACGGTTCCAGCAGATGAGAGAAACACCCCGCTCGCAGGGGACTGCGAGCGACGCCCGATCGGCGCTTCCCCGGTTCCGATCAGGCCGTGCCCTCGCGCACAACACCGGAACCCCTGGAATCGGGGGAGCCGGGAATCCTCACCGATCGGATGTCCGCCCGCCCCATACCCCCCGGGGCGCGCGGAACACCGGTCAGCGCGGCCGCCTCGGAACTACCCCCCCTGTTCCGAGGCGGCCGACCCTTTTTCAAAGCCCCGCGGACCCGTCGGGTCGCCGCTCTCCCCGTTTGTCGCCCCGGTCTGCCGGTCTGTTCAGCGCGTTGCTCTTCGCCGTGCTCACCTGGCAGGTGGCCGCCCACGGCCCGCTGCGCACCCTCGATGAACGGCTCGGCCACGCCCTTGCCGCCGGGAGCATCCCCGCCGGGCCCGCCGAGTTCTTTGCCGATCTCGGTAATACGGCCGTGACGCTGCCGGTGCTGTTGGTCGTCATGGTGTGGACGGGATGTCAGGGATGGCGGGGACAGCAGGAACGGCAGGGATGGCGGGGACGGCTGGGGTGGCGCGGAGGGGACCAGGGCGGCGGGGACGCAGCCGAGGGAACCGCTCCGGTGCGCTGGTGGCTGCCGCCGGTCGCCGCCGGCCTCGCACTGGCCGTGGTGCCCGCGCTGGTCGTCCCGCTCAAACTGTGGCTCGCCCGGCCGGGCCCGCCGCAGATGGCCGGCGGTGCGCCGGACGGCTTCTATCCGTCGGGCCATGGCGCCACGGCTGCCGTCGCGTACGGCCTGGCCGGGCTGTTGCTGACCCGCGGCCCGGGACGGCTGCGGATCGGTGACGGCGCGGCCGCCCGTCTGCACACTCCAGCGGTCAAGGTCACCGTCATCGTCACCGTCGCGGTCGCCCTGCTCAACGTGGGTGTCGGCCTCGGCCTGGTGCGCCGGGGCTATCACTGGCCGCTGGACGTACTCGGCAGCTGGTGTCTGGCCGGGGTGCTGCTCGCCGTGTGGTGTGCGGTGTGTGACCGGTGGTCCGGTGGCGGGGGCCGGGCGGCGAGCCAGGGGACAGGGACATCCGGCACGTCAGGGCCGGACCGGTCCTGATCTGGCGGTGGCGGGCCGCCGTGCCGCGCGGAGGGGCGCGCAACTCCGCGTCGCACGCCCCTCGTTGAGCGTCAGCTGTCGAAGCCCAGCCCCACCTTGTCCATGGCCTTGAGCCACAGATTGCGGCGTCCGCCGTGGGTGTCGGCCCGGGTCATCGACCACTGGGTGATCCCGATGCCGGCCCAGCGCAGCGGCTCGGGCGGGAACGGCAGCGGCTTGCTGCGGACCATCTCCAGCTCCGTGCGCTCGGTGCGCTCACCGGCGAGCAGGTCGAGCATCACGTCGGCGCCGAAGCGGGTGGCGCCCACACCGAGGCCGGTGTAGCCGGCGGCATAGGCGACCCGGCCGGCGTGCGCCGTGCCGAAGAAGGCCGAGAAGCGGGAGCAGGTGTCGATGGCGCCGCCCCAGGTGTGGGTGAAGCGAAGGCCCTCCAACTGCGGGAAGCAGCGGAAGAAGTGGCGGGCGAGCTTCTCGTACGTGGCCGGGTGATGGTCGAATTCGGCACGTACGCCGCCGCCGTAGCGGTAGACGATGTCGTAGCCGCCCCACAGGATGCGGTTGTCGGCGGTGATGCGGAAGTAGTGGAAGTGGTTGTTGGAGTCCGAGAGGCCCTGGCGGTTCTTCCAGCCGATGGCCGCGAGCTGTTCGTCGGAGAGCGGCTCGGTCATCAGGGCATGGTCGTAGACCGGGACGATGTACGGGCGGACCCGCTTCACCAGCGACGGGAAGGCGTTGGTGCCGAGGGCGACATGGCGGGCGAAGACCCGGCCGTAGGGCGTGCGGACGGCCATGCCCATGCCTTCGGAGGCGAGGTCGGTGGCCCGGGTGCGCTCGTAGATGCGGACGCCGAGGCCCAGGCAGGCCTGCTTCAGGCCCCAGGCGAGGCGGGCCGGGTTGAGCATGGCGACGCCGTCGCGGTCCCACAGGCCGGCGCGGAAGGTCGGCGAGTCGACCTGGGCACGCAGTTCGTCCTCGTCGAGGAAGGCGTGCCGGTCGAGGCCGAGCTCCGCGGCGTCCTCGGCGAACTCCTTGAGTTCGGCGATCTGGTGGGGCTCGGTGGCGATGTCGATCTCGCCGGTGCGCTCGAAGGCGCAGTCGATGTCGTAGCGGGCGACGGCCTCCTCGATGGCGTCGAGGTTGCGGATGCCGAGCTCTTCGAGGGTGGCCAGTTCGCCCGGCCAGCGGGCCAGGCCGTTGCCGAGGCCATGGGTGAGGGAGGCGGCGCAGAAGCCGCCGTTGCGCCCGGAGGCCGCCCAGCCGATCTCGGCGCCCTCGATGAGGACGACATCGCGCTGGGGGTCGCGTTCCTTGGCGATCAGCGCCGTCCACAGCCCTGAGTAGCCGCCGCCGACGACGAGCAGATCGCAGGTCTCGTCGCCGACGAGGGCGGGCCGGGCGGCCGGGCGGTCCTTGTCGGCCAGCCAGAAGGGGGTGGGTTCGGCGTCCGCGAGCGCATGCGCGGCGGACGGGGTCATGGCAGCTCGTGCCATGGTTCTCAGCTCCTCTTGCTCCTCTTGCGGCGGGCTCCGGCCAGCTGGCCCACGACGACGCACAACACGGCGACCAGGAACATCGCCGTGCCGATGACATTGATCTGAACGGGAGTGCCCCGCTGTGCCGATCCCCAGACGAACATGGGGAAGGTCACGGTGGAGCCGGCGTTGAAGTTGGTGATGATGAAATCGTCGAAGGACAGCGCGAAGGACAGCAGGGCGCCGGCCGCGATACCGGGGGCGGCGATCGGCAGCGTCACCCGCAGAAAGGTCTGGACGGGTGAGGCGTAGAGGTCCTGGGCGGCCTGTTCCAGACGTGGGTCCATGCTCATCACCCGGGCCTTGACGGCGGTGACCACAAAGCTCAGGCAGAACATGATGTGCGCGATGAGGATCGTCCAGAAGCCGAACTGGATGCCCATGTTGAGGAAGAGGGTCGCCAGCGAGGCGGCCATGACGACCTCGGGCATCGCCATCGGCAGGAAGATCAGGGTGTTGACGCCGGAGCGGGCGCGGAAGCGGTAGCGGGCCAGCGCGAACGCGATCATGGTGCCGAGGACGGTCGCGCCGATGGTCGCCCAGAGCGCGAGCTGCAGGCTCAGGCCGAGCGAGCCGCACAGGTCGGCGACGCCGCACGGATCGCTCCAGGCGTCCGTGGAGAAGCGCTGCCACTGGTAGTTGAAGCGGCCGTTGGGCTTGTTGAAGGAGAAGACCATCACCACGAGGTTGGGCAGGATCAGATAGCCCAGCGTGCCCAGGCCCGCGATGGTGATGATGTTGCGGCGCAGCCAGCGCAGGCCCCGGTTCGGGGTGCGGACGGCGGTGACTTCGGTGGTCTCGCGGACGGCCATCAGACCAGATCCTCCGTCCCGGACTTGCGGATGTAGATCGTGACCATGGCGAGGATGGCCGCCATGAGGATGAAGGAGAGGGCGGCGGCGGTCGGGTAGTCCAGGACCCGCAGGAACTGCGACTGGATGACGTTGCCGATCATCTTCTGGTCGGTGGAGCCCAGCAGTTCGGCGTTGATGTAGTCACCGGCGGCCGGGATGAAGGTGAGCAGGGTACCGGCGACGACACCGGGCATGGACAGCGGGAAGGTCACCCGGCGAAAGGTGGTGGCCGGACGGGCGTAGAGGTCGCCGGCGGCCTCCTGGAGGCGCGGGTCGATGCGCTCCAGTGAGGTGTAGAGCGGCAGGACCATGAACGGCAGGAAGTTGTAGGTCAGTCCGCAGACCACGGCGAGCGGGGTGGCCAGCACCCGTTGGCCTTCGGTGAGGCCCAGCCAGCTGGTGACGTCCAGGACGTGCAGCGAGTTCAGGACGCCGACGACCGGCCCGCCGTCGGCCAGGATCGTCTTCCAGGCAAGGGTACGGATCAGGAAGCTGGTGAAGAACGGGGCGATGACCAGGATCATCACGACATTCCGCCAGCGGCCCGCCTTGAAGGCGATGAGGTAGGCCAGCGGATAGCCCAGGAGCAGACAGAGCGCGGTGGCGGTCGCGGCGTAGAGCACGGAGCGGACGAACTGCGGCCAGTATTCGCCGAGCGCGTCCCAGTACGTCGCGAAGTGCCAGGTGACCTTGAAGCCCTCTTCGAGGGAGCCGGTCTGGATCGAGGTCGACGCCTGGTAGACGAGCGGGGCGGCGAAGAAGACGATCAGCCACAGGATGCCGGGCAGCAGCAGCCAGTAGGGGACGAGCCGTTTGCGGACGGGGGTCTTGCGCACCTCCAGGGGGGCGGCCCCGGCCTGCCCGTCCGGTGGCGCGGGCGTCTCGGTGATACTCACGCGGCCTCCTCGTCGAGGTCCGCGCCCGCACCGATGTCCTGGCCGGCGTCCAGCCCGAAGGTGTGCGCCGGGCTCCAGTGCAGTACGACCTCGGCGCCGGGGACCAGGCGCCCGTCGCGCTCGATGTTCTGCTCGTAGACGGCGAGTTCGCCCAGGCCCGGGGCTTCGATGACGTACTGCGTGGAGACCCCGATGAAGCTGGCGTCCTTGATGCGCGCGGGCAGCCGGTTGCGGCCCTCGGCGATGGACCCGGCGTCGTCGGCGTGCGCCAGGGTCACCTTCTCGGGCCGGACTCCGGCGAGCACCTTCTCGCCGGTGCGGGCGGTGGCGCTGCACCGGCCGGCGGGCAGCCGCAGCTTGGCGTCACCGGCCTTGAGGAGCAGTTCCTCGCCGCCGGACTCGACGACCTCGGCCTCGATGAGGTTGGAGGTGCCCAGGAAGTTGGCGACGAAGGTGCTGCCGGGGTTCTCGTAGAGGTCGGCGGGGGCGCCGAGCTGTTCGACCGTGCCGCCGTTCATCACGGCCACGGTGTCGGCCATCGTCATGGCTTCCTCCTGGTCGTGGGTGACGTGCACGAAGGTGATGCCGACCTCGGTCTGGATGCGCTTGAGCTCCAGCTGCATCTGGCGGCGCAGCTTGAGGTCGAGGGCGCCGAGCGGCTCGTCGAGCAGCAGCACCTGCGGGTGGTTGATCAGCGCGCGGGCGACCGCGACGCGCTGCTGCTGGCCGCCGGAGAGCTGCTGCGGCTTGCGGCGCGCCATCGGGCCGAGCTGGACGAGGTCGAGCATCTCCTCGACCTGCTTCTTGACGGACTTGATGCCGCGGCGGCGCAGGCCGAAGGCGACGTTCTCGTAGATGTCCAGGTGCGGGAAGAGCGCGTAGTTCTGGAAGACGGTGTTGACCTGCCGCTTGTACGGCGGCAGGACGGTGACGTCCTGTCCCGACAGTTCGACGGTGCCGGTGGTGGGCTCCTCCAGCCCGGCGATCATGCGCAGGGTGGTGGTCTTGCCGCAGCCCGAGGCGCCCAGCAGCGCGAAGAAGGAGCCCGCGGGGACGGTCAGGTCGAGCGGATGGACGGCGGTGAAGGAGCCGTAGGTTTTGCTTATCCCGTGGAGGCGGACGTCGCCGCCACTGCTCTGGGGGGTCGCGGTGTGGGTCATGTCGGTCGTCCCGTGGGTCGGAGGGCGAAACGGCTCGGGCGGGCCCGGAAGGTGGGGGATCAGGCGCCGGTGAGGTCGGAGAACTTCTGGGCGAACTCCTTGTTCTCCTTGGCGGTCAGGGCGCGGAAGGAGTGGGACCGGGCGGCCATCTCCTTGTCCGGCAGGATCAGCGGGTTCTCCGCCGCCTTCTTGTCGAGCTTGGCGAGTTCCTCGCGCACACCGTCGACGGGGCAGGCGTAGTTGATGTACGCCGCGAGCCGGGCCGCCGCCTTCGGCTCGTAGAAGTAGTCGATGAGCCGTTCGGCGTTCTGCTTGTGGCGGGCCTTGTTCGGCACCATGAGGTTGTCGGTGGACGTCATATAGCCGGTCTTGGGGATGGCGTAGGCGATGTCCGGGTTGTCGTTCTGGAGCTGGACGATGTCGCCCGCCCAGGCCACACAGGCGGCCAGGTCGCCCTTGTCCAGGTCGGTGGTGTAGTCGTTGCCGGTGAAGCGGCGTATCTGCTTGGAGTCGACGCCCTTCTGGAGCCGGGCGATGGCCGCGTCGTAGTCGTCCGCGGTGACGTCCTCGGGCCGCTTGCCCATGTCCAGCAGGGTCAGGCCGATGCTGTCGCGCATCTCGGAGAGAAAGCCGACCCGGCCCTTGAGCTGCGGGTCCTCCAGCAGCTGGCTGATGGAGTCGACCTTCTTCCCGCCGGTGGCCTTCTTGTTGTACGCGATGAGGGCCGGGATGCCCTGCCAGACGTAGGAGTGCGCGCGGCCGGGGTCCCAGGCGGGGTTGCGGTACTGCGCCGAGAGATTGGCGTAGGCGTGCGGCAGGTTGGCCGGGTCCAGCTCCTGGATCCAGCCGAGGGAGATCATCCGTGCGCACATCCAGTCGGTGAGCACGATCAGATCGCGGCCGGTGTCCTGGCCGGCCGCCAACTGCGCCTGGATCTTGCCGAAGAACTCGTCGTTGTCGTTGATGTCCTCGGTGTATTTGACGGCGATGCCGGTGCGCCGGGTGAAGCGGTCCAGCGTGGGCCGGTGCTTGCCGTCCTTGCTGACGTCCATGTACTCGGTCCAGTTGGAGAAGTTGAGGCGCTTCTCCGCCTTGGAGTGGTCCTCGGAACGGCCGGCGTCCGTACGGCCCGCGGGCGGGATGCCGCAGGACGACAGGGCGCCGAGGCCGCCGACCGTGGCCGCCAGGGCGCCGCTCGCACGCAGCAGCGAGCGGCGGGTCATGGCGAGCCGGCCGTGGGTCGCACTGCGGCGCATGGCGGTGAGTTCGGCCGAGGACAGGGGTTCGGGCTGCTCGTGGTGCTCCATGCGCGGTGCCCTTTCAGGGGATGAGCCCGGCGCTCGGCCGGTGGTGACGAAGCCGCGCGGCGCCGGCCGCAGGGCAGGGCCCCTCGGGGCCCGAGGGGGACGTCCCTTACGGGCGGTCCCCGAAGATGGTGCGGTGCCAGTCCTTGCGCGCCACCGCGGTGTTGTCGTACATGACGTGCTTGACCTGGGTGTACTCCTCGAAGGAGTAGGCCGACATGTCCTTGCCGAAGCCGGAGGCCTTGGCCCCGCCGTGCGGCATCTCGCTGATGATCGGGATGTGGTCGTTGACCCAGACGCAGCCCGCGTTGATCTCGCGGGTGGCGCGCCCGGTGCGGTACACGTCCCGGCTCCAGGCGGAGGCGGCCAGCCCGTAGGGGGTGTCGTTGGCCAGCGCGATGCCCTCGTCGTCGCTGTCGAAAGGCAGCACGACCAGCACCGGGCCGAAGATCTCGGACTGCACAATCTCGCTGTCCTGCGCGGCCCCGGCGATCAGCGTCGGCCGGTAGTAGGCGCCCTTGGCCAGCTCGCCCTGCGGCGCCTCGCCCCCGGTGACGACGGTGGCGTAACCGCGCGCCCGGTCGACGAAGCCGGCCACCCGGTCGCGCTGGGTGTGCGAGATCAGCGGGCCCAGATCGGTGGACGGGTCGAAGGGGTCGCCGAGCCGTACGGTCGCCATCAGGTCGGCGACGCCGCTGACGAAGGCGTCGTACAGCGGGCGCTGGACGTAGGCGCGGGTGGCGGCGGTGCAGTCCTGGCCGGTGTTGATCAGCGATCCGGCGACCGCTCCGTGGACGGCGGCCTCCAGGTCCGCGTCGTCGAAGACGACGAAGGGGGCCTTGCCGCCGAGTTCGAGATGCAGCCGCTTGACGGTGCCGGTGGCGATCTCGGCGACGCGCTTGCCGACGCCGGTCGAGCCGGTGAAGGAGGTCATCGCGACGGAACGGTGGCCCACCAGATGCTCACCGGCGTCCCTGCCCGCCCCGGAGATGATGTTGATGACGCCGTCCGGCAGGCCCGCGCGCTGTGCGGCCTGCGCGAACAGCAGCGAGGTGAAGGGGGTGATCTCGGCGGGCTTGAGGACGATGGTGTTGCCCGCAGCGATGGCCGGCAGCACCTTCCAGGCGGCCATCTGCAGCGGATAGTTCCACGGTGCGATGGAGCCGACGACACCAAGGGGCTCGCGGCGGATGACGGAGGTGTGATCGGCGCTGTATTCGCCGGCCGCTTTACCCTCCAGATGCCGGGCGGCCCCCGCGAAGAACGCGGCGTTGTCGATCGAGCCCGGTACGTCGAACTCCTCGCTGAGCTTGATCGGCTTTCCGCAGTTCAGCGATTCCGCAGCGGCGAGATCGGCGGCGTCCTCGGCGAGGACTGCGGCGAAGCGGTGCAGGGTGTCGGAGCGCTCGCCCGGCGTGGCACCGCCCCACTCCGCGAACGCCCGCTCCGCGGCCGCCACGGCGGCGTCCACATCCGCCGTACCTGCGAGTTCATAGGAGTACACCGTCTCGCCTGTCGCCGGGTCCACGACGGCCTGGGTACGGCCGGAACTTCCGCTCCGGAGACTTCCTGCGATGAATTGGGCGCCCGCGGCGAATCGCTCGGTGGCATCGAATCGGTGATCCATGGTGCTCTCCTCCGCCGGGCACCGAGGCCGCTCAGCGGCACTGCCTGGCGTAGCTATTTCCGGAATCGATGGCTGATCTTGACAGAGTAGAAGGGTCTCAACAAGGGATTCCGTTGTTGCCTTTTGGTTACGCGACGAATTCTGTGATTCTTGCGGTACGAGCCCCGACACGTTGTCAGTGCCCGCTGACAGAATCCCGGCATGATGCACGACAACACGGGGATCATGGGCGAGCGCGCCGCGGACGGGCCGCGCTCGGTCGAGGAACTTCGCCGCGCGACCGCCGCCGGGAAGCGCGTCAAATACGTCCATTTCTGGGGCCACAGCCCTCGGCGCGACGGCAGCCTCGGGGCGAGCTGCTTCAGCCAGTGGTGGCCTTCCCCCTTCACCGTCGACGGCGTCCGGTACGCCACCGCCGAGCACTGGATGATGGCCGGCAAGGCGCGGCTGTTCGACGATGCGGAGGCGGAGCAACGCGCGATCGCGGCGAGGCACCCCAAGCAGGCCAAGGACGCCGGGCGCCGGGTCCGCGGCTTCGACGAGGAGACATGGCAGCGGCACCGCTTCGGCCTGGTCGTCGAGGGCAGTGTCCATAAATTCGGCCAGGATGCCGCGCTGCGGGAGTTTCTGCTGGGCACGAACTCCCGAGTGCTGGTGGAGGCCAGTCCGATGGACCGGATATGGGGCATCGGCCTCGCCGCCGATGACGAGCGGGCCGCGGACCCGGGGCGCTGGCGGGGCCTGAATCTGCTGGGCTTCGCGCTGATGGCGGCGCGGCAGACACTGCGGGAAGGGGCCGGCCCGGAGTCGTAGGCGGGCCCGGGGAGGGCCGGTGTGCGGACCTGCGCCCCACCACCGCACTCGCCCCGCTTAGCATGACGGGGCCCCTCCGCACACCCCTGTGCTCCCATTGACCAGGAGGAACCGTTGTCCGATCTCGATGCCTTCATTGCGGGCCTGCCCAAGGCGGAGCTGCACGTCCACCACGTCGGATCGGCCTCACCGCGCATCGTCGCCGAGCTGGCGGCGCGGCACCCGGACTCCGCCGTCCCCACCGACCCCGAAGCGCTGGTCGACTACTTCACCTTCCGCGACTTCGCCCACTTCATCGAGGTCTACCTCTCCGTCGTGGACCTGATCCGCGACGCCGAGGACGTCCGGCTGCTGACGTACGAGGTCGCCAGGGACATGGCCCGGCAGCACATCCGCTACGCCGAGCTGACCGTCACCCCCTTCAGTTCGACCAGCCGCGGCATCCCCGACGCCGCGTACGTCGAGGCCATCGAGGACGCCCGTAAAGCCGCGGAGTCCGAGCTGGGCGTGGTGCTGCGCTGGTGCTTCGACATCCCCGGTGAGGCGGGTCTGGCGGCCGCCGAGGAGACCGCCCGTATCGCCTGTGACCTGCAGCCCGAGGGCCTGGTCGCGTTCGGGCTCGGCGGCCCCGAGATCGGCGTCCCCCGCCCGCAGTTCAAGCCGTACTTCGACCGCGCCATCGCCGCCGGCCTGCACTCCGTACCGCACGCCGGGGAGACCACGGGACCCGGCACGATCTGGGACGCGCTCACCGAGCTCCGCGCCGAGCGCATCGGCCACGGCACGAGCGCCCCCCAGGACCCTGCGCTGCTCGCCCACCTCGCCGAGCACCGCATCCCGCTGGAGGTCTGCCCCACCTCCAACATCGCCACCCGCGCGGTGCGCACCCTGGAGGAGCACCCCCTCAAGGAGATGGTCGACGCGGGCGTGCTGGTCACGATCAACAGCGATGACCCGCCGATGTTCGGCACCGATCTCAACACCGAATACGGCGTCGCCGCCCGGCTGTTGGGCCTGGATGCCGACGGGGTGGCCGGCCTCGCCACGAATGCAGTCGCCGCCTCCTTCATGGACACCGCCGCCAAGGCGCGGCTGACGGCCGAGATCGACGGCTACACGGCCGCCTGGCGCAGCTAGCGGCTGCCGGGGCCTGACCGCCCGCCGTCGCCGCGACGGCCTGCACGGGCCAGGCGCGGCGACGGCGGGCGGCGGGTGTACGGCGCACGGCGGGCGCACGGCCCGCCGCCCCTACAGCCCCACGATCGCGTTCCACTCCTTGGCGAATTCGGTCCGCTCCTTGGAGGTGATGTCGCGGGCGATGGCCAGCCGCTTGCGCATCGCCCCGTCGGGGAAGATCAGCGGATCCTCGGCGAGTGCGGCGCGTTCCTTGTCCTTGGAAGAGGCCAGCACCTCGCGCGCGGCCGGTACGGGGCAGACGTAGTTGACCCAGGCGGCCAGCTCCGCGGCGACCTCCGGCCGGTAGTAGTAGTCGATCAGCCGCTCTGCGTTGCGCTTGTGCTCCGCGAGGTTGGGGATCAGCAGGCTCTCCGCCCAGAGCTCGGCGCCCTCCTGCGGCACCACGAACTCGATGTCCGGGTTGTCCGCCTGGAGCTGGATCACATCGCCCGAGTAGGCCTGCGCGGCGAGCACATCCCCGGAGTCCAGGTCCTTGATGTAGTCGTTGCCGGTGAACCGCCTGATGTGGCCCTGGCTCACGAGGCGGCGTACCCGGTCGGTCATCCGGTGGAAGTCATCGGCCGTCCAGCGGGTGATGTCCACGCCGTCGCCCTGCATCAGCAGCGCGAACGATTCATCGAGCCCGGAGAGCAGGGTGACCCGGCCGCGCAGATCGTCCTTCCACAGGTCGGAGGTGTGCTTGATCTCCCGGCCGAGCTTCTTGCGGTTGTAGGCGATGCCGGTGATCCCGGACTGCCAGGGCACGGAGTGCTTTCGGCCCGGGTCGAAGTGCGGCGTGCGCAGCAGCGGATCGAGGTTCTCGGCGACATGCGGCTGGGCGGCCCGGTCCATCTCCTGGACCCATCCCAGCCGTACGAACCGGGCGCACATCCAGTCGCTGATGACGACCAGATCCCGGCCGGTGCTCTGGTGGTTCATCAGCGCGGGGCTGATCTTGCCGAAGAACTCGTCGTTGTCGTTGATCTCCTCGGTGTACGTGACGGAGATCCCGGTGCGCCGTGTGAAGGCGTCAAGGCTGGGCCGGCGCTGCTTGTGGTGGTCGTCGACGTCGATGTAGAGCGGCCAGTTCGCGAAGACGATCTTCCGGTCCTGCGCCGACCGGTCCGCACTCCCGCGGTCCGCCTCCTTGACGTACGCGGGTGGCACCCCGCAGCCGGTCATGGCGGCCAGCGCCCCCGTCACACCGATTCCGCCCATACCTCGGAGCAGCGCACGCCGCGAAAGATCAGCCATGGCGAGCACTCTCACGTGCCGCGGGCGGAGGCGGCAAGAGACAGAGCGTCCATTGCCGGGCCTCCGCCCGCGACGGTGTGTCGAGCGTTCCGTGCGCTCGACGGTGATTCCCCCGGCCGGCCGGTCGGGCCGGCCGGTCGGCTCAGCCGTCCAGCGAGGTCATCACGTGCTTGATGCGAGTGTAGTCGTCGAAGCCGTAGGCCGAAAGGTCCTTGCCGTAGCCGGACTTCTTGAATCCGCCGTGCGGCATCTCGGCGACGAGCGGGATGTGGGTGTTGATCCACACACAGCCGAAGTCCAGGGTCTTGGACATCCGCATGGCGCGGGCGTGGTCCTTGGTCCACACCGAGGACGCCAGCGCGTACTCAACGCCGTTGGCCCACTCCACGGCCTGCTTCTCGTCGGAGAAGGGCTGGACGGTGATGACCGGGCCGAAGACCTCCTGCTGGACGATCTCGTCGTCCTGCTTGAGGCCCGAGACGACGGTCGGGGCGAAGAAGTAGCCCTTGTCGCCGACCTGCTCGCCGCCCGCCTCGATCTTGGCGTGCGCGGGCAGCCGCTCGATGAAGCCCTTGACCTGCTTGAGCTGGTTGGCGTTGTTGAGCGGGCCGTAGAGCACGTCCTCGTCGTCGACGGCGCCGGTCTTGGTCTCCGAGGCGGCCTTGGCCAGCGCGGCGACGAACTCGTCGTGGATGGACTCGTGGACGAGGACGCGGGTGGCGGCCGTACAGTCCTGGCCGGCGTTGAAGTAGCCGGCGACCGAGATGTCCTCGACGGCCTTGGCGATGTCGGTGTCCTCGAAGACGACGACCGGTGCCTTGCCGCCCAGCTCCAGGTGGACCCGCTTGAGGTCCTTGGACGCGGACTCGGCGACCTGCATACCGGCACGGACCGAGCCGGTGATCGAGGCCATCGCGGGAACCTTGTGCTCGACCATCAGCCGGCCGGTCTCGCGGTCACCGCAGATGACGTTGAACACGCCGCGGGAGTGGCCCAGTTCGTCCAGCACGCTGCCGATGATGTCAGCGATCAGGACCGTGGAGGCCGGGGTGGTGTCGGACGGCTTGATGACGACGGTGTTGCCCGCGGCCAGCGCCGGGGCGAACTTCCACACGGCCATCATCATCGGGTAGTTCCACGGCGCGACCTGGGCGCAGACGCCGACCGGCTCGCGGCGGATGATGGAGGTGAAGCCCTCCATGTACTCGCCGGACGCACGGCCTTCGAGCATCCGGGCGGCACCCGCGAAGAAGCGGATCTGGTCCACCATCGGCGGGATTTCCTCGGACCGTACGAGCGCGATCGGCTTGCCGCAGTTCTCGGACTCGGCGGCGATCAGCTCCTCCGCCCGCTCCTCGAAGCGGTCGGCGATCTTCAGCAGGACCTTCTGGCGCTCGGCCGGGATCAGGTCTCGCCAGGCGGGGAAGGCGGCTTCGGCGGCCGCCATCGCCGCGTCCACGTCGGTGGCGGCCGAGAGCGGGGCGGTGGCGTACGCCTCACCCGTGGCGGGATTGACCACCTCCGTGGTCCGCCCGTCGGCGGCGTCCCGGAACTCCCCGTCGATGTAGTTGCGCAGACGACGCAGTGCGGTGGTCACTGTGTGCGCCCCCTTCAGTCAGAAGTCTGGTGGTTTGGACATCCACCCTAGCCATGGATCCCACGTTTTCAACACACCCGCCACCCGGTAACAACGGAATCAGTTAAATTTCGATCCCGACACAACGAATTTCATCGATCCGGGGTTGCAAGACAGACGAGGCTCGTGCACAGTGAACGGCGTGGCCACTCGTGACAGAAACGGCACCCCGTCGATCGACTCCGTCTCCCTGGCGATCATCGAGCAGCTCCAGGAGGACGGGCGCCGTCCGTACGCCGCGATCGGCAAGGCCGTCGGCCTCTCCGAAGCGGCGGTACGCCAGCGCGTACAGAAACTGCTCGACCAAGGCGTGATGCAGATCGTCGCGGTCACCGACCCCCTCACGGTCGGTTTCCGTCGGCAGGCAATGGTCGGCATCAACGTCGAAGGTGACCTCGACCCCGTGGCCGACGCCCTGACGACCATGGAAGAGGTCGAGTACGTCGTCATGACGGCAGGCTCCTTCGATCTCCTCATCGAGATCGTCTGCGAGGACGACGACCACCTTCTGGAAATGATCAACAAGCGGATCCGCACGCTTCCCGGCGTCCGGACCACCGAGAGCTTCGTGTACCTCAAGCTCCGGAAGCAGACCTACACCTGGGGAACGAGATAGCAATGAGCGGCGACCTCTCCAAGACGGCGTACGACCACCTGTGGATGCACTTCACCCGCATGTCGTCGTACGAGAATGCCCCCGTGCCCACGATCGTGCGCGGCGAGGGCACCAACATCTACGACGACAAGGGCAAGCGCTACATCGACGGCCTCGCCGGCCTCTTCGTGGTCAACGCCGGCCACGGCCGGGTCGAGCTCGCCGAGACCGCCTATAAGCAGGCGCAGGAGCTGGCCTTCTTCCCCGTGTGGTCCTACGCCCACCCCAAGGCGGTGGAGCTTGCCGAGCGCCTGGCCCACCACGCCCCGGGCGACCTCAACAAGGTCTTCTTCACCACCGGTGGCGGCGAGGCCGTCGAGACCGCCTGGAAGCTGGCCAAGCAGTACTTCAAGCTCGTCGGCAAGCCGATGAAGCACAAGGTGATATCCCGCGCGGTGGCCTACCACGGCACCCCGCAGGGCGCCCTGTCCATCACCGGCCTGCCCGGCCTGAAGGCCCCCTTCGAGCCGCTGGTCCCCGGCGCGCACAAGGTCCCGAACACCAACATCTACCGCGCCCCGATCCATGGCGACGACCCCGAGGCCTTCGGCCGCTGGGCCGCCGACCAGATCGAGCAGCAGATCCTCTTCGAGGGCCCCGAGACCATCGCCGCGGTCTTCCTGGAGCCGGTGCAGAACGCCGGCGGCTGCTTCCCGCCGCCCCCCGGCTACTTCCAGCGGGTCCGCGAGATCTGCGACCAGTACGACGTGCTGCTCGTCTCCGACGAGGTCATCTGCGCCTTCGGCCGCCTCGGCACGATGTTCGGCTGCGAGAAGTTCGGCTACGTCCCGGACATGATCACCTGCGCCAAGGGCATGACCTCGGGCTACTCCCCGATCGGCGCCTGCATCATCTCCGACCGCCTGTCCGAGCCGTTCTACAAGGGCGACAACACCTTCCTGCACGGCTACACCTTCGGCGGCCACCCGGTCTCCGCGGCCGTCGGTATCACCAACCTCGACATCTTCGAGCGTGAGGGCCTCAACAAGCATGTCCTCGAAAACGAGGGCAACTTCCTGAGCACCCTGCAGAAGCTGCACGACCTGCCGATCGTCGGCGACGTCCGCGGCAACGGCTTCTTCTACGGCATCGAACTCGTCAAGGACAAGGCCACCAAGGAGTCCTTCAACGACGAGGAGACCGAGCGCGTCCTGTACGGCTTCCTCTCCAAGGCGCTGTACGACAACGGCCTCTACTGCCGCGCCGACGACCGTGGCGACCCGGTCATCCAGCTCGCCCCGCCGCTGATCGCCGACCAGCCGGTCTTCGACGAGATCGAGCAGATCCTGCGCTCCGTCCTCACCGAGGCCTGGACCAAGCTCTGACCCTCGCGTCACCTCCGGGTGCACTCGTACACAACTGAACATCCAACGGCTCAGATTCACTCACTTCAAGCCATACGAGTGAATCTGGGCCGTTGTGCTGCCAAGCGACGAATACCGGGGGTCACCAGTCTTTACCGTGCTAGTGACCGATACCCTCCATGGTCGTTCACCCGGCCGGGGGAACGACTCGACGCCTACAGCAAGAGGTGCGCAGATGGTGGCCCCGCCTGACAACGACGTTCTCTGGGCCCGCGGCCTGCACCACACACACGGCGGCACCACGGCCCTCGCCGGAGTCTCCGTCGGCGTCCGCGAAGGCGAGATCCTCGCCGTCACCGGCCCGCGCGGCAGCGGCAAGACCACCCTCCTGAAATGTCTCTCCGGTCAACTCGTCCCCTCCGAGGGCGAGATCTGGTTCAACAGCGCCCCGGTGCACACGCTCTCCTCCCCCAGCCGCGAACGGCTGCGCCTGGACCGGTTCGGCTGGATCGACACCGAACCGCATCTCGTTCCCGAACTCACCGCCTGGGAGAACGCCGCCCTCCCCCTCCTCCTCCGCGGCACCGGCACCCGCTCCGCCAAGCACACCGCCGTCGAATGGCTGGACCGCCTCGACGTCGGCATGTGCGTGAACCGCCGTCCCGCGCGGCTCGACCAGTCCCAGCGCCAGCGCATCGCCATCGCCCGCGCGCTCGCCACCAGCCCCCAGGTGCTGTTCGCCGACGAACCGACCGCGCCGCTGCACCACTCCGACGGCACCCAGGTGCTGCGCACCCTCACCACCGCGGCCCGCTCGCACCAGATCACCGTCGTGCTGGCGACCCATGACCCCGAGGTCGCCACGCTCGCCGACCGGTCCCTCGCGCTCCTCGACGGCCGCCAGTCGAGCGCCGCGCCCGCAGCCACCGGTTCCTCCGATGAGGAAAGCAGGGCAGCGTGCTCGCTCTCCGTCTAGCCCGCGGCTCTCACCCCCTCGTCCTGATGCGCCGCCTCTCCGTCGCCGTCGCAGCGGCCGGCACCGGCTTCCTGCTGCTCTCCACCGTCGGCCACGCCGCCGGCCACCCGTCCGCGGCCGACGACTCGCTGGTACGCCTGCTGTGGTGCACCGCCCCGCTCGCCGCCACGGCCCAGTTCGCGGTGTCCACGGCCCGTACGGATCCCGCCGCCCGCCTCCAGCGCGGCATGACCGCCGCCGGTCTGGGCCCGCTCCGTCTCACCCTGCTCGCCACGGTCTCCACCACGCTGACCTGTGTCCTCGGCGTCCTCTTCTCGCTGCTGCTCTTCCTCCGTCTCCGCGGTGACCTCGGCGGCCCGTCCGCCGTCCCCTTCGACGCCGACCTGCTCGGCGCCGGCCACCCCGTGCCGCTCGTCGGCGCCCTCATCCTGCTGGCGGCCGTGCCGCTGACCGCCGCTGCCGCGACCGCCGTCGCCCTGCGCCCCCGCCACGAGGCCGGCGCCCCCGAGATCGACACCCTTCCCAGGACCGCCCCGCCCTCCGGTCTTCCGTGGGGTATCGCCCTGGCCGCGGCCGGCCTGGCGATCGAGGCGTACACCAGCCCCGGCACCGGCGGCGCCCACGGCGGACTGCTGCCGCTCCCCGGCCGGCTGATCGGCAGCCCTCCCGGCGTGCTGGCCGGCTGGGCACTGTCGGCCTTCGGCCTCGTGCTGGCCGGCCCCGGTCTGGTGCATCTGTGCGGCCGGCTCCTCTGCGCCGGCCGGCCCGGCGCACTGCGTCTGCTGTCCGGGCGGGTACTCCAGGAGGAGTCGCAACGTCTCGGCCGCCCGCTCGGTGTCCTGTGTGCCGTCGCCTCCGCCGCGTACGCCGCCATGAAGGTGTACGAAGCCTCGCCCTCCCGTCCCTTCGGACCGCTCACCGCGGTCGGCGCTGCGGTCGTCCTCGCCTGTGTCATCGCCAGCGCGCTCACTGCCGCGCTGGAATCCCGCTCGGCCCGCGCCCACACCACGGCCGCCCTCCGCCGCCTGGGGGCCTCCGCCTCCGTCCTCCACCGCGCCGCTGCCCTGCGCGCCCTGGCGCTGGTGATCGTCCTGGCACCCCTGACCTGGACGGTCGCGGAAATGGCCACGCTTCCGCTGGTGCACTGAAGTAGCGGTGCAGGGCCGCCCGGGGCGGAGCGCGGCGGCTCCCGAAGCTCCGGCGCTCCACCCCCGGGCGCTCCCCCGCAGACCGCCTCGGCAACAACTGCTGCGCCCACGCCCGGTTTTCGCGGCGCGCCCCCGGCATCGTCATCGACACCACTCCCCCTCGGTCCCTGCACGGACCCGGTCCCGGCCCCTGCATACGCGTCACTTGCATGCACATACATAAGTTTCTTCCGCATGTACGCTGCCGTCAAGAGCCCAGCGGCAAAAGGCAGAAGAAAGCGGATGACGATGGACGCGGAGCACTGGGACCGGCTCGGAGCACTGCACACCCGCGTCGAACAAGAGCTGGCACGAGCCCTGCAGCGGCGTCACGGCATCGGACTGTCCGAGTACCGCGCGCTGGCCAGGCTGGCCGAGGCGGACGACGGTGAGCTGCGCATGCAGGAGCTCGCCGACCTCATCGGCCTCAACCAGAGTTCCGTGAGCCGTCTGGCCGCCCGCCTGGAGTCGACCGGCCTGACCCGCCGTGACCTGTGCCCCGACGACCGGCGCGGCGTGTACTCCGTGATCACGGACGAAGGCCGGGACGTTCAGAAGCAGGCCCGCCCGACCTACGACGGCGCCCTGAGCGCCGCACTCGATGCGGCGGCCGCGGACGGACACCTCGGCCCCCTGGTCCAGTCACTGCGGTCCTAACATGACGGACGTGCAGTCGAATTCACAGCCCTCAGCGTCCCGCCGCCCCAGCGCCCACGACGACAACCACGACTACGAGATCGAATCCCTGGAGGAGTTCGACCGGGTCATCGCCGCCGGCACGCTCGCCGGACATCGCGTCCAGTCGGTCGACCTGACGGACCGTACGTTCGCGCTGCTCGGCGCGGACACCACGGAGTCCCTGTTTCTCGGCTGCGCCATGGAACCGGACGCCGCCGCCAAGGTCCGTGCCGGGGGCGCCCTGGTTTTCCCGCCGGTACCCGGCCTGCCCTTCGATCCCTACCGGGGCAGTCTCTACGGCCCGGACGAGCTCTTCGAGGGGCTGTCCGACACCGGCTATGACGCCACCCCGGACGCCCGCTCGTACCGCTGGTTCGAGGCGACCAAGTCGGACGGCGACATCTTCGCCTCGATGCTGCGCAGCATCCACGACGACGCCGTCTCCGACGCCCTGGACGAACACCTCGCCGGTGCGCGGGTGGTGGGCATCATGGGCGGCCATGCCCTGGAGCGCGGCTCCGCGGCCTACGCGGGCGCGGCCCGGCTCGGCCGCCGGCTCGCCCGCAGCGGCCTGACCGTCGCGACGGGCGGCGGACCGGGCGCGATGGAAGCGGCGAACCTCGGGGCGTATGCGGCGCCCTTCGAAGACGGCATGCTCGATTCGGCGCTGGAAATCCTCGCCAAGGCACCGCACTTCGACCCCTCGATCACGGAGTGGGCGCGGGCCGCCTTCGACGTACGGCGGAGCCGGCCCGAGGGCGGCGCCTCGGTCGGCATCCCCACATGGTTCTACGGACATGAGCCGCCGAACGCCTTTGCGTCCCACATAGCCAAGTACTTCGTCAACGCGGTGCGCGAGGACGGCCTGCTGGCGCGCTCCAATGCCGGCGTCGTCTTTCTTCCGGGCGCGGCCGGGACCGTGCAGGAGATATTCGACAACGCGACCCCGAACTACTACGGGTCGCGAGGTGAGCCGACCCCGATGGTGCTGGTGGACCGCGCGCACTGGACCGAGCGGCTCCCCGCCTGGCCGCTCCTCCAAGCGCTGGCGGCGGACCGTCCCATGGCGGCCCGGATCGCCCTGGTCGACTCGGTCGACGAAGCCCCGGAGGCGCTGGCCCGGCTCAAGGACGGGACGCCTTCCTGACCCGGTCGCGGCATGCTCCGCACGTCCGTCGAAGGCTCCGCCCCCGCCGCCCGTCCGCCGGCCACACGGTGTGTTTGCCCACCTGAGGCAACTCCCGTCCGGAAATGCACGTCTGCCAGGCCGGGCAACCAACAGGTAATACAGACAGCGGGCGAACGGAGCTCTTGGTGATCATCGGTCTTCTGACGGCCGTAGCGGCATCGGCCTGCTACGGCACGGGATCGGTCCTGCAGGCGGTGGGCTCGCGCAAGTCCGCCCGCCGGGAGGCGGCCGAGGCGTCCACCACCGGTGTCACCCAGCATGGCGGCCCCAGCCTGTCGTCCACCGCGAAAGCTGCCGTGACCTGGGAGTTCATGGTGGGAAGCGTCCTGGACTTCATCGGGTTCGGGCTCGGCGCGCTGGCCGCCCGGCTGCTCCCGCTGTTCCTTTCCCAGACCGTGATCAGCGCCAATCTCGTGATCACTGCCGTACTGAGCATCAAGCTCCTCGGCATCCGGCTCACCCGGGCCGAATGGACCTCCATCGCGGTGGTGTGCGCGGCATTGGTGCTGCTGGCCACGGCCGCCGGGCCGGAAGGCAGCGGCCACACACCGATCGCCGCACATTGGTGGCTGCTCGCCGCCTCCCTCGTGCTCATCGGCGGCGGCACCCTGATCGTGCGTCTGCTCGGTGGCCGGGCCGCGATCCTCGCGGGCCTGCTCTCCGGCCTGGGCTTCGGCGCGCTCGGTGTCGGCGTACGCGTGCTGAACGGGGTGGCGCCCTTCGACCTGCCGTCCCTCCTCGGTGACCCCGCCCTGTACGCGATTCTCGTGGCGGGTATCGGCGGCATGTATCTGCACACCGTCGCCCTGCAGATCGGCTCGGTGAACGGCGCCACGGCGGCGCTGGTGGTGGGCGAGACGGTGGTCCCCGGCATTCTCGGGGTGCTGTGGCTGGGCGACTCCTCGCGTCCGGGCTTCGCCTGGGTCGCCGTCCTCGGGTTCGTGGTGGCCGTGGCGGGCGCCGTCGCGGTCGCCTGGTTCGGCGAACCGGAGCCGGGGACGGAGTCCGACGCGCCGGCGGCCGGTCAGGAGACGGAAGTGGCGACTCGCTGAGCGCGCCCCGCTCCCGTCGGGCCGCAGGACCCCGGGACGGACCGGCCGGAACGCCGGCAGGCCGACCGGTCCGCGGCCGGAAACGGCTGACCGCCCCGGCGCCCCCGCGGTGACCGGCCTCTTCGCGGGCTCAGCCCGCCGCCGTATCCGGCGCGTCCAGCACCACCACGTCCTGGGCCGCGAAGGCGATGCCCACCCGCTCCCCCACCTCCGGCGCGTCCCGCAGTGCGCAGGCCGCCTCTACCTGCGGTCCGGCGGCCGGCTGGAGCAGCAGCGCAACATGGGTGCCACGGAAGGTACGGGACGCGACCGTACAGGGCAGGCCCTCCGGGGCGGCGGTCAGCCGTACCCCGGCCGGGCGTACGAGCAGGCGGCACGGCCCGTCCGCCGTACCGTCCGGGACCGGCACCTTGCCCCAGGGGGTGGCGGCGGCCTCGCCCTGCACCGTCGCCCCGACCACATTGTCGAAGCCGAGGAAGCGGGCGACGAATTCGGTGGCGGGCCGCTGCCAGACCTCCAGCGGGGTGCCGGTCTGCGCGATCCGGCCGTCCTGCATCACCACGACCCGGTCGGCGAGCGCAAAGGCCTCGCCCTGGTCGTGGGTGACCGCCAGCACGGTGGTGCCCAATTCGTGGAAGAGACGGCGGAGTTCGACGACCAGCCGTTCGCGCAGCCCGCGGTCGAGCTGGCCGAGGGGCTCGTCCAGCATCAGCAGGCGAGGGCGGGGGGCCAGCGCGCGGGCCAGCGCGACCCGCTGCTGTTCGCCGCCGGACAGGGAGGTCACGGCGCGGCGCTGGGCGCCCGGCAGCCCTACGAGGTCCAGCAGTTCGGCGACCGTACGCTCCCGGTCGACGCGTGAGGAACGCCGCATCCGCAGCCCGAAGGCGACATTCCCTTCGACATCGCGCTGCGGGAAGAGCTGGTGGTCCTGGAACATCAGGCCGACGCCGCGCCGGTGCGTGGGCACCCCGGACTGATTCCGCCCCTCCAGCAACACCTGCCCCGCGTCGGCCTGTTGGAGTCCGGCGACCACTCTCAGCAGGGTGGACTTGCCGCTGCCGCTCGGCCCCAGGACGCACACGATCTCGTGCGCGGCGACGTCCAGATCCACCGCGTCCAGTGCGGGGTGCCCCGCACTGCCGAAGCGGACGGTCACCCCGCCCAGCCGCAGCAGCTCCTGCGCAGTGGTCCCGGCCCGTGCCGTCATCTAGAACTCCCCGGAGTGGTCGACGGGACGCAGGCGCTCCAGTATCAGCAAGGCGCCGGCGCATACGACCATCAAGATGGTCGACAAGGCCATCGCCTGCCCGTAGTTGAGCTCTCCCGCACGTCCCAGCAGGCGTGCCACGGCGACCGGCAGCGTCGGCTGGTCCGGCCGCGCGATGAAGACCGTCGCGCCGAACTCGCCGAGCGAGACGGCGAAGGCGAAGCCCGCGGCGATCAGCAGGGCGCGCCGCACCAGGGGCAGGTCGACCTCGCGCCACACCCGCCACGGCGAGGCGCCGAGCACGGCGGCCGCCTCCCGCAGCCGTCCGTCGACCGCCCGCAGGACCGGCAGCATCGTCCGGACCACGAACGGCACCCCCACCAGCGCCTGGGCGAGCGGCACCAGCCACCATGAGGCGCGCAGATCGAGCGGGGGTGTGTCGAGACTGATCAGAAACCCGAAGCCGACGGTCACCGCGGACACCCCGAGGGGCAGCATCAGCAGTGCGTCGAAGCCGCGGACGAACCGGCTGACCAGGGCCGTGCGTCCGGACAGGCCCCTGCGGAGCCGGGGGAGGGTCAGCGCGGCGGCCGCCAGCCCGCCCACCACCAGCGCGATCGCCGTGGCCGCCGCCCCGTAGGCGAGGGAGTTCCACAGGGCGTCGAGGGGCGCGACGGCGAAGGTGCTGTCGGCGTTCGCGGCGGACCGCAGCGAGGTGTAGAACACCGCTCCGTAGCCGTCCGGCCCGGCGAACGACCGCTCCACGAGCACGGCGAGGGGCACGATGAGCAGGACGGTGATGACGGCGAGCGTCCCCCACAAAAGCGCCCACTGACCGCGGCCGCGCGGCCGGTGGGCGGTCTGCGAGGCCGGTACGAGCCGCAGGGCGGTTTCCCGGCGGCGCACGGTCCAGGCGTGCAGTGCCAGCACGCCCAGTACCGCCGCGAATTGGATCATGGTGAGGACGGCGGCCGCCGGCAGATCCAGGAACTCCGCGGTCTGCCGGTAGATCTCCACCTCCAGCGTCGCGAAGGTGGGCCCGCCCAGAATCTGCACCACCCCGAAGGAGGTGAAGGTGAAGAGGAAGACCATCAGCGCGGCGGCCGCGACGGCGGGCCCCAGGGCCGGCAGCGTCACCCGCCGCCAGGCCGCGAACCGTCCGGCCCCCAGCATCCGCGCCGCCTCTTCCTGACGCGGGTCGAGCTGCGCCCAGAGCCCGCCGACGGTCCGTACGACCACGGCGTAGTTGAAGAAGACATGGGCGAGCAGGATCGCCCACACCGAGGTGTCCAGGCGCAGGCCCCACAGCTCGTCCAGCAGCCCGCCCCGCCCGGCCAGCGCCAGGAAGGCCGAGCCGACGACGACGGTCGGCAGCACGAACGGCACCGCCACCACTGCCCGCAGCAGCTGTTTGCCGGGGAAGTCGAAGCGCGCGAAGACATAGGCGCCGGGCAGCGCGACCAGCAGTGTCAGCCCCGTGGAGGCCGCCGCCTGCCAGACGGTGAACCACAGCACATGGACGACGTCCGGGTCGCTCAGCACGGCACCGAACCGGCCCAACTGCCACTGTCCGCCGTCCTTCAGGCCCCGTCCGACGATCGCCACGACCGGATAGGCGAAGAACAGCGCGAAGAAGGCGAGCGGCACCGCCATCAGGCCGAGCCGCACCGCCGTTCCCTTCGCGGGCCCGGGACGCCGCTCGTGGGTTACTTCAGAACGAGCGAGGACCACTGCTTGATCCACTGTTCGCGGTTCTTGGTGATCGTCTCGGGAGGCAGCGTCGTGGGCTTGTCGATCGTCGTGCCGTACTTGGTGAACAGCTCCGGCACCTTGGCGTCCCCGCGCGCCGGGTTGACGAACATCTGCAGCGGTACGTCCTCCTGGAACTCCTTGCTCAGCAGGAAGTCCAGCAGCGCCTTACCGCCCTTCTCGTTCTTCGCGCCCTTGAGCAGGCCGCCGAATTCGATCTGGCGGAAGCAGGTGCCCGTCGCGACCCCGGTCGGTGCCTCCTCGGGCGCGGGCTTCTTGCCCAGCACCTCGGCCGGCGGGCTGGAGGCGTAGGAGACCACCAGCGGCTTGTCGCCCTTGCCCTTGCCGGCCGCGGAGCCCGAGAACCGCTCGTAGTAGGCCTGTTCCCAGCCGTCGACGACCTCGGCGCCATTGGCCTTGAGCTTCTTCCAGTAGCCCTGCCAGCCGGCTTCCCCGTACTTCGCGATGGTGCCGAGCTGGAAGGCGAGCCCCGGGGAGGAGGTGGCGGAGTTCTCCGTGACGAGCAGCCCCTTGTACCGCGGCTTGATCAGATCGTCGAAGCTCTTCGGCGGCGCGATCTTGTGCCGGGCGAAGTAGCCGCGGTCGTAGTTGACGCAGATGTCGCCGTAGTCGAGCGGGGTGACCCGGTGCCCGCCCTTGTCGAGCTGCAGCCCGGCCGGAACGTCCGCCAGCCCCTTGGCCCGGTACGGGCTGAAGAGGCCCTCGTGCAGACCGCGCGAGAGCAGGGTGTTGTCGATGCCGAAGAACACATCGCCCTGGGGGTTGCCCTTGGACAGGATCGCCTGGTTGACGGCCTTGCCGGCGTCCCCGCCCTTGAGGATCTTGACCTTGTAGCCGCTCTCCTTCTCGAAGGCGGCCAGGACGGACTTGGAGACGTTGAACGAGTCATGGCTGACGAGGGTGACGGTCTTGGCGTCCGCGCTCCCGCCCGAGGTACCGCATGCGGCGAGAGCGGACACGCCGACCGCGGCGGCGACCGCCGTGGCGGTGATCCTGCTGGTGGTGCTCACTGATTTCCTCCTGGCTGGCCAGGAAGAGACGCGGCCCCGCCCGGTGTCCGCGGCTCTCGACGTCCGGTGACGTACGGAGGGGACTCGGGGCGGGGCGCAACAGCATGAGTGACGACCGAACTTCCTACCCGGAATGACCCGGGCGAGGTTCAAGGGTCTGCGGGCACCGTGGTGACGACGCTTCCGCACTCTCAGCGCTGTGGCGCTCCCCTGTCGGAATGTGCATTTGTTCGATCACACGCTACCAGCGGGCGGTCAGCGTTCCGAGGCTGCGAGCTGACCGCAGGCGCCGTCGATCTCCTGGCCGCGGGTGTCGCGGACGGTCACGGGTACGCCGTGCGCCTCGATGGCCTGGACGAACGCCCGCTCGTCCTCGGGACGCGAGGCGGTCCACTTCGAGCCGGGCGTCGGATTCAGCGGGATCAGGTTCACATGGACCCGCTTGCCCTTCAGCAGCCGCCCCAGCAGGTCGCCGCGCCACGCCTGGTCGTTGATGTCCCGGATCAGGGCGTACTCGATGGAGATCCGGCGGCCGGACTTCTCGGCGTACTCCCACGCCGCGTCCAGCACCTCGCGCACCTTCCAGCGCGTGTTGACGGGCACCAGGGTGTCGCGCAGCTCGTCATCGGGCGCATGCAGCGACACGGCCAGCCGGCACTTGAAGCCTTCGTCGGCGAACCGCAGCATCGCCGGCACCAGGCCGACCGTGGAGACGGTGATGCCCCGCTGGGACAGGCCCAGCCCGTCCGGCTCGGGGTCCGTCAGCCGTCGGACCGCGCCGACCACCCGCTTGTAGTTGGCGAGCGGCTCGCCCATGCCCATGAAGACGATGTTGGACAGCCGCGCCGGCCCGCCCGGCACCTCGCCGTCGCGCAGCGCACGCATCCCGTCGACGATCTGGTGCACGATCTCGGCGGTCGAGAGGTTACGGTCCAGGCCTGCCTGGCCGGTGGCGCAGAACGGGCAGTTCATACCGCAGCCGGCCTGCGAGGAGATGCACATGGTGACCCGGTCCGGGTAGCGCATCAGCACGGACTCGACGAGCGTGCCGTCGTGCAGCTTCCACAGGGTCTTGCGCGTGGTGTCCTCGTCGCACGAGATGTGCCGGACGACCTTCATCAGATCCGGCAGCAGCTCGGTCGCCAGCTTCTCGCGCGCCGCCGCCGGGATGTCGGTCCACTGCGCCGGGTCGTGCGCATAGCGGGCGAAGTAGTGCTGCGACAGCTGCTTGGCGCGAAACGGCTTCTCCCCGATCGCGGCCACCGCTTCGCGACGCTCGACGGGGCTGAGATCGGCAAGGTGCCGCGGGGGCTTCTTGGCCCCGCGCGGCGCGACGAAAGTGAGTTCTCCGGGTGCAGGCATGGTCCGTCCAGTGTGGCAGATCGTTTACGGGGGCCCAGGTCGGAGCGGTGAGGGGGCAGTCACCCGCTGTGGCCTTCTGTCACTGGCGGTCTACCTCGCACGGCCCAGGGACGGCCCAGACGGCCGGGCCATCGGCTTGGCCTCGGCCTTGGCGGTCCACCGTGATCACTCCGTGAGACCTGACAGTGGCGGACGGAGGCCTGCGGTGCTCCAGGGACGGAGGCTCCCGGGGCGGCGGGTGAAGCGACCCGAGCCCGCCGAGCTGGTGGTACGTCCGCAGCTTCGCGGGCCCGTGGAGGGGAACTGGGTGAGCAGGGGCCGCCGACGGAGATCTCGGCTTGGTTGCGTTAGTCGGCGTGTTTAGGAGCAGCTCGCCCACCAGGCGCATACTGCTGTTAATGAGAAAGCCTGCCGTAGCCCGGCGTCATCTGCCGTCCAGCCCCTTCAAGCCCCCGGTCACGCGTCCTCCCAAGGAGTTCGCGATAGGCGATCGGGTCACACACGATGAGTACGGCCTCGGCCGCGTGATCTGTGTCGAGGATGAGATCGCGGTACTTGTCGACTTCGGTTCGCTGCAAGCACGGATCATGAGTCCGTACAGCAAACTGGCCAAGCTCTGAGACCCTCGCGACGTTCGGGGCAGCCGCATGCTCAGCCGCGATGGCGGGGTGCCTGGCGGAGCGCCCACGCTGCGCCACGCCACATCGCGGCAGCAGCCGCTCCCCCTCGCCCCTCTCCGGAGCGTTCGGTCCGCTCACGCTGCCGCATCCGTGACAGCGACGGAACGGCGGCCCGGCACCGCCGGCCCTTTCACCCGGCGACCTCGCCCTGCCCCGTCGCCCCGCCGATAAGGATGCGACGGCTCACCCAGCGGTGCGGTCTGCCCGAGCTGGGCGGCGCCGCGGGCCTTGGCGGCCTTGCCCCGCCGCAGCCGCACCGCTGCCGGCGCCGGCAGGGCCGCTTCCTACCTGTCGTCTTTGTCCCGGCCGTCTTCGAAGACGAAGAGTGGCTTGGCGTCACGTGCGGGTGTTTCGGCGAGCGCGATGGCTTCAGTGAAGCGTTCGAGCGGGAACGGCCGGCCCTGGGGGATGCTCAGCACGTCATCAGCGACGAGACCGCGGACCTGGGACAGCGCGTGCAGCGCATCCTCAGGTGAGGCGGTGCCGAACCAGCGGTTCAGCCAGAAGCCACGGACCACTTTGGTTTCGTAGATTACCGAGCGTGCCTGCAGCGGGATCGTCAGCGCTGCCGGGTCAGTCTGCCGATGGGTGGAGAGCGCGCCGTAGACCACGACCTCTCCCCCCGGAGCCAATGCCTGGGATACCTGGGCACCTACGGGTCCCGCGACACAGTCGATGGCCTTGCGCACACCGGCCGGTCCTGCCGTCTCAGCCACACGCTGCAACAGGTCCTCGTCCTCGGTGCAGATGACCTCGTCACCACCGAACGCTTTGATCTCCTCAACGGCACCACGTCGCCGCACGACATTGATCGTGCGAATACCCAGATGCCTGGACAGCTGGATGACGAGCCGGCCGACGGTGGAGCCCGCGGCCGTCTGCAACAGCCATTCACCCGGCTGCACGTCGAGTTCGCGAGTCACGAGGAGCAGCGCGGCCAACGGGTTGACGACGAGTTGACAGGCGCTGGAGTCGCTCAGATCGTCGGGGACCGGCAGGAGCCTTCGTGTATCGGCAACAAGGTATTCCTGCCACGTTCCGGCCGCATGGGGCCCGGGTACCGCCGGTACGGCAGCGACCACCACACGCTCGCCGACCTTTAGTCCCTCGGCATCCGGGCTCAGGGCCTCAATACGGCCCACGCATTCCATGTGACCCCCGACAGCGGGAAACTCGGGGGAGAAACCGTAGCGGCCGCGCAGCACGTGCAGATCACTGGCGTGGATCGGAGTCGCCTTCACACGGATCAACGCCTGACCGGCTTCCGGCGTGGGAACGGGCCGGGATTCCAGCCGCAGGACATCGGAAGGCTCGCCGACCTTTCCTGCTACGAGCGCGCGCATGGATTGAGGCATGAGTGACCTTTCGTCTCTCAGCGCCCGACAAACTCGGCGGGTGTTTTGAACAAAGACCGCCATTTCACACTACGCCCGGCCCCGGAAAGATTCCCGGCGGCGGACGATGCAGCATGGCGCGAATGCCCGCTGCGCCTCAGGAGCTGGTGGCCGCTGAACCCGAAAGCTTCGGTGAGCCGGCGGACGGTGGTGTGGGTGGTTCCACGGCCCCGGGCATCGGCTTCGAAGTCGTCGAGCTGGTGGAGTACGGCTTCCGGGTCGACCTTCTGGGTGGGCCGGCTGCCGAGCCAACTCGCCTTGTTGCGTTCGTAGTCGATTTCGGAGCGGCCGCAGATCTCGCGGCTGTGCTGCTCGACCTGATGCGGGTTCTCCGTGGCGAGGATGGCGCGGGCGGGCTGATTGCGGTTGAGGGCTTCGTCGAGGTCGGCCTCGTGCACGGTGGGGCCCTCGTCGGTGGGCGGAACCGGTAGGCTGGCGTCCCTGGCTTCGCACGTTCCGCGGGCGCCTTGTGCAGTGGCGGCCGGCATCGCCGTTGCCTCGGAGGGGTGCCACTCCCGTACCGAGGTGACCGGCTGGACGTCACAGCATGCTGCGAGGGTGAGGGCGTCGGCGAGAGGCTGCGGAGTGTGGGCTCGTCGCCCTGGGCGAGGATGTCGCCGCCCACGTCCAGGAGGTCGACGGATTCCGGTCCAAGTACTGGATGAGCTCTTCGAGTTGGCGGACCATGCCCTTGGCGCCGTGGTGCGGATCGATGAGCGCGAAGGTCTGCGGAGTAACGACACAGCGCCGCGGCTGCGTGTCGTGGATGCCGAGGCCGAGGCTGGAAGCGGGTTGGCTCC
The DNA here is from genome assembly GCF_043200375.1 of Streptomyces sp. NPDC048434. Lineage (NCBI taxonomy): Bacteria > Bacillati > Actinomycetota > Actinomycetes > Kitasatosporales > Streptomycetaceae > Streptomyces > Streptomyces sp. NPDC048434. Next base: position 5,269 of record NZ_JBICXQ010000033.1, on the reverse strand, counting down.
CGCTCGGCCTTGGCGGTCTCCGCGGCGGATGCCCGCGTCGTGCTACATCCAAGCGGCGCTGTCTGGACTGGGACGGCACCGGTAGGGGGTAGGGCGGTAGTCTGGTTGACAAGTTGACTTGGCTGGAGCGATGAGGCGGCGGGCTATGGCGTACGAAGTGGCTGCACCGAAATATGTGCGGCTTGCGCAGACGCTCCAGGGTCGTATCGAAGACGGCACATACCCGCCCGGCACTCTCGTACCGAGCGAAAATCAGCTGGTCCAAGCCTTCGGCATGTCCCGCCCGACCGTCGTTCGGGCTCTCGAACTCCTCAAGCGGGACGGCTGGCTGGAGTCCCGGCAGGGCTACGGCACGATCGTTCGCGGTCGTCCCGAAGTGATCGAGCAGAAGGATCAGCGGGGGCGTGACGCGCTGGAGCGGGATGAGTCGTCTTCATCCGGCCGCCTCGTCCAGGTGGACCGGGTGCCCATTCCTCCGCGAGTGGCCTCGATTCTCGGCGTGCCCAACCGGGGCAAGGTGCTCGTGCGGCGACTGCTGATCGAGGATGAAGGTGAGCCGGTGGAGCTGGCTTCCTCGTACTTCCCTGCCGATCTGCTCGACGGCACTGGCCTCGCCGACTCGGCTCCGTTGGCCGAGGGGCTGCGGGCGCACCTCGAGTCTCGTAAGCGCGTGCGCTTCGACCATGTCACCGAGCGCGTCTCGGCTCGCCTGCCGAGCAAGGAAGAGGCCGAACTGCTGGCGCTTCCGAAGGGCGAGCCGGTGCTCAGTGTGCTGGTCGTGGCCTGCGATGTCTCGGGGCAGGCCCTGCAGGTCATGGATGTGCTGCTGCCTGGCGACCGCCAGGAACTCGAAGACACGTACCGCCTGGGCTGACTTCGGTCGTGGGCCGACTGGTCGCCGCCTGAGCAGCCTTCAGGACGGCATGGTCCGCTTGTCGCTGGTCCTGGGTCCGGTGTAGACGGCGTTGGGCGCGGGCCAGTCCAGGCACAGAACGGTGGCGTCGTCGCGTGGGTCGTGGTCCGAGAGCTCCAGGACGGCTTCGGTGAAGACACGTACGGCGTCGCGTGGGTGCCACTCGCCGGTCTCCTGGATCAGGTCGCGCAGGCCCGCTTCGTTCCCGTGGGGCTCCAGCATTCCATCGGTGAGCAGAACCAGACGGTCACCCTCACGCAGGTCGAGGCTCTGGACGCGGTAACCCGGGTTCGGGGTGACGCCGAAAGGCAGGTCGACCAGGGGAGTGACCTCCTCGACCTGCCCGTCGCGCAGACGCAACGGCCAGACGTGGCCGGCGTTGACGAAGGTGGCCTCGCCGGTGTCGAGACTGACATGCAGCAGTTGACCGGTGGCCATGACCTGACCACCGTGCCGGATGACGGCCTGACGCACCTGATCCGATTGGTCGGCGAACGCCTGATGAGCTCGGTCCGCGTAGTCCGCGACGGCCTGGTGGGCGTCCCGGGCCTGATCGAGGAGGGTGCCGCCCGCCCGGCGGGCGTTGCGCAGCGCTCCGACGACCATGGTCGCCAGCAGCGCTGCCTGTACGTCGTGCCCCATGGCGTCGGTGAGGGACAGGTACAGGGCGTCACGGTCGAGCGTGTAGTCGAAGGTGTCCCCGCCGATGTCGGCAGCCGGCTCCAGTGCTCCCGCGACGATGAACCGGCCGGTGTCACAGGTGAAGGAGTCAGGGAGTAGACGGTGCTGGATCTCGGCGGCCAGCGAGAGCCGTGTGGTGCGCCGGCCCCATTCGTACAGATCGGTGAAGCGCCGGTTGACGATCACCACGTAGGCCAGCGCATGGGCGGCCTCGACGATGAGTTGCATCGTCTGACGGTCAGGGAGGACGGGCACGGTCAGCTCCAGCAGACCGATCGCATCCCCGCGGTCGGACACCGGCGCAATGACCTGGGCCGGTCCCGGTCCATCCCCGCCCGCCCGCTCGCCACTCGCCACGTGCGCTTGCTGGGAACGGACCACCCGCTCGTAGACCGAGCCGCGCAACTCGATCTGCCGCGGCTGCTCCGGACCGCCCTCGGTCGCGGTCCCGGTCAGCCGTACGACGGCCTTGCCGCCGAGGTCGGTGATCAGAAAGGACACCTCGGTCGCGGCAAGCCTCCTCGCCAGCAGCTGGGCCAGAACGGCGACGGCCACCTCCGGCGGTGCCGACTCCACCGATGCCAGCAACTCGCCCAACCATGCCCGTTCATCAGTCACGCGGTGCATCTCCTCGGCGACATCAACCGACCAGTCGACCGGTCTCCCGGCCAGGACCGCTCGGGACGACCTCATCCAATACTGATTGCCTGCATTTATTCCTATACAGGAAGATTATCCACCTCGCGATGGCGAAGCCGTATCGCCGCCGCATGCGGGCCACCTGAAGCCGATCAGCGCAGTCCGGCCACGACCACCGAACAGCGCCGGCTTGAATCGCTTGACAAGTCAACCTGACTTCCCTGGCTTCGCCCTTGCTAAGTCAACCTGTCAGACCTACTGCCAGGCTCTCACCCAAGGGAAATCTGTGCGAGTAATCCGTGTCGAGACCTCGTCCGCCACGATGCTGATGGCCGAGGCCCTGGAGTCCGGGGTGACTGACGGCCTACTGGTCAACCGTAGGTCTGCCTCTGTCAGTTGTCCGCCTGATGGCCTCGTCCGGCGACCATGGACGCCTGCGGGCTGGCCGTCAAGCCGTCCCGGCTGCGGGCTCTGGCCGTACGAGCAACCACGCGTCGGGAGTTCCGTCCGGTACCCCCGAGGCGGGGCATTCCGCATCCCACCTCGACGGGGCTGCGTGTCCGGATTCGACTCGCTCCTGGCCAGGAGCCGGCGGACGTGGCGGCTCCTTCCGAGAGACTGCGACGCCTGGGGCGTTCACGCCGTGCCTGTCGTGAGCCTCAAACCGGGCGTCGCTGAACTGCGGTTGGTCGGCTTCGATGTGCTGTGCCGGGTGAAGAGGCCTCACCAGACCAGAAGTGACCTGCTGGTGTTGCCAGTGGCACTCCGGGAGGGCGCAACCGCGTTTGTCCGCGACTACCGGACAGTCCCTCACCAACTGTGCTCGGGGCGGCCCTGTCGGGCAAGTCGATGTTCTTGCGCAAACTACTGACGGGGCTGGCCACTCAGCCCGCGGCCCTTGTCGGGATCGACGGCAAGCGCGGTGTGGAGTTGACTCCGTTCGCGCCCCGGCTGTCTGCCCTGGCAACGGAGCCGGACGAAACCGCCAAGCTGCTGCCCGTCTTGGTGAAGGAGATGAAGGACCGGTACGACCTGATCAAGGCCCGTCAGGGCATCGCGCCGAGTACGCCCAACGATGAGATCACTTCGGACGTCTGGGGATGTCCGCTTGCCCCAGCGCCACTCGGGGGCCTTGCGCTTCTTCTCCCCGGTTTCCTCGCCCCAGCTTCCTTCTCCTTAGCTTCTTCTTCCCGCTTTCCTCGCCCCGGCTTCCTTACTCCTTGGCTTCCTCGCCTTGGCTTCCTCGCCTTGGCTTCCTCCTCCGTGCGCCGGCCCTCCCCGTACGCCGACCAGGGCACTGACGGATCGAGCGCCGAGAGGTACCTCTCTCTACCTTCCCCTGATACCGACCGCCTGTCTTTTCGGCCCGCCACACTCCGCCTTTTCGTCTCCCCCTCGGCCTCGTTGCTCGGCCCCCAGAGCCCCAGGCACCGTGGCCCCGCCTCCCCGAAATGAAGCGCGAGCTGATTCGGGCTGGAGCACACGGGCGTACGCCGACGAGCTCGGCACACGCGGCCGGCCCTGAAGCGCATCACGCCGGGGTCACGCCGGATCAACGCCGCGGTCATGGCTGGTTTCCCAGGCTGAGGAGGTACCTAGCCCATCCCTCAAGGAGGCATCATGGCGTCGCGCATCCGAAAGCACTTGCACCTTCCTCGTCTGATCGGCGCGTCCTGCATGGCCGTGGCACTTGCCGGATCGGCGGGCGTGATGACCGTGGAGGCGGCACCGCAGACGGCGAAGACCACGTCAGCCTCGTCGAGCGCGCGACCAAACTTGCTCTGCAAGTTCGTCCGCGACAACAACGGCAGGTTCGTCCTGGTGAACGTCAGGACCGGCAGGCTCGTCACAAACCCGCGGCTCTGCAGCTTCGGCGGTGGCGGAGGCGGCGGCGGCGGGGGGGGTGGCTCGACCGGCGGGGTCACGACCGGTGCCACGACCACGGGCGCCACCACGACCACCACCGGAGCCAGCACCACCAGCGGAGCCACGACCACGGGCGCCACCACGACCACGACCGGCGCCAGCACCACCACCGGCGCCAGCACCACCTCCGGCGGCACCACTCCGGGCGGCGGCACCGCACCCCCCACGACCACCGCTCCGCCCACTACCACCGCACCTCCCACCACAACCGCTCCGCCCACTACCACCGCACCTCCCACGACCACTGCACCGCCCACCACAACCGCACCGCCGACCACCACGGCACCGCCCACCACAACCGCTCCGCCGACCACCACCGCTCCGCCCACCACAACCGCGCCTCCCACCACCACCGCACCGCCCACCACCACGGGTGGCGGCACGGGTGGCGGCACTACGGGGGCCGGCGGCATGTGAGACGGCAAATGACGTCGAGACCAGCAGACGAGGGAGCTGCTGCCTGGGCCTGCGCCGGACCGCGCGGGCCCAGCACGGGGGCCGGGAACTGTCCGCGAGAAGCCCGTCCGTGCCCTGCCTCTTCCCGTCGTCGGCCCTCATTGCGCCCGGCCCCAGAGGGGCGATGACCTGCATCGTTGACGTTGACGTTGACGCGCTGGACGAGACGCTCCTCAACGGAGTGGCCGTCGCCAGCGAGCGCCCACAGATCCACAAGGAACCAAAAATCTCCGCGGGTGAAACCGCTACGGCCCACCGCCGGCACCGATAGGCAAGGTCGTAGACCTCGGACCCGCGTCAGGAACGCCCCCAAGTAGTGCACCAAGGCGGAGATCATGAGCGGAGCGCCGGACTGACAGCGTTCCTGGGCGAGTTGAACGACCGGTCCCAGGGGATGCCCCGTCGCGGCTCTGTCGTGGGCGCCTTCGAAGTCGAACCCGCGGCAATCGGTTCGCCGGACCAGGCTCCACGATGGCACCCGTCAGGACTGATGGATCAGTGGCAGGTGCCTTTGCCACCGATGTGGATGGCACAACCTTGTCGGCACCAATGGGCTACGCCCAATACCGGTGATTTAGGTTGTTTTCCGGCTGGCAGGTCTGGTCTTGGTCGGGCCGACCAGCGTCGCGCGGGGAGTGTCCGGCCGAGCCGGGT
>NZ_JBICXQ010000032.1:0-114524 GCF_043200375.1 Streptomyces sp. NPDC048434 | reverse complement strand
GCGCTGACGGCGCTGGAGCCGCTGGGCATCGACATGATCGGTCTGAACTGCGCGACCGGTCCGGCGGAGATGAGTGAGCATCTGCGCTATCTGGCCCGGCATTCGCGGGTGCCGCTGGCGTGTATGCCCAATGCGGGGCTGCCGGTGCTGGGCAAGAACGGTGCGCATTACCCGCTGACCGCCGAAGAGCTGGCGGATGCGCAGGAGACGTTCGTGGCGGAGTACGGGCTGTCGCTGGTGGGCGGGTGCTGTGGGACGACGCCGGAGCATCTGCGGCAGGTCGTCGAGCGGGTGCGGGGCACTGTCCCCACGGTGCGTGAGCCGCGTCCCGAGCCGGGGGCGGCGTCGTTGTATCAGACGGTGCCGTTCCGGCAGGACACGTCGTATCTGGCGATCGGTGAGCGGACCAATGCCAACGGGTCGAAGAAGTTCCGTGAGGCGATGCTGGAGGGCCGCTGGGACGACTGTGTGGAGATGGTGCGCGACCAGATCCGTGAGGGCGCCCACATGCTCGACCTGTGTGTCGACTATGTCGGCCGGGACGGTGTGGCGGACATGGAGGAGCTGGCGGGCCGCTTCGCGACCGCTTCGACGCTGCCGGTCGTGCTGGACTCCACGGAGCTGAATGTGATCCAGGCGGGTCTGGAGAAGCTCGGCGGCCGTGCGGTGATCAACTCCGTCAACTACGAGGACGGGGACGGCCCGGAGTCGCGGTTCGCGAAGGTCACGGAGCTGGCGGCGGAGCACGGTGCGGCGCTGATCGCGCTGACCATCGACGAGGAGGGCCAGGCCCGCACCGTCGAGCACAAGGTCGCCATCGCCGAGCGGCTGATCGAGGACCTGACGGGCAACTGGGGCATCCATGAGTCGGACATCCTCATCGACTGTCTGACCTTCACGATCTGCACCGGGCAGGAGGAGTCGCGCAAGGACGGTATCGCCACCATCGAGGCGATCCGGGAGCTGAAGAAGCGCCACCCGGAGGTTCAGACGACTCTGGGGCTGTCGAACATCTCCTTCGGTCTGAATCCGGCCGCGCGGATCGTTCTCAACTCGGTGTTCCTGGACGAGTGTGTCAAGGCCGGTCTGGACTCGGCGATCGTGCACGCCTCGAAGATCCTGCCGATCGCGCGGCTGGAGGAGGAGCAGGTCAAGGCCGCCCTCGACCTCGTCTATGACCGGCGCAGTGAGGGCTATGACCCGCTGCAGAAGCTGATGGAGCTGTTCGAGGGTGTCAACACCCAGTCGATGAAGGCCGGCCGGGCCGAGGAGCTGCTGGCCCTGCCGCTGGACGAGCGTCTCCAGCGGCGCATCATCGACGGGGAGAAGAACGGCCTGGAGGCCGATCTGGAGGAGGCTCTCCAGGACCGTCCGGCCCTCGACATCGTCAACGACACCCTCCTGGAGGGGATGAAGGTCGTCGGTGAGCTGTTCGGCTCCGGGCAGATGCAGCTGCCGTTCGTGCTGCAGTCCGCGGAGGTCATGAAGACGGCGGTGGCGCATCTGGAGCCGCACATGGAGAAGTCGGACGACGAGGGCAAGGGCACCATCGTGCTGGCCACCGTCCGCGGTGACGTCCATGACATCGGCAAGAACCTCGTCGACATCATCTTGTCCAACAACGGCTACAACGTCGTCAACCTCGGCATCAAGCAGCCGGTCTCGGCGATCCTGGAAGCCGCCGAGGAACACCGCGCCGATGTCATCGGGATGTCCGGGCTGCTGGTCAAGTCCACGGTGATCATGAAGGAGAACCTCGAAGAGCTCAACCAGCGCAAGATGGCCGCCGACTTCCCCGTCATCCTGGGCGGCGCCGCCCTCACCCGCGCCTACGTCGAGCAGGACCTCCACGAGATCTACGAGGGCGAGGTCCGCTACGCCCGCGACGCGTTCGAGGGCCTGCGTCTGATGGACGCCCTGATCGCCGTCAAGCGCGGCGTGCCCGGCGCCACCCTCCCCGACCTCAAGCAACGCCGGGTGCCCAAGCGGGACACGGCCGTGCTGGAGGTCGAGGAGCCCGAGGGCGCGGTGCGCTCCGACGTCGCCCTCGACAATCCGGTCCCGGAACCGCCGTTCTGGGGGACCCGCGTCGTCAAGGGCATCCAGCTCGCCGACTACGCGTCCTGGCTGGACGAGGGTGCCCTGTTCAAGGGGCAGTGGGGTCTCAAGCAGGCCCGCACCGGTGACGGGCCGACGTATGAGGAGCTGGTGGAGACCGAGGGCCGCCCCCGGCTGCGCGGCTGGCTCGACAAGCTGCAGACCGAGAACCTGCTGGAAGCGGCTGTCGTGCACGGCTACTTCCCGTGCGTGTCCAAGGGCGAGGACCTGATCCTGCTGCACGAGGACGGCACCGAGCGCACCCGCTTCACCTTCCCCCGCCAGCGCCGCGGCCGGCGCCTGTGCCTGGCCGACTACTTCCGCCCCGAGGAGACCGGCGAAACCGATGTCGTCGGCCTGCAGGTCGTCACCGTCGGCTCGAAGATCGGCGGCGCCACCGCCGAACTCTTCGAGGCCAACTCCTACCGCGACTACCTCGAACTCCACGGCCTGTCCGTCCAGTTGGCCGAAGCCCTGGCCGAGTACTGGCACGCCCGGGTCCGTGCCGAGCTGGGCTTCGCGGGCGAGGACCCGGCCGACGTCGAGGACATGTTCGCGCTCAAGTACCGCGGCGCGCGCTTCTCGTTGGGCTACGGCGCCTGCCCCGACCTGGAGGACCGCGCCAAGATTGCCGACCTGCTGCAGCCGGAGCGGATCGGTGTCGAGCTCTCCGAGGAGTTCCAGCTGCACCCCGAGCAGTCCACCGACGCGATCGTCATCCACCACCCGGAGGCGAAGTACTTCAACGCGCGGTAGCGGGGTGAACCCTTCCCGGGGCGGCAGCAGACCGCCCCGGGAATCCGGGAATCCCCGTAGCGCTCGGTGATTTTGCGTGCGCGGGCCGGGACCGCCCAGGATCCGCCTCAGGACCGCCCGGGATCCCCCTCAGGACGGCCCCCACCTCCATCACCACGCATTTCGGCCCGTACCGTCGTACACTTATCGGTCCGGTAGCGGCCGGTCGTTTCCCCAGCCGGGGATGGCGGCCGGCCCTTTCGTCCCTTCGGGGACGTCGTAACGGAGGTGGATGGATGACCAGCAGCATCCCCGCAGTCGGCACCCGAACGGCCGAAGCCGCGACCCTCCAAGCCGTATTCCTCGATCTGGACGGCACGCTCGTCGACACCGAGGGATTCTGGTGGGAGGCGGAGGCGGAAGTCTTTGCCGAACTCGGCCACATCCTCGACGACACACACCGCGAGGTCGTGGTCGGCGGACCGATGACCCGCAGTGCCGGGTATCTGATTCAAGCCACCGGCGTCGACATCACCCTGACCGAGCTCAGCGTGCTCCTCAACGCCGCCTTCCTGGCCCGGATCGGGCGTGGCGTCCCCCTGATGCCGGGCGCCCGCAGGCTGCTGGCCGAGCTGGCCGCCCATGAGGTGCCGACCGCGCTGGTCTCCGCCTCGCACCGCGCCATCGTCGACCAGATGCTGCATTCGCTGGGCCCGGAGAACTTCCGGCTGACCCTGGCGGGCGACGACCTGGAGCGCACCAAACCGCACCCGGACCCGTATCTGACGGCCGCCGCGCGGCTGGGGGCCGACCCGGCGTGCTGCGCGGTCATCGAGGACACCCTGACCGGCGTGACCGCAGGTGAGGCGGCGGGCTGCCCGGTCGTCGCGGTCCCCTCGGTGACACCGATCCCGCCGGCGGCGGGCCGTACGGTCGTGCCCTCGCTGGAAGAAGTCGATCTGCCATTTCTCCGAACGCTCATCACGGAAAGCCGTCGAGTCGTGCACTGAGCGTGTCCCGGAGAAAGCCCCTCAGAACTGAGGGGAGCGGCCCGCTCATTTTCCGTGACGAATGCGCTGACCGAATTGTTGCCTCGCCACGGATCCGTGAATGCGTGACGTTTCTCACGTGCCGGGCCGTCGACAGTGGGGCCCAGGGGTGTTCCAGAGGGGCTGTCGGGGGTGTTAAGCGGGGTTAAGTGTCCGGATTGGTGGAGCAACGTGCGAATCGTTCCACCGTCCGGATATCGATCACCCACCCGTGGTTATCCGGAAGCCATATCGAATCAACTCCTTTGTGTCTGAGCGCGGCTGGCCGTTCCTACTAATGTCGACGCGAGCAACACCTCTGCGCCGATAAGGAACCTGCCGACGATGAATCGCAAGACCCTGGTGCTGCCGGCGCTGGCCGGTCTCCTCGCCCCCGTTCTCGCAGCCTGTGGCAGCACGGACGGCGCGGGCGAAGGCGGCGATCCGATCGTGGTGGGAGTCGCCTCCCAGATCGAGGCGACCAAGGCGGCGCCCGCCCCGCTCGACCCGTCGCAGGCCTATGACGTCGATGCGTGGAACATGCTGCGCGGCACCCTCCAGACGCTGATGCGGCTGCCCAGGACCGGCAACGCGCCGGTGCCCGAGGCCGCCGAGTCCTGCGGGTTCCGCGACACCCAGAACGAGCAGTACCGCTGCACCCTGCGCAGTGGCCTGAAGTTCTCGAACGGGCACGCCCTGACGGCGCAGGACGTCAAGTTCTCCATCGACCGCATGCGGACCATCAACAACACCAACGGTCCGGTGTCGCTGCTCGATGACATCGACAAGGTCGAGACGCCCAGCGACAACGAGGTGGTCTTCCACCTCACCAAGCCGGACGCCACCTTCCCGCAGAAGCTCGCCACCCCCGCCGCCGCCATCGTCGACGGCGAGGTGTACCCGAAGGGCCGCCTCTACAGCGGCTTCGACGTGGTCGGCTCCGGCCCGTACACGCTGAAGACGGAGCGCAAGAACAACCACATCACCAAGGCCACCTTCACCAAGAACCCCACCTACAAGGGCGGGGTGAACGTGCGGAACGACAAGGTCGAGATGCGCTTCTTCACCGACTCCAAGGTGACGGAGCAGGCGCTGCGCAAGGGCGATGTCGATCTGATGTACCGCGGGCTGTCGCCCGACCAGATCAGGAGCCTGGAGAACGCCCGCGACAAGCACATCATGCTCCAGGAGATGCCGGGCCAGGAGATTCGTTACCTCGCCTTCAACACCAAGGACCCGGCCGTCTCCAACAAGGCCGTGCGGAAGGCGATGGCGCAGATCGTCAACCGCTCGGAGCTGGTGCGCGACGTCTACTCCTACACCGGCGACCCCCTCTACTCGATGGTTCCCACCGGCCTCACCGGTCACATCAACTCGTTCTTCACCAAGTACGGGAACCCCAGCGCCGCCGCCGCCCGCAAGACGCTGCAGCAGGCGCACATCACCACCCCGGTGAAGTTCACCCTCACGTACACCACGAACCACTACGGCTCCAGCACCGCCAAGGAAGTGCGTGCGCTGCAGAGCCAGCTCAACAGCACCAAGCTGTTCGACATCAAGGTCAAGGGCGTCGACAGCTGGCAGCAGTTCCGGACCGACTCCCTGGACGGCAAGTACAGCGTCTACAACATGGGTTGGTTCGCCGATATCCCGGACCCGGACAACTACATCGCGCCGTTCATCGGCAAGCAGAACTTCCTCGGCTCGCCCTACCGCAACTCCAAGATCGAGTCGCAGCTGATCCCGAACAGCCGGCAGCAGACCGACCGCAACGCCGCCGCGGCGAACTTCAAGCAGGCGCAGGACCTCATCGCCGACGATGTGCCGCTCCTCCCGCTGTGGCAGGGCAAGCAGTACGTCGTCGCCCGCGATGACGTCACCGGCATCGAGTGGGCCCTCAACTCCTCCTCGTCGCTGCAGATCTGGGAGCTCGGCCGCGGCGTCTCGAACTGAGCCCGGGGACCCGGCCAATGCAGCACACACCCGCCGCGGCCTCCCCGCTGCGGCCCGACAGGCACCACCCAGAACGTGAGGACCGTTTAGTGAGGAAGCGTGACCAGTGGCTGGCCGCCCCGATCGGAGCGGGGCTGACCACAGCCCTGCTCGCGCTCGCCGGGTGCGGCACGGACGACTCGGGGGCGGCCGGCAGCGGCGAACCCCTGGTCATGGGAATGACGGACAAGGTCCAGTCGACCGACCCGGCATCCGGCTACGAGCCGGGATCATGGCTGTTGTTCAACAATGTCTTCCAGTCCCTGCTGAGCTTCCCCAAGGGAGGCACCACCCCCGAGCCGGAGGCCGCCGAACGCTGTGGCTTCACCGACGGCGACAGCAAGGTCTACCGCTGCACCCTCAAGGACGGTCTCAAGTTCAGCAACGGTGACGCGCTGACCTCCAAGGACGTCAAGTACTCCTTCGACCGCACCCGGCGCATCAAGGACAGCAACGGCCCCGCCGTGATGTTCTCCGCGCTCGACAAGGTCGAGGCGCCGGACGCCAAGACCGTGATCTTCCGGCTGAAGACGCCCGACGCGACGTTCCCGATGAAGATAGCCTCGGGCGCCGGCTCGATCGTCGATCACGCCGACTACCCCGCCGACCGGTTGCGCACCGACGGCAAGGCCACCGGCTCCGGCGTCTACACCCTCAAGGAGTACAGCTCCCAGAAGGCCGTCTTCGGCGTCAACGGCTCGTACAAGGGTCCGGCCAAGGTCAAGAACTCCGGGATGACCGTGAAGTTCTTCAACCGCCCCGACAAGCTCAAGACGGCCGTCGAGAAGGGCGATGTCGATGTCGCCTACCGCGGTCTGTCCATGAAGGACATCGCGGCACTCGACAACGCCTCGCTGAAGCAGCAGCACGGCACCCAGGTCGTCGAGGGCGCCAGCGCCGAGGTCATGCACCTGGTCTTCAACCTCAAGGACCCGGTCGCCGGCAAGCTGGGCGTCCGCAAGGCGATCGCCTACCTCCTGGACCGCTCGACCCTGGTCCGGGACGTCTACCAGCGCACCGCGGTGCCGCTGTACTCGATCGTCCCGGCCGGCATCACCGGCCACAGCACCTCCTTCTTCAACACCTACGGCGACAGCCCGAAGCCCGACAAGGCGAAGGAGGCGCTGCGCTCCGCCGGCTTCAACGGCAAGGTGCCGCTCACCCTGTGGGCCACCCCCGACCGCTTCGGCCCCGGCACCGTCCCGGCCTTCGAGGAAATCGCCCAACAGCTCAACGACAGCGGCCTGTTCAACGCCAAGGTGCGCACCCTGCCCACGAAGGAGTACGAGCAGGGCGTGGCCTCCGGCCGGTTCGGTGCCTACGTCAAGGGCTGGGTCCCCGACTATCCGGACCCCGACAACTTCACCGCGCCGTTCTTCGGCAAGGACAGCGTGGTGGCCAACCACTACAGCTCGCCCACCATCACCGGGCGGCTGCTGCCCAAGACGGCCGACCAGCCGAACCGGGGCGCCACCAAGTCCGACTTCCGGGAGCTGCAGGACATCGTCGCGCAGGACGTGCCGATGATCCCGCTCTGGCAGGGCAAGCAGTACGCCGTGGCCCGCGACGGGGTCTCCGGCCTGGAATGGACCCTGGACCCCTCGACCGTCTTCCGGTTCTGGGAGATCAGCAAGTCGTCCGAGGCCTGACCGGACCTGTCACACGAGAGCGGGGCCGGACCGGGAACTCCCGGTCCGGCCCCGTCGTCGTGCGCGTGACGGGCTGTCAGCACCCGCCCGGCTACTGGGCGCCGGGGCGCACCAGCCCGCTCTCGTACGCGTACACCGCCGCCTGCACCCGGTCGCGCAGCCCCAGCTTCGTCAGCACATGACCCACATGCGTCTTCACCGTCGTCTCGCTCACGAACAGATCCGCGGCGATCTCCGCGTTCGACAGCCCGCGCGCCACCAGCTTCAGCACCTCCACCTCGCGTTCGGTGAGGGTGTGCAGCGTGTCCGGGACCGGCTCCTCGCCCGACGGCAGATGCCCGGCGTACTTGTCCAGCAGCCGGCGCGTGATGCTCGGCGCGAGCATCGCCTCGCCGCCCGCCACCACCCGGATCGCCTGTACCAGTTCGTTGGCCGGCGCGTCCTTGAGCAGGAAGCCGCTGGCCCCCGCCCGCAGCGCCTCGACGACATACTCGTCCAGGTCGAAGGTCGTCAGCACCAGCACCTTCGCCGGGCCGTCCTTCGCCGGACCCGTGATCTGCCGGGTCGCCTCGACGCCGTCCATCCGGGGCATCCGGATGTCCATCAGCACCACATCGGGCTGCAGGGCCCGCACCTGCTCCAGCGCCTGCAGACCGTCACCGGCCTCCCCGACGACCGCCAGATCCTGCTCCGCCTCCAGAATCATCCGGAATCCCGTACGCAGCAGGGGCTGGTCGTCGACCAGCAGGACGCGGATGGCCACGAGCTCTCCTTTGATAGGCCTGTCCGGGCGATCAGCGCCTAGATGTCTCCCATTCTGCCCTGCGGCACCCCGCCGCCCTCCGGCGGGCGGACCCGGAGCGGATACACCGGGGGAGTACCGCCGAATTCCGGGCAGTGCGCCTGGTGGTCGCACCAGCCGCACAGTTTCGTCGGCCGCGGCCGCCAGTCACCGGTCGCCGTCGCCAGCTGGATCGCCTCCCACAGCGCCAGCAACTTCCGCTCCACGCCCCGCAGATCGGCCTCACTCGGGTCGTACGTCACCACATCGCCGCTGCCCAGATAGACCAGCTGCAGTCGCCGCGGCAGCACACCGCGCAGCCGCCACACCACCAGCGCATAGAACTTCATCTGGAACAGCGCGCCCTCGGCGAACTGCGGCCGCGGGGCCTTGCCGGTCTTGTAGTCGACGATCCGCACCTCACCCGTCGGCGCGACATCGACCCGGTCGATGAACCCCCGCAGCTGCAGCCCCGAATCCAGCACCGTCTCGACATAGAGCTCACGGTCCGCCGGCTCCAGCCGCGTCGGATCCTCCAGCGAGAACCACCGCTCCACCAGCGCCTCGGCCTCCGCCAGCCACTGCGCCAGCCGCTCGCCCTCCGCGTCGTCCGCGAACAGCTCCGCCAGCTCCGGCCGCTTGGCCAGCAGCTTCTCCCACTCGCCCGGCACCATCGCCCGTGCCTCGACGGCCGTACGCTCCACTGCTGGAGCGTCGAAGAGCCGCTCCAGCACGGCATGCACGACCGTGCCGCGCGTCGCCGCCGCGCTCGGCTTCTCCGGCAGCCTGTCGATCACCCGGAAGCGGTACAGCAGCGGACACTGCATGAAATCGCTCGCCCGCGACGGCGACAGCGCCACCGGCGGCCGCGGCTGCACCTCGCTCCGCGCCTCCGCCCCGGCAGCCTCCCCGCCGGACCCGGCTTCCCCACCCTGTGTGCCCGCCTCGGCCTGCTCCGTGCTCCATCCCATGCCACAAAACCCTACGGCCCGCCACTGACAAGCGCGGACGGGTCACCGGCGCAGGGCCCCGCAGCGGATCGGGGCAGGGCACTCCGCATACCATCGAGCCTGGACCCCTGCGCCCTGCCTGATCGGGACATCAGGCCGAGCAGGGGCGACTGCCGTATTCGATGAGGGGACGCCGTGGACGAGAGCGGGAAGTCGCAGGACCCCGAGGAGTCCGTGCGGCCCCAGCCGCCCGAGCCGCCCAAGAACGGCAAGGAGCCCAAGGCACCCGCACCGGGCAGGAGGAAGGGCAGCGGCGGCGGCATCCTGATGGGCCGTCCCTTCGGCGTACCGGTCTACGTCGCCCCCAGCTGGTTCCTCGTCGCCGCCCTGATCACCTGGGTCTTCGGCGGCCAGCTGGAGCGCGTACTGCCCGAGCTCGGCGCCGCCCGCTACCTCGTCTCGCTCTTCTTCGCGGTCGCCTTCTATGCCTCGGTGCTCGTCCACGAGCTGGCCCACACCGTCGCCGCGCTCCGCTTCAAACTCCCCGTACGGCGCATCCAGCTGCAGTTCTTCGGTGGCGTCTCGGAGATCGAGAAGGAGACCGAGACCCCCGGCAGGGAGTTCATCCTCGCCTTCGTCGGCCCGCTGCTCTCGCTCGCCCTCGCCGGGGTCTTCTACGCCGGGATGCAGCTGGTCGAACCCGGCACCGTCCCCGGCGTCCTGGTCGCCGGCCTGATGATCTCCAACCTCATCGTCGCGATCTTCAACCTGCTGCCCGGCCTCCCGCTGGACGGCGGCCGGATGCTGCGCGCCATCGTCTGGAAGATCACCGGCAGGCCCATGAGCGGCACCATCGCCGCCGCCTGGGTCGGCCGCGCGCTCGCCGTCACCGTCCTCATCGGCCTGCCGCTGCTCACCCACACCGGCGTCCTGGGCACCGCCCGCCCGGAGATCGGCGGCGCCGACTCGCTCACCGACGCCCTGCTCGCCGCGATCCTCGCCGCCATCATCTGGACCGGCGCCGGCAACAGCCTGCGCATGGCCCGGCTCCGGGAACGGCTCCCCGACCTCACCGCCCGCACCCTGACCCGGCGCGCCGTACCCGTCGAGGCCGACACCCCGCTCTCCGAGGCACTGCGCCGCGCAAATGACTCCGGCGCCCGCGCCCTGGTCGTCGTCGACCGCCAGGGCACCCCCACCGCCCTCGTCCGTGAGGCAGCCATCGTCGGCGTCCCCGACCACCGCCGCCCCTGGGTCTCCGTGGGCACCCTCGCCCAGGACCTCAAGGAGGGCATGCGGGTCTCCGCCGAACTCGCCGGTGAGGACCTCCTGGAGTACCTGCGCGCCACCCCCGCCACCGAGTACCTCGTCGTCGAGGAGACCGGTGAGATCTACGGCGTGCTGTCCACCGCCGACGTCGAGCGGGCCTTCGTCTCCGCCATGGCCCGTAAGCCCTGACCCCCCGTCGGCGGCCTCCGGGCCGCCCACTGGTCCGCGGCGTCCCAACGGGCCGGTAGGCTGGTCACATGTCCGAACCGACCGGTGCCGCCCGCCGTCGCGGGCCCTTCAAGGTCGGGGACCAGGTCCAGCTCACCGATCCCAAGGGACGCCACTACACCTTCACGCTCGAAGAGGGAAAAAGCTTCCACACCCACAAGGGAGCTTTCCCCCACGACGAGCTGATCGGTGCTCCCGAGGGCAGCGTTGTCCGTACCACCGGGAACGTCGCCTACCTCGCGCTGCGCCCGCTGCTCCCCGACTACGTCCTGTCCATGCCCCGCGGCGCCGCCGTGGTCTACCCCAAGGACGCGGGGCAGATCCTGGCGATGGCCGACATCTTCCCCGGCGCCCGCGTCGTCGAGGCCGGTGTGGGCTCCGGCTCGCTCAGCAGCTTCCTGCTGCGCGCCATCGGCGACGACGGCATGCTGCACTCCTACGAGCGCCGCGCCGACTTCGCCGAGATCGCCACGCAGAACGTCGAGCGCTACTTCGGCGGCCCGCATCCCGCATGGACGCTCACCGTCGGTGACCTCCAGGACAACCTCTCCGACGCCGACGTCGACCGCGTCATTCTCGACATGCTCGCCCCGTGGGAGTGCCTGGAGGCCGTCTCCAAGGCCCTGGTCCCCGGTGGCATCCTCTGCGCCTACGTCGCGACGACGACGCAGATGGCCCGCACCGTCGAGGCGATCCGCGAGCACGGCACCTTCAACGAGCCGTCGGCCTGGGAAACCATGGTCCGCACCTGGCACGTCGAGGGCCTCGCCGTCCGCCCCGACCACCGCATGATCGGCCACACCGGCTTCCTGCTGACCGCCCGCCGCCTCGCCGACGGCGTCGAGCCCCCGCTGCGCCGCCGCCGGCCCGCCAAGGGCGCCTACGGCGAGGACTACACAGGGCCGGGTGGGCGGGAAGCAGCCGCGTCGGGCGCCCGGGAGACAGCCGCAGCCGCCGCCCCCGCCAAGGACCAGGCAGCCGCCTCCGGAGACAGCTCCGCCGAGCAGGGCTGACCGCCCGGATCCGGCCATCGAACCATCAGGCGCCGCCGACGAGTTCCCGCACCGGGAACCGCCGGCGGCGTCCCTTCGTTTCCACCACCGGATCTGCACGGAAAACTCCGGCCCGGCCGGTTCCTTGGCGCACCCTCCTGTGGAACGATGCTGGGCACTCCCACCGGTACAGCACTTCACAGGAGTTACCCCGCGTGCAGCCCATGGCAGGCCAGGACCTTATGCACACCCAGCCGCGCCCCATGCACTGGCTCGCCACCGCCACCGCCGTCTCGGCGGTCGTCGCGGCCGCGTCCTTTATCCAGCCCCCCGACGCCAAGGCCACGACCTCCCCCGATGCCACGGCCGGCCACCACCTCACAGCCGCCCCTGACCCGGGCAGGGTGACCTTTCCGGTCGACTGCGGGCCCAACCGCCTCGACGTGGTGAAGAAGGCCTCCGGCGACCTCGACGGCGACGGCACGACCGAGACCGTTGCGGTGGTCCGCTGCCACAGCGGGACCGGCACCCCGCCCAGCGGCGTCTACGTCCTGGCGCAGCCGACCGAGGCCAAGGCCGCACCACGCATCGTGGCGACACTCCTCGCGCCCGCCCGGCAGCGCAGCGTCCAAACCCTCACCATCAAGGATGGCGCGATCTCAGCGGCGCTCCTGGGCTACTCCACGCTCGACGTTCCGCGCTGCTGCCCGGACGTGCACAAGAGCGTCAAGTGGCAATGGAAGGGCGGGAAGTTCGTTCAGAGCGAACTCCCCGCCGCCATGAGTACTGGTCGTGTGTAACCGGTCACATGATGTGCCCGGCCGACGCGTTCCGCGCCGCACCGGCTACTCCGCGTCCGGGCCGTAGACCTCGACGAGGTCCTTGGCGCGGCGGACGTGGATGCAGTCCCCGGGGCACTCCTTCGCGGAGTCCCGGACGTCATTGAGCAGCTTCAGCGGGACGGGCGTTGTGGCGCCCTTGTCCTGCAGCAGCTCGTCATCGGTGCTCTTCACATAAGCCAGCCCGTCGATGTCGAGCTCGAAGACCTCCGGCGCGTACTGCGCACAGATGCCGTCCCCGGTGCACAGATCCTGGTCGATCCACACTTCCAGCTCTGGGGCTTCGTCCTGCGCGGTCATCTCGCCTGCCGTTCCTGCGTACGTGAACCGTTTTTGCCTAAGTGGCGCCAGCCCTGACGGGTGTTGACCGACTCGACGATACAACCGCTCGCTTTCCGATGTTGTTGGGTGGGTATTCCCTTGGCGTGAGGACGTGCGCAAGGGTGAAGATCGGACACGCCCCGACAGTCTTTTCGATCTAGGGGTTTCAACCTGCACCGGCCCAGGTAGGGTCAGGAAGCGTCCAGCTCCTTGGAGGAGGTGAGGACCGTGGCAGCCCACGACGACGACATCAACCGCGGCATCCGGCCGGGGCGAGGGTCTGAAGATCCCGCCGGTCAGGTTGCCTATCTCGAGCAGGAGATCGCCGTCCTGCGACGCAAGCTCGCCGACTCTCCGCGTCACACGAGGATTCTCGAAGAGCGGATCGTCGAGCTGCAGACCAACCTGGCCGGCGTCTCGGCGCAGAACGAGCGTCTCGCCAATACTCTCCGCGAGGCCCGCGACCAGATCGTCGCGCTCAAGGAGGAGGTCGACCGGCTCGCGCAGCCGCCGGCCGGCTTCGGTGTCTTCCTGCAGACGAACGAGGACGACACGGTCGACATTTTCACCGGAGGCAGAAAACTCCGGGTGAACGTCAGCCCCAGTGTGGAGACCGAGGACCTCAGGCGTGGCCAAGAGGTCATGCTCAATGAAGCGCTCAACGTGGTCGAGGCCATGAAGTACGAGAGCGCCGGCGACATCGTCACCCTCAAGGAGATCCTTGAGGACGGCGAGCGCGCCCTGGTGATCGGGCACACCGACGAGGAACGAGTGGTGAGGCTCGCCGAGCCACTGCTGGACATCACCATCCGGCCCGGGGACGCCCTGCTCCTCGAGCCCCGCTCCGGCTACGTCTACGAAGTCATCCCGAAGAGCGAGGTCGAGGAACTCGTCCTCGAAGAGGTCCCGGACATCGACTACACCAAGATCGGCGGTCTGGGTGGCCAGATCGAACTGATCCGGGACGCGGTCGAGCTTCCGTACCTCTACCCCGACCTCTTCAAGGAACACGAACTCCGTCCGCCCAAGGGCGTCTTGCTCTACGGCCCGCCGGGCTGCGGCAAGACTCTCATCGCCAAGGCTGTCGCCAACTCCCTTGCCAAAAAGGTCGCCGAGGTGACCGGGCAGCCCGCGGGGAAGAGCTTCTTCCTCAACATCAAGGGCCCCGAGCTGCTCAACAAGTACGTCGGCGAGACGGAGCGGCACATCCGGCTGATCTTCCAGCGCGCCAGGGAGAAGGCGAGCGAGGGCACCCCCGTCATCGTCTTCTTCGACGAGATGGACTCCCTCTTCCGTACCCGGGGGTCCGGTGTCAGCTCGGACGTGGAGAACACCATCGTCCCGCAGCTGCTCTCCGAGATCGACGGCGTCGAGGGCCTCGAAAACGTGATCGTGATCGGTGCCTCGAACCGCGAGGACATGATCGACCCGGCGATCCTGCGCCCCGGCCGTCTCGACGTGAAGATCAAGATCGAGCGTCCGGACGCGGAGGCCGCCAAGGACATCTTCTCCAAGTACCTCACGGAGCGTCTGCCGCTGCACACCGACGATCTCTCCGAGCACGGAGACTCGCGGAAGGCCGCGGTCAGCGGGATGATCCAGTCGGTCGTTGAGCAGATGTACGCGGAATCCGAGGAGAATCGCTTCCTGGAGGTCACCTACGCCAATGGTGACAAGGAAGTCCTTTACTTCAAGGACTTCAATTCCGGCGCGATGATCGAAAACATCGTAGGACGCGCAAAGAAGATGGCCATCAAGGCCTTCCTCGAACACAATCAGAAGGGGCTTCGCGTCTCCCACCTCCTCCAGGCCTGCGTGGATGAGTTCAAGGAGAACGAGGACCTGCCCAACACCACCAACCCGGACGACTGGGCCCGGATCTCCGGAAAGAAGGGCGAGCGGATCGTATACATCCGTACGCTTGTCACCGGAAAGCAGGGCGCAGACACCGGTCGCTCCATCGACACGGTGGCGAATACCGGCCAATACCTGTAACACCGCTCTCCGGCTGCGGATGTCCTGCACGGGGCGTCCGCAGCCGGACGCTTTTCCGGGGGCGCCAGAACCGCACCCCATAAGGGCGCGGTGGACCAGGGAAAACCGGACTGGAGCAATGACTGTAATGATCTCCACAGCGCCGCAAAGGCGTTCTAGGCTCTTCGGTACCGCTGCGTCACGCTGTGCGGGCGTGGGGCACGCACACGGACCGGAAGCGCAGCGGTACTTGAGCGCCGACCCCATCCGGGGGCGTCGCCGGGCAAGGAGGGCCGCATGACCGTACGGCGAGTAATGGGAATCGAGACGGAGTACGGGATCTCCGTCCCCGGCCACCCGAACGCCAATGCCATGCTCACCTCGTCCCAGGTCGTCAACGCCTACGCGGCCGCGATGCACCGGGCACGCCGTGCCCGCTGGGATTTCGAGGAGGAGAACCCGCTGCGTGACGCCCGCGGCTTCGACCTCGCACGCGAAAATGCGGACGGCAGCCAGCTCACGGACGAGGACATCGGCCTGGCCAACGTGATCCTGACCAATGGGGCCAGGCTCTACGTCGACCACGCCCACCCCGAGTACAGCGCCCCCGAGGTCACCAATCCGCGTGACGCCGTGCTGTGGGACAAGGCCGGCGAGCGGATCATGGCCGAGGCGGCCGAACGGGCCGCCCAGGTCCCCGGCGCCCAGCCCATCCACCTCTACAAGAACAACACCGACAACAAGGGCGCCTCCTACGGGACGCACGAGAACTACCTGATGAAGCGGGAGACCCCCTTCTCGGACATCGTGCGGCACCTGACGCCGTTCTTCGTCTCCCGCCAGGTGATCACCGGCGCCGGACGGGTCGGTATCGGCCAGGACGGCCACGATCACGGCTTCCAGCTCAGCCAGCGCGCCGACTACTTCGAGGTGGAGGTCGGGCTGGAGACGACCCTCAAACGGCCCATCATCAACACCCGCGACGAACCGCACGCGGACGCGGAGAAGTACCGCCGGCTCCACGTGATCATCGGGGACGCGAACCTCTCCGAGATCTCGACGTATCTGAAGCTGGGCACCACCTCGCTGGTGCTCTCCATGATCGAGGACGGCTTCATCGCCGTCGACCTGGCCGTCGACCAGCCCGTCCGCACCCTCCACCAGGTCTCGCACGATCCCACCCTGCAACATCTGATCACGCTCCGCAGCGGCCGCACGCTCACCGGCGTACAGCTCCAGATGGAGTACTTCGAGCTGGCCCGCAAATATGTCGAGGACCGCTACGGGGCGGATGCGGACGAGCAGACGAAGGACGTCCTGACCCGGTGGGAGGACGTGCTCGGCCGGCTGGAGAACGATCCGATGAGCCTGTCCGGTGAGCTGGACTGGGTCGCCAAGCGGGAGCTGATGGAGGGCTACCGGCGCCGCGACGGCCTGGAGTGGGACGCGGCGCGACTGCACCTCATCGACCTGCAGTACGCCGACGTACGGCCCGAGAAGGGCCTGTACAACCGTCTGGCGGCCCGCGGCAAGATGAAGCGGCTCCTGGACGAGCCACAGGTGCAGCGGGCCGAGCAGAAGCCCCCAGAGGACACCAGGGCCTACTTCCGCGGTCGCTGCCTGGAGCAGTACGCGGACGATGTCGCGGCCGCCTCGTGGGATTCGGTCATCTTCGACCTGCCCGGACGTGACTCCCTGCAACGGGTTCCCACGCTGGAGCCACTGCGGGGGACCCGTAAGCACGTGAAGGAGCTTCTGGACCGCTGTCGTACCGCAGAGGAGCTGGTGAGGACGCTGTCCGGCCGCTGAGCTTCGGCAGGTGCACGACAGAATTCGTCACGATCCACAGCCGATCCGCGGCTGAAATCGTCGCGGTGCGGGAATCATCGAGGTGACTCCCGGGCTTTGCACCAAGTGCAGGGCCGATGTCGGACCCTGCTTGTAGGGTCGGATCTTGAAGGTCACATCGAGCGGGGCGAACCGAGCGGGGTGAGGGACATGGCGACCAAGGACAGCGGCGGCGGACAGGCCAAGGCCACGCGTTCCACCGAAGAGGTCGAGGAACAGACCGAGGACGCGCAGGCCTCGGAGGACCTCAAGGAACGCCAGGAAAAGTTGTCGGACGACGTGGATTCCGTCCTGGACGAAATCGATGACGTACTCGAAGAGAACGCCGAGGATTTCGTTCGAAGCTTCGTGCAAAAGGGCGGGGAGTAGAGCGACCCGGACGTGCTCGATTCAGGGGGGCCGAAGCGTTGCGCGCGGTGCGGGAAAGCCTGACCGTGCGCGGCCTTCGGGCGACATGCGGGGGGCCCGACGACCGTCAGGGCCGCCGCGTGGCGTCCGTCCGGAAAAGCATTTCGGCGCGGGACGGGCGGGCGAAGAATTCCGTGCACTGCCGGCCGGTCCCCCGCGGGCACCCGGTCACCCGCGCACTCGCTCGGTACGCCGCAGGGCACCGGAACGGCTCCGCTTGCGAGGGGCTGCCGGCCCGCTGCCCCGCGGCACCGTCGTGACCGGGCGTGACGCAGTGAGCAAGGAGCAGTTCGCGATCCGCCCCGGGCCGGTGCCCGGGCAGGTGGATCACGACCGCGATACGGGTAAGGTCCGAGTCGTACTGTGCTTCAACTGCAACTCGGCACTCGGCAAGTTGAGGGATGTCCCCGACGCCACGCTCGGGGGCGATCGCATATCTGGAAGGAATCGTGTGGAAGCCAATACTCGAAGCACCGGGCGTCTACCAGCTGCCTTCCTGACGCCTGGATCCTCGTCCTTCATGGATTTCCTCGGCGAGCACTCGCCCACCCTGCTGCCGGGCAACCGCCCGTTGCCGCCGGTGCAGGGTGCCATTGAGGCGCCGCACGGCACGACGATCGTTGCCGCGGGGTTCCCCGGAGGCGTGGTGCTCGCCGGCGACCGGCGGGCGACGATGGGCAATGTCATCGCGCAGCGTGATATCGAGAAGGTTTTCCCGGCCGACGAGTATTCGGCGGTCGGCATCGCGGGTACGGCGGGCCTCGCGGTGGAGATGGTCAAGCTTTTCCAGCTGGAGCTGGAGCACTTCGAGAAGGTCGAGGGTGCCCAACTCTCCTTGGAGGGCAAGGCGAATCGTCTGTCGACGATGATTCGCGGCAATCTGGGGATGGCCATGCAGGGCCTGGCCGTGGTGCCGTTGTTCGCCGGCTATGACCTCGACCGCGAGAAGGGCCGTATCTTCTCGTACGACGTGACCGGCGGGCGCTCGGAGGAGCACGGCTTTGCGGCGACGGGTTCCGGCTCGGTCTTCGCGCGCAGCGCGCTGAAGAAGCTCTTCCGGGAAGATTTCACGGAGGATCAGGCCGCCACCGCTGTCGTCCAGGCGCTGTATGACGCGGCTGACGACGACTCCGCGACCGGCGGACCCGATATGGCGCGGAGGATCTACCCCATCGTCACGGTGATCACCGAAGACGGCTTCAGGAGGCTCACCGAGGACGAGGTCTCGGAGATCGCCCGTGCCGTGCATGAACGCCGCCTCGAACAGCCCGACGGCCCGCGCGCCGCGCTGCTCTGACGGGACGGATGTTCCGCAATGCTCCCCCAGCTACCGAGAGAGCTTTTGACAGGAAGGGACGGATAGCCGGTGTCGACGCCGTTCTATGTCTCACCCCAGCAGGCCATGGCCGACCGTGCCGAGTACGCCCGCAAGGGCATCGCGCGGGGCCGCAGTGTCGTGGTGCTGCAGTACACCGACGGCGTGGTCTTCGTCGCCGAGAATCCCTCCCGCGCCCTGCACAAGGTCAGCGAGATTTACGACCGGATCGCCTTTGCGGCGGTCGGCAAGTACAACGAGTTCGAGAATCTGCGGATCGGCGGTGTGCGCTACGCCGATCTGCGGGGCTACACCTACGACCGTGAGGATGTGACCGCGCGGGGCCTGGCGAATGTCTATGCCCAGACGCTCGGCACGATTTTCTCCAGCGCCGCCGAGAAGCCGTACGAGGTCGAGCTGATCGTCGCCGAGGTGGGCGCGGCCGCCGAGGACGACCAGATCTACCGGCTGCCGCACGACGGCTCGATCGTCGACGAGCACGGCTCGGTGGCCGTCGGCGGCAATGCGGACCAGATCAGCACCTATCTCGACCAACGCCACCGCGACGGTATGACGCTGGCCGAGGCGCTCAAGCTGGCGATGGAGTCGCTGTCGCGGGACAACAACGGCGGTGAGCGCACGCTGACAGCCGACCAGCTGGAGGTCGCGACGCTGGACCGTACGCGCCCCCAGCAGCGCAAGTTCAAGCGGATCCTGGGCCGGCAGCTGTCCCGGTTGCTGGACGAGAGCGGTGGAGCGGGCGCCGGGGACGCGGACGCCGATGAGGGCGCCGGTGCCGGGGAGTCCGGGACCACCGCCGAGGGAGCCGACGACAAGGGCTCCAAGGACAAGGGCTCCAAGGACAACGGAAGCAAGGACAACGGAAGCAAGGACAACGGAAGTAAGAGCAAGGGTGCTTCGGGCGAGGACGGCCCCGAAGGGGAGCCCCTGCTCTGACGTACTGCTGAGGGGCTGTGTGCCCCGATCGCGCGCCCCGGTGGCTCACTGCCCGCCGGGGCGCGCTGCGTTTCCGGGGGCGGTTGCGGGCGGGGCGGTGGAGCCGCGGGTGACCAGTTCGACCGGCAGGGTGGGGGCCTCGGCCGGGCGGCCGTCGAGCACGCTCATCAGGGCCCGCATCCCGGCCTCGCCGAACTCCTCAGCGGGCAGTCGTACGGTCGTCAGCTCCGGCTCGACGGCGAGGGCCAGGGCCAGGTCGTCGAAGCCGGTGACGGAGACGTCCTCGGGGACCCGCAGGCCCAGTCGGCGTACGGCTTTGCAGGCGCCCGCGGCGATGATGTCGTCGTCGCAGAGCAGGGCCGTGGGGCGGGGACCGGGGGCGGTCAGGGCGGCGTGTGCGGCGTGCAGCCCGGCATCGACGCCGAGGGCGGCCGGTTGCCGGCGCAGCACCGCGCCGGGGATGCCCTCCAGGGCTTCGGTGACGGCGCGGGCGCGTAGCTCGAAGGTCCAGGAGTCCACATCGGCGGCGAGGTGGGTGATACGGCGGTGGCCCAGGGCCGTCAGATGGGTGGTCAACTGCCGTACGCCGTCGGCGATGTCGAGGTTGACGGTGGCGGTGGCCCGGTCGTCGTCGGGGTCGCTGTCCAGCATGACCAGAGGCAGGTCCGCGTCGCGGAGCGCGGTGAGGGCCTCGGCGGCCATGGAGGAGGCGATCACGCCGTCCAGGGTGGCCGCGGCGGAGTCGAAGGGGTCGCGGGCCGGGCCGATGCCCTCGGGGGAGGGGTAGAGGACCACTCCGAAGTCGTGGTCGGCGGCGACCCGGGCCGCGCCGGTGTAGACGCGCGCGAAGAATTCGGTGGTCAGGGCGGGGACGACCAGGAGTGCGGTGCGGGTACGGCCCATCCGCAGGCTGCGGGCGGCGAGGTTGGGGCGGTAGCCCAGCTCGCGGGCGGCGGTGCGGACGGCTTCGGCCTTGGCGGGGGAGACCCGGCCGTGCCATTTGTCGCCCAGGACGAGTGAGACGGTGGCCTGGGAGACCCCGGCGGCGCGGGCCACGTCCCGGCTGGTCGTGCGGCCGGCGGCCGGGCGCCGGCCGGGTGTGGTGGTCTCGTTGCTGGTCACCGGGTGTTTCGCTCCTCGCGTTCGGCCGTTGCGGGGTGGACTGCGGGTGAAGGTCATGGTACGTATAACGGCACAGGTTATACGTAACACGTCCGGCCGGTCCGGGCGGGAAAGGGGCAGGGATGGCCGCGGGATATGCGGAGCTGCTCAGAACCCGGCACGCGGCCCGGCTCCTGACGGGGACGCTGGTCGGCAGGCTGCCGAACGCCACCGCGGCGCTGGCCGTGGTGCTCTTCGTGCGCGCCGAGGGCGGCAGCTACGCCCTGGCCGGCGCGCTCTCCGCGGTCTACGGCGTCTGCAACGCCATCGGCCAGCCGCTGCTGGGCCGGGCGGTGGACCTCTGGGGCCAGCCGCGGGTGATGCTGCCCGCCTCCGTGCTCTCCGCGCTCGGTATGGCGTTGCTCGCGGCCGTCGGCCTGGATGTGCTGTGGCTCGCCTACGCCGCCATGGTGATCGCCGGTTTCTTCACCCCGCCCCTGGAGGGGGGCCTGCGGGCGCTGTGGCCCGGGGTCCTCCAGCGCGCGGACCGGGTGCACGCCGCCTATGCGCTGGACGCGGTGGCGCAGGAGCTCATGTTCGCGGTGGGACCGCTGCTGGTGACGCTGTGCGTGGCGGCCTGGTCGGCGGGGGCGGCGCTGTTGGTGATCAACCTGCTCGGGGTGCTCGGAGCGCTCTCCGTGGTCGTCTCCGAGCCGTCCCGGCGGTGGCGCAGCGGGCCGCGTGAGGCGCACTGGCTGGGTGCGTTGCGCTCGGCCGGGATGCTGGTGCTGATCGGGGCGTTCCTCTTCGTGGGGCTGGCGCTCGGGTCGATCGCGGTCGCGGCGGTGGCGTACGCCGATGAGCACGGCGGGGGGATGGTCTCCAGCTGGCTGCTGTCCGCGCTCGGTTTCGGCGCGCTGGCCGGTGGCCTCGTCTACGGCGCCCGCGAGTGGCCGGGGCGGCCGGAGAGCCGGCTGCGGCTGCTGATCGGCCTGCTGGCGCTGGGGTATCTGCCGCTGGTGCTGGTGCCGGGTGTCGTCGGGATGACGGCGTTGACCGGTGTCGCGGGGGTGTTCCTGGCGCCGGCCCTGGCCTGTGCGTTCGTGGTGGTGGACCGTCATGCGCCCCAGGGCACGGTGACGGAGGCGTTTTCCTGGCTGGTGACGACGTTCGGTGTCGGGTCGGCGGTGGGTGCATCGGTGGTGGGTCCGGCCGTGGAGAACGGTGGCGCGGTGGCGGGTTTCGCGGTGGCCGGCGCCGGTGGGCTCGCCGCGCTGCTCGTCCTTTTGTCGACGAAACGATTTCTCGGGGATCCCGTGCTGCGTACGGCGGGTGGGGCCTCGGCGGAAAATGATCGAAACGAGGCCGTCGAACCCGGTTTCAGAGCAGGGCATCAGGCGTAATGTTCAGTCATGGACCGCCGCATTTTCGGGCTGGAGAACGAGTACGGCGTCACGTGCACGTTCAGGGGACAGCGCCGACTGTCGCCTGACGAAGTGGCGCGGTACCTCTTCCGCCGTGTCGTGTCATGGGGCCGCAGCAGCAATGTCTTCCTGCGGAACGGCGCCCGCCTGTACTTGGACGTGGGTTCGCACCCGGAATACGCAACTCCCGAGTGCGACAACGTGACCGAACTGGTCACTCACGACAAGGCCGGCGAGCGTATTCTCGAAGGTCTGCTCGTCGACGCCGAGCGCCGCCTGCATGAGGAGGGAATCGCGGGCGACGTCTATCTCTTCAAGAACAACACCGATTCGGCGGGAAACTCCTACGGGTGCCACGAGAATTATCTCGTCGCCCGTCATGGTGAGTTCTCCCGGCTCGCGGACATCCTCATTCCGTTCCTCGTCACCCGTCAGCTGCTGTGCGGCGCGGGCAAGGTGCTGCAGACTCCGCGGGGCGCCGTCTACTGCGTCAGCCAGCGTGCGGAGCACATCTGGGAGGGTGTCTCCTCGGCGACGACCCGTTCCCGGCCGATTATCAATACCCGCGATGAACCGCATGCGGATGCCGAGCGATATCGCCGGCTGCATGTCATCGTCGGTGACTCCAATATGTCCGAGACGACCATGATGCTGAAGGTCGGCGCCACCGACCTCGTCCTGCGCATGATCGAGGCGGGCACGGTCATGCGGGATCTGACGCTGGAGAACCCGATCCGGGCCATCCGTGAGGTCAGTCATGACATTACCGGCCAGCGCAAGGTGCGGCTGGCCAGCGGGCGCGAGGCATCGGCGCTCGAAGTCCAGCAGGAGTACTACGAGAAGGCCGTGGATTTCTGCGACCGTCGCGGAATCCGTACGGGCACCGTCGAGCGGGTCCTCGAACTGTGGGGCCGTACGCTCGAGGCGATCCGGGACGAGGATCTCGACCGTATCTCCACCGAGATCGACTGGGTGATGAAACATCAGCTCATCGAGCGGTATCGCGCAAAGAACAACATCACCATGTCCCACCCTCGGGTGGCGCAGATAGACCTCGCGTATCACGACATCCACCGCCGCCGGGGGCTTTACTACCTCCTGGAGCGGAAGGGGCAGGCGGCGCGGATCTGCAACGACTTGAAGATCTTCGAGGGCAAGTCGGTGCCGCCGCAGACCACTCGCGCCAGGCTGCGCGGTGACTTCATTCGCCGGGCGCAGGAGCAGCGCCGTGATTTCACCGTCGACTGGGTGCATCTCAAGCTGAATGACCAGGCGCAGCGCACGGTCCTGTGCAAGGACCCGTTCCGCTCGGTGGACGACCGGGTGGAGAAGCTGATCGCAGGTATGTGACCCGCGGGGAATGCGGTGGTGTGCCGGGAGCGGAAGCTCCCGGCACATTGCCGTGTTGTGCTGAGAATCCTCCGGCGGGTCAGGTCGTAGAGTGGCAGGCATTGCCCACCCACCCCACGAGCCCGAGTTGGTCGAATGAACCTCACGAAGAACACCCGTCGCGCCGCCGCCGCTGCGCTGACCGTGCCCATCCTGCTGTTCACCGCCGCCTGCGGGTCCGAGGACAGCAAGAGCACATCGGGCGATGCCGTCGTCAAGGTCGAGGGCAAGGCAGGGGCAGAGCCCAAGATTACGGTGCCCAAGGGCGCCAAGCCGTCCGACAAGGTCGTCACCAAGACCCTCGTCAAGGGCAAGGGCGCCACGGTCACTAAGGGCGATGTGGTGCGGCTGGACTTCTCGGCGAAGTCGATGAAGGGTCAGAACCTGGGCAGCAGCTGGGCGCCGCGGCCCGGTGCCAAGCCGGGAGGTCCGCGCACCCAGGTTGTCGGGGAGGTCTCCGACCAGCCGACGCAGCAGATGCTGCCGCCGAAGGTGATGTCCGCGGTCGCCGGGCAGAAGGTCGGCAGCCGTTTCGAGGTCGAGGGCACCGCCAAGGCGCTGATCGGTGCGGGCCTGAACCCGAAGTCCGGTATCAAGCCGTCGGACGGCCTGGTGTGGGTCATCGATGTGGTCGGCGCGAAGAAGATCAACAAGAAGGCGAAGGTCGAGGGCGAGCAGGCGGCGCCGGAGAGCGGGATGCCCGAGGTGACGGCCGCGGACGAGAAGGCCGCGAAGATCACCATCCCCAAGGGGGAGAAGGCGCCCACGGGCCTCAAGGAGCAGGTCCTGATCAAGGGCAAGGGCCCCGAGGTGAAGGCGGGCGAGGGGCTGATCGCGCAGTACACCGGTGTGAAGTGGGAGGACGGCAAGAAGTTCGACTCGTCCTGGGACCACGGTGGCGCGACCGCCTTCCAGATCGGCACCGGGAGCGTCGTCCCGGGCTGGGACAAGGCGCTGGTCGGCAAGCACGTCGGTGACCGGGTGGAGATCGTGATTCCGCCGAAGCTGGCCTACGGCGGGAACCCGCAGAGCGGGCTGGACAAGAACACCCTGGTCTTCTCGGTCGACATCGTCGGCACGGTCTGACGGCGGCACCTACAAGATCTGCAAGACTGGCCCGGTAATCGTAAAGATTCGTAAGTAGGAGCACATTCGTGAGCATCGACAAGCCCGAGATCGACTTTCCTGAGGGCCCGGCTCCCACCGAGCTCGAGGTCGTGGACCTGACGGAGGGCGATGGGCCGGTCGCCAAGGCCGGGGACACCGTCTCCGTCCACTACGTCGGCGTGTCGTTCAGCACCGGCGAGGAGTTCGACGCGAGCTGGAACCGCGGCAAGCCGCTGCAGTTCCAGCTGGGCGCCGGCCAGGTCATCGCCGGCTGGGACCAGGGCGTGCAGGGCATGAAGGTCGGCGGCCGTCGTCGGCTGACCATCCCCGCGCACCTCGCGTACGGCGACCGCGGCGCCGGCGGCGGCCGGATCGCCCCGGGCGAGACGCTGATCTTCGTCTGCGACCTGGTCTCCGTCTGAGACCGCTGCCGGTCGCCGTGCGCGACCGCTGCTGACGTATTCCGGGGCCCGTGCCGCGATGGCACGGGCCCCGGGACGGGTAAGCCCTCGTTCCCTTCCGGCCCTGCGGGCGGATGAAAGGAGCGGGGGCTTACCCGTCCGGCTTTTGCCCTGACCTCCCCGAGCGGTACGGTCAACGATCGGGAGTTCAACGAGAAAGGGCGTCGATGGCCATTGCCAAGGCCGAGCGGCTGATGAATCTGGCGCTGTGCCTGCTGGGGACGCGACGCCCGCTGACCAAGCGTGAGCTGAGGTCGTCCATCGAGGCCTATATCGAGGCCAACAGCGACGACTCCTTCAACCGCATGTTCGAGCGCGACAAGGACGATCTGCGCGAGCTCGGCCTGGTCATCGAGACCGTCGAAGGCATCGAGGGCGACATCGGCTATCTCGCCCGCCGCGACAGCAACCGGCTGCCCCCGATCACGCTGGACGCCGAGGAGGCCGCCGCCCTGGGGCTCGCCGCGAAGATCTGGCAGCAGGCCCGGCTGGCCGGTGCCGCCAGCGGTGCGCTCCAGAAGCTGCGCGCGGCCGGTATGCCGCTCGGGGACGGCCCGGAATACGACGCCGGGCAGCCGCACAGCGCCCTGGAACCCCGTATCCCCGCCCATGAAGCCGCCTTCGAGCCGTTGATGCTGGCCTGCCGCGACCGCCGCCCGGTCGTCTTCGACTACCACAAGTCGAATGCCGCCCGCCCCGAGCAGCGACAGGTCGAACCGTGGATCCTCGAATGCTGGCGGGGTCATTGGTACGTCGCCGGCTGGGACCGCGAGCGACAGGCGGAGCGGGTCTTCCGGCTCTCCCGGATCACCGGCAAGGTCCGCTCCCGGCAAGGGGCGTTCACCGCGCCGGTGCCCGATCACGTCACCGTCCGCGAGACCGTCGAGAGCTGGGCCGGGGAGACCGCGACCGGCACCGCCAGGATCAAGCTCCGCGCCGAGCACGGCTATCCGTTGCGCGCCCGTGCGCTCAGCGTCTGCGAACTGGGCGGCGGCTGGGACGAGCTGGAGATCCCCAGCGGCCATGGACTCGACGCCTGGCTGGTGGAGTTCGGGCCGGATGTGGTCGTACTGGAACCCGCGGAACTGCGCGCCGAGGTCATCGACCGGCTGCGTGCCGTGGCCAAGGGCTGAGAGGGATACGAGACCCATGGCGACGAACGCGATCGACCAGACCCGCCGGATGCTGTCCTTGGTGACCTATCTGCGTGAGCGCCCCGGCGCCCGCGTCGGGGATGTCGCCCGCGCCTTCGGCATCACCGAGGACGAGCTGATCGCCGACCTCGACGTCCTGCCGATGTGCGGTACGAGCTTCCGCGGCGGCGACCTTCTGGACATCGACACCGACGGCGACCGCATCTGGTGGCACAACCCCGACGATGTCGCCGAGCCGCTGCGGCTGGCCGCCGACGAGGCGACCGCCCTGCTGGTCGCGGCCCGCGCGGTGGCCACCCTCCCCGGGCTGCGCGAGGGCGACCGGCAGGCGCTGCTGCGTGCCACCGCCAAGCTGGAGGCGGCGGCCGGAGAGGCGGCCGGCGCCAGCGCCCGGCTGTCGGTGACCTTCGAGTCCGAGGGCGGGGTCTTCGCCGACGTGGACCGCGCCATCGCCGAGCGGCGCCGCCTGTGGCTGCGCTACTACTCCCCGGCCCGTGACGAGCTGACCGAGCGCGAGGTCGACCCGATCCGGCTGTTCGCCGTCGGCCACACCTATATGGAGGCGTGGTGCCGGCTCTCGGAGGCCCGGCGGACCTTCCGGCTCGACCGGGTCGCCGAGATCAAGCTGCTGGACGCCCCGTCCGACCCGCCGCCGGTCGAGCTGCGCGATCTGTCGGAGGGACTGGTGCAGCCCGCGGCCGAGGACCCCGAGGTGTCCATCGAGGTCGGGCCCGGCGGCCGCTGGGTCGCCGAGTACTACCCGCACGACAGCGCCGAGGAGCTCCCCGACGGCGGACTGCGCATCACCCTGCGCACCCCCGACCCGGCCTCGCTGCGGCGGCTGGCGCTGCGACTGGGCCGCGACGGGCGGATCGTGGCGCCGCAGGAGCTCGCGGACAGTGCGCGGCAGGCCGCCGACCAGGCGCTCGCGGCGTACGGCGAGTGAACGCGGCGAAGCGGGCGGCGCGCCGTTCCGCGGGGGGAGAAGGAGGAGGCAGCGAAGGATGACGACCACGATGGCGACCACCGCCCTGGCGGGCATGACCGCTCCGGTGCTCTTCAAAGCGGCCTGCCCGGACTGCCGGGGCCGCTTCGAACTGGCCTCGGACGCCTTCCGGCTGGCGATCGGCGCCAGCAGCCGCACCACGTTCTACTCCTTCACCTGCCCCGACTGCCGCCGTGCGGTGCGCAAACCGGCCGGCGAGCGGATCATCGAGCTGCTCACCGGCGGCGGGGTCCGCACGCTGCGGCTGCACACGGGCTGACGGATAGGCTCGCCCCATGCTCTGGCCCATGATCGCAATCGCCCTCGGCTTCGCCGGGATCGCCGTGCTCGGCGTCCTGGCCGTCCGGGTCTTCGCCGAGGTGCGGCGGCTGGCCCGTCAGGTCGGTGCGTCCTCGGAGCGGATCCAGCGGGCCGCCGAGGACCTGGAGCGGGCGGCCGTTCCGCTCGCGTCCCGGACGCACGAGACCGGCAGGGACTGAAGAGGTGGCCCAGGGCGTCGGCCCTCTGCTGCGGGGCTGGGCGGAGAGGTACGCTGCATCCGCGGTTCAGACAGCGCGGCGGTCGAGGCAATCGGGAGTATGTGAGGGGATTGCCCGGCGTTCACCACCGAACGTTACGATCGAGCTAGCACCAGGACGCCAGTCCGACCACTATCGGCAGGCACCACAGCAGACGCCGCCCCGGCGAGAAGGTAGTCGCAGATGCTCAGCAACCTGAGGGCCCCCGAGATCATCCTGATCCTCGTCGTGATTGTGCTGCTCTTCGGCGCGAAGAAACTGCCTGACATGGCGCGGTCGCTCGGTAAGTCGGCCCGCATCCTCAAGAGTGAGGCCAAGGCGATGAAGAAGGAGGGTGAGACGGACGGTGCCACGACCGGCACCACGTCCGAAGCGCCCGCCGACGCCGCGCAGCAGGCTCCTCGCACGATTCAGGCAGCTCCCGGTGATGTGAACAGCTCGCGCCCGGTGGCCGAGCCGCACCGCACCAACCAGAGCTGAGCCGAACCGATCCAGCCGCACCGATCCGTTTCGGGACAGGCTGACGCACGAGACGAGGACGTGGGTTGCCGAAGTCTGCCCGCAAGCAGGAGAAGGACCCCGAGGGGCGGATGCCGCTCGCGGCGCATCTGCGTGAGCTGCGCAACCGGCTGCTGAAGTCGGTGCTGGCGATGGGTGTGATCACCGCCATCGCGATGTGGCAGTACGACGCCATCGCCCACTTCATCACGGGGCCGGTGATCGACACGGTCGGCTGTCCCCGCGGTACGACGGCCACCACCCCGCGCGATCACCCGTGTGCGCAGGTCACGGCGAACGGCCTGCTGGCACCGTTCACCATCCTGCTCAAGCTGTCCCTCACGACAGGTGTCGTCGGCGCCAGCCCGGTCTGGCTCTACCAGCTCTGGGCCTTCCTCGCGCCAGGTCTGCACAGGACCGAGAAGAAGTACGCGCTGAGCTTCGTCGGCGCCGGAGTACCGCTCTTCCTCGCCGGCGCCTACCTTGCCTACGCGGTGTTGCCCACCACGGCCGGTGCCCTCGTCGGCCTGACCCCTGACGACTGGGCCAACTTCTTCCCGGCCGACGATTTCTTCGACATTGTCACGCGCATGATCGTGGTCTTCGGTCTCGCCTTCGAACTGCCGCTGCTCCTGGTGCTGCTCAACTTCGGCGGGGTGCTGACCGGTCACCGGATCCTGAGCTGGTGGCGGTTCATGGTGCTGGGCATCACGGTCTTCGCGGCCATCGCCACCCCGACCGGTGACCCGCTGACCATGGGGCTGCTGGCCGCTCCGATCGTGGTGCTGTACTTCGGTGCCGTCGGCATCTGCCTGTTCAACGACCGCCGCCGCAAGCGGGGCAATCCCGATGCGGGGCTGAGCGACGACGAGGCCTCTGAGCTCGATCTGGCGCCCTCCGCGGTCGGCGAGATCGAGTCGGTCTCCTCCGGCCGGATGCTGCCGGAGCAGGCGAGCGGTGACGCGGCCGACGGCGAATCGCGACGTCCCGGTGGCTACGACGACGTTACGTGACGGTTGGTTACCTGGCGTTATCCGGCGCCCTGGTTGTGTGCTGACGGCCCCTGTGCTCTTTGAGCCCGGGGGTCGTTTGCTTGGGTGGGGCTGTGTGTGGCTTGCGCCCTTGCGCCCTTGTGTCCTTGTGGCTGGTGGGGTGGGGCCGTGGGGATTCGTGTGGCCGCCGGTGGGGTGGGGGCCGGTGCACTGGGTGTGGTTCCCGTTTGGCCGTCCGGTTCGTGGGGGCCGGCGCATTGGGCGTGGGTTTCGTGGGTGGCGTGGGGTCGGTGGGGGCTGGGGCCGTGCGGGGTTGGTGGTTGCCTCGGGGGCCGGAGGGGACGCACCGGGGCCCGTCCTCGGCGCGGGCGGCTCTGGTCCATGGAGAAGGCACCCCGGCGTTCGCTCCGGTCCTGCGGGCGGTCCCCGGTACATCCCCTCCGGCCTACGCCCGTCCCCGTCTGCGGCCCGGCGGCACCGTCCGTCACCGACCACAAGCCCTGGTCCGGCCCAGCCCCACCCGTGCCCGGGCCGGCCGTGTTCCCTACCTGGGGTTGCGGTCCCTCCTGCCCGGCCAGTGCCCTGACACGTCCTGGTGCGGGTCGAGTCCGGCCATCGCCCAGTGCTCTGCCAGACCCCGGCCGGCCCAAGCCCGGGGTGGGGATGGTCTGCGCGGCTGGCGGCTCCCGGGCGCGGCGTCTGGCCGGTTCCTGCCAGGACCTGCCGATGGGGGTTGTGACGGTCATGGGTACGGCGGGAGGGCCGCCAACGTGCGGCGGTTGGAGGGGATGTCCGGTGACCCGCCCGCAGGACCGGAGCGAACGCCGGGGCTCCTTTCCTATGGACCAGAGCCGCCCGCGCCGAGGACGGGTTACCGGGCGTCCCCTCCGACCCACCACTCACGATGACTGGGCGCCCGGCCCCGGCCACCGGCAACGTGCACCAGCCGCCGCCGCGAAGCGACTTTGCCCCGGCCCCGGCCACCGGCAACGTGCACCAGCCCCGACCGTGAAGCGACGGCCTCGCCCCGCCCCAGCTACACACTCCGCAGCCGCAACAGCCCCGGCGGCACACCATGCATCGGCTCCTGCCGCGAAGCACCCGCATCGGCTCCTGCCGCGAAGCATCCGCCCCGGTCCGGACCAACGTGGCAGTGTGCGGCTCGGTGGGGCCCACTCGGTAACGGGCCGACATAAAGATCGGGTCGTTGTCAGAGGCGGCCGGTAGGCTCGTAGACACGATGACCGAGGACATGTCCCCTGCTGAGCGCTATGCCGCCGCCAAGCTCCGGGCGGCCGAGCAGGCCACCGCACTCGCCCCTTTCCGGGAAATGTACGACTTTGGTCTGGATCAGTTCCAGGTCGAGGCGTGCCAGGCCCTGGAGGCCGGCAAGGGCGTGCTGGTCGCGGCCCCCACCGGATCCGGAAAGACGATCGTCGGCGAATTCGCCGTCCACCTGGCCCTGGAGCAGGGCCGAAAATGCTTCTACACCACGCCCATCAAGGCGCTGTCCAACCAGAAGTACCAGGACCTGGTCAAGCGTTACGGCGCCGAGAAGGTCGGTCTGCTGACCGGCGACAACAGCGTCAACTCCGAGGCTCCGGTGGTCGTGATGACCACCGAAGTGCTGCGGAACATGCTTTATGCCGGCTCCCGGTCGCTGGCCGGCCTCGGCTATGTGGTCATGGACGAGGTGCACTACCTCTCCGACCGCTTCCGTGGCGCCGTCTGGGAAGAGGTGATCATCCATCTCCCCGAGTCGGTGACGCTGGTCTCGCTGTCGGCGACGGTTTCCAACGCCGAGGAGTTCGGTGACTGGCTGGACACGGTCCGTGGCGACACGGCCGTGATCGTCTCCGAGCACCGGCCGGTGCCGTTGTGGCAGCACGTCCTCGCGGGCCGCCGGATATACGACCTGTTCGAGGAGCGGGACGGCCAGAGCGGCGGCCGCCGCGAGGTCAATCCCGATCTGGAGCGGCTGGCGCGGATGGAGAACAGCCGGCCGACGTTCGGCCGGGACAAGCGCCGTGGCCGCAATCCGCGCGAGGCGGACCGCGAGCGTGAGCGGCGCCAGCGTGCCCGGATCTGGACGCCGAGCCGTCCCGAGGTCATCGACCGCCTCGACAACGAGGGCCTGCTGCCCGCGATCACCTTCATCTTCAGCCGCGCCGGCTGTGAGTCCGCCGTCCAGCAGTGCCTGTATTCGGGCCTGCGGCTCAATGACCAGGAGGGCCGCGAGGAGGTCCGTCGCATAGTGGAGGCGCGGACGGCCGGAATCGCGGACGACGACCTCCATGTGCTGGGCTACTACGAGTGGTTGGAGGGCCTGGAGCGAGGCATCGCGGCGCACCACGCCGGCATGCTGCCGACGTTCAAGGAGGTCGTCGAGGAGCTGTTCGTGAAGGGGCTGGTCAAGGCCGTCTTCGCCACCGAGACGCTGGCCCTGGGCATCAACATGCCCGCGCGGTCCGTGGTGTTGGAAAAGCTCGTGAAGTGGAACGGCGAGCAGCACGCCGACATCACGCCCGGCGAGTACACCCAGCTGACCGGCCGTGCCGGGCGCCGCGGGATCGACGTCGAGGGCCATGCGGTGGTCCTGTGGCAGCGGGGGATGAACCCGGGCGCGCTGGCCGGGCTCGCCGGGACACGTACGTATCCGCTGCGGTCCTCCTTCAAGCCGTCGTACAACATGGCGGTCAACCTCGTCTCGCAGTTCGGC
Organism: Streptomyces sp. NPDC048434; assembly: GCF_043200375.1. Classification (NCBI taxonomy): domain Bacteria; kingdom Bacillati; phylum Actinomycetota; class Actinomycetes; order Kitasatosporales; family Streptomycetaceae; genus Streptomyces; species Streptomyces sp. NPDC048434. The sequence continues at coordinate 82,772 of NZ_JBICXQ010000032.1, read as the reverse complement.
AGGCACCGCTCGCGGGAGCTGCTGGAAATGTCCTTCGCGCAGTTCCAGGCCGACAAGTCGGTGGTCGGGATCTCGCGGCAGGTACAGAAGAACGAGGAGGGGCTCGAGGGCTACCGCGAGTCGATGACCTGTCACCTCGGCGACTTCGAGGAGTACTCCGGGCTGCGGCGGGAGTTGAAGGAGCGTGAGACGGAGCTGGCCAAGCAGGGCGCGGCACAGCGGCGGGTGGCGGCAGCGACGGCGCTGGAGAAGCTGAAGCCCGGTGACGTCATCCATGTGCCGACCGGCAAGTACGCGGGCCTCGCGCTGGTGCTCGACCCGGGTATGCCCTCGGGACGGACGAACGGCCATCGCGGCTTCGACGCGCAGGACGGCCCCCGGCCGTTGGTGCTGACCGCCGAGCGGCAGGTCAAGCGGCTGGCCTCGATCGACTTCCCGGTGCCGGTCGAGGCGCTGGACCGGATGCGGATCCCCAAGTCCTTCAACGCCCGCAGCCCGCAGTCGCGCCGCGATCTGGCGTCCGCGCTGCGGACGAAGGCCGGCCATGCCGTGCCGTCGCGGCATCGCAAGCCCCGTTCGGTGGCGGCCGACGACCGGGAGATCGCCCGGCTGCGTACGGAGATCCGGGCGCATCCCTGTCATGGCTGTGACGAGCGCGAGGATCACGCCCGCTGGGCCGAGCGCTACCACCGGCTGCAGCGCGACACCCGCCAGTTGGAGCGCCGGATCGAGGGCCGGACGAACACCATCGCCCGTACCTTCGACCGGATCTGCGCCCTGCTGACCGAGCTGGACTACCTCGAAGGCGACACGGTCACCGACGAGGGCCGCCGGCTGGCCCGCCTCTACGGCGAGCTGGATCTGCTGGCGAGCGAGTGCCTGCGCGAGGGCGTCTGGGAGGGCCTCGGCCCGGCGGAGCTGGCGGCCTGTGCCTCGGCGCTGGTGTACGAGGCACGGCAGGCGGACGATGCGGTGGCTCCCAAGCTGCCGGCCGGCAAGGCCAGGGACGCGCTGGGCGAGATGGTCCGCATCTGGGGCCGTCTGGATGCCCTGGAGGAGGACCACAGGATCAACCAGGCGGAAGGCGTCGGCCAGCGCGAGCCGGACCTCGGCTTCGCCTGGGCCGCGTACCGCTGGGCCTCCGGCTTCAGCCTCGACGAGGTGCTCAGGGAGGCGGAGATGCCGGCCGGTGACTTCGTCCGCTGGTGCAAGCAGCTGATCGACGTCCTCGGCCAGATCGCGGCGGCGGCCCCGCCCGGTGGCACGGTGGCGCGTACGGCCCGCAAGGCCGTGGACGGTGTGCTGCGCGGCGTGGTGGCGTATTCGTCGGTGCGCTGAGCCCCAGGGCCGGGACCGGCCCTGGCAGTGCAACGGCGCCGCACCCCCCTTTCGGCGGGGTGCGGCGCCGACTGCTGTCGCCGGAGGGACGTTACGACGCCTGCCGGCCGTCGGTGGCCGCCCGCTCCGCGTCGCGCTTGGCGACTTCCTCGCGTACGAGCGGGATGACATACCGGCCGAAGTCGATGGCGTCGTCGAGCAGGTCGTAGCCGCGTGCGGAGAGGATGTCCACGCCCAGGTCGTAGTAGTCGAGCAGGGCCCGCGCCACGGTCTCCGGCGTGCCGACCAGGGCGGTGGAGTTGCCCGCGCCGCCGGTCTCCGCTGCGGTCGGGGTCCACAGCGCCCGGTCGTGCCGCTCGCCCTCGGCGGCCACCGCGAGCAGCCGCTGCGAACCGGCGTTCTGCGGGTTCGTCAGCGGGTGCCGGCGGCTGAGCGTGCCGCCCGCCTTGCGGGCCTTGATCCGCTCCAGGGTGCGATGAGCCTTCTCCCAGGCCAACTCCTCCGTGGGCGCGATGATCGGCCGGAACGCGACCTGGATCCTGGGCAGTTCGCTGCGGCCCGCCGCCTGCGCCGCGGCCCGCACCGAGGCGATCTGTTCGGCGGTCTGCGCCAGCGGCTCGCCCCACAGGCAGTAGATGTCCGCCTCGGCGCCGCCCGCCGCGTACGCCGCCGCCGAGGAACCCCCGAACGACACCTGCGGGTGCGGCTGTTGGACGGGGAAGGTGTCCGAGACGAAGTCATGGAAGCGGTAGTGGGTGCCCTCGTGGTCGAAGGGCTCGTGGGTGGTCCAGATCTTCTTGATGAGGCGGATGTATTCGCGGGTGCGGTCGTAGCGCTCGTCCTTGGTGAGCCTGTCGCCCTCGCGGCCCTGCTCGTGGTCGTTGCCGCCGGTGATGAAGTGCACCGCGAGGCGCCCGTCGCTGATCCGGTCCAGCGTCGCGAAGGTCTTCGCGGCGTACGTGGGATACGAGACGTTGGGGCGGTGCGCCACCAGGATCTGCAGGGTCTCGGTGCGGGCCGCGACATAGGCGGCGGCCGGGGAGGGATCGGGGGAGCCGGAACCGTAGGCGAACAGCACCCGGTCCCAGCCGTACTCCTCGTGGGCCCGGGCCAGTTTCAGCGTGTAGTCCTTGTCGAAGGACGCCCCGGAGCGGGGGGTGACTTCGGAACCGTCATTGGTCGCGGCAATGCCGAGGAACTCGACAGGCATGGGTAGGGCCTCGTCTTCTCGTAGGTCGTGCGCTCATGGGCATGCGCGTGGGGCATGCGGGCGTACGGAATCGCCGTACGGGAGGGGGTGCTGCGCTACGAAGAAGTCAGCGGCAACAGGAGGCCGACCACACCCGACCGAAGTCGATGTGGTCACGGGTGACCAGCCGCTGCTGAGGACGCATGAGCTCAGTGGAACAGGTAGATGTATGTGCCGTCAACCAATTCCTGTCGCGGCGCGATGAGTTCACGGCGGTTCGGACGACCTGGGTGCGGTGGCCGGGGCGGTGGGGGAGGATGCCGCCATGCCTGCGACAAGCGACGAGGGCGCCGCCCCGGTGCGGCGCCTGGGAAAGCTCATCAAGCTGCGCCCGGAACACCGTGCGGAGTATCTGCGGCTGCATGCGGAGGTCTGGCCGGAGGTGCTGGAGATGATCAGCGCCTGCCATCTCCGCAACTACTCGATCTTCCTTGAGGGCGAGGTGCTGTTCTCGTATGCCGAGTACGTCGGTGAGGACTACGCCGCCGACATGGCGAGGATGGCCGCCGACCCCGTGACACGGCGGTGGTGGCAGCTCACCGACCCCTGTCAGGAGCAGACCGCGGGCGCCGTACCGGGGGAGTGGTGGACACCGATGCGGGAGGTCTTCCACCACGACTGAGCCGGCCGGTGTCGTCCCCGGCGGAAAACGCCGCGACAGGCTCCCAGGGCCGGTGAAACGCTGACGGCATGATTGATCACATCGCGATCCAGGTCAGCAATGTCGCGGCGAGCGCGGACTTCTACGACCGTGTCCTCGCCCCGCTCGGGGGCGAACGGACCAAGGAGTTCGGCGAGTTCGTCAGCTTCGGCGCCACCGGGCACACCCTCTGGCTCGTCCCTGCCACCGAGGACGGCCCGGCCCGCGAGGTGCACCTCGCCTTCGCCGCTGCCGGCCGCCCGGCCGTCGACGCCTTCCATGCCGCCGCCGTTGCGGCCGGCGCCGAGTCCCTGCACGCGCCACGCTTGTGGCCCGAATACCACGCGTCGTACTACGGGGCCTTCGTCCGTGACCCCGACGGCAACAACATCGAGGCGGTCTGTCATACGCCGTAGCCCCGCGGCGGCCCCCCGGGGCGGCGTGGCGATCCCGGTCCAGGTGCGCCGGCCACGCCGCCCGCCGTTCTTCGGTGAACGTGCGTCTTCTGCTTGCGCGCGCGTCACCCGGCCCGGCGCCCGGTGCGCGGCCCGTCAGCCGGTGCTGTCCGTCGCATAGACCCCGTCCAGCCAGCTCCGCCACGCCTGTCCCGCCTTCTCGCCGTCGCCGGTGCCGTCGAACAGATGGAGCGAGATGCCGACCGGTGCCTTGAAGGCGTTGCGGCCGAAGAAGCGGTACAGCCCGCCCTCCTCGGTCCGCAGGCCGAGGAAGTGCTCGGTGCGGTAGTCGATGACCGCGTCCAGCGGGTCCACGCCCGGCAGTTCGACGCGCAGCCGGTCGCCCGCCGCCATCGTGGCCGTGACGCCCAGGGCGCGCAGCAGCACCTCGAACCCGTCGTGGGTGAGCGACGCCGACGGGCCCTGGATGTCGGCGAAGGCCGCGGGACGGCCGCTGAAGTACCGGAGGTACTGCCCGAGGGTGTGCAGATAGAAGTCGGTGTGCAGCGAGGCACCGTCGTACTGGCCGTCCCAGTCGTCGTCGCTCATCACGCCGCTGTGGACGTAACGGAGTACGGCGGTGCCGCCTTCGCGGGCCTCGATGAGGTACTCCAGCGCGTTGAACCAGCCGTCCTCACCCTCCACACGGACCGCGAAACGGTGCGGCGGCTCCCAGGCGGTGACCGGGGAGTCGTCCGGGCCGCTGCCCCCGATGCCGGAGACCTTCTCCGTGGGGAACATCCACCCGCCCGTGCCGGTGGTGACGGCCGCGAAGACTTCTTCGGGGGCGGCCGGCAGCACGACCTCCCGGCGAAGCTCGAACTCTCTGGGCATGACTACTCCTCGGTGGGTGCGGTGGGGCCGGGCGCGGCGGCCGGGCCGGGCTCGTCGGCGGGGCGGGTGATGCTGGGGTGCAGGGCGACGATCAGGCGGTGCTTCCGTCCGCCCGCCGCCTTTTCGTCGTGGTATTTGGCGACGAGGTGGTTCACGGTGGCGCCGAGCTCTTCGGCGAACGCGGCCCGGTCGGCGGCGGAGGCGAACCGGATCTCGCCGTCGATGGCGAAGGTCGCCAGCCGCTGCTCGGCCTTCGTCGAGCGCTTGATGAGCTCACCCACCTCGCGCACCAGCCGAGCCGCGAGAGCCAGCAGCCACCGGGCGGAGAGCTGGTCCGGCGCCCGGTCGGGGTCGGGCGCGACGTCGGCCAGCGCGGCGGGTGAGATCACATAGGACGCGGCCGTCGCCTGCACGATCCGCTCCATGACATTGCCCTTGCGGCGCTCCTCGACCAGCTCGACCAGACCGTGCCGCTCCAGGGCCCGCAGGTGGTAGTTGACCTTCTGCCGGGACAGTCCGGCCTGCGCGGCCAGCGTCGTCGCCGAACCCGGCGCGGTGAGCAGGGCCAGCAGCCGCGCCCGCACCGGATCCAGCGAGACTCCGGCGGCGGCCGGGTCGTCGATCACTGCTACATCCATCACCCCCTCAGAGTGCGACCGAAAAACTTTCTTGTCAAGGATTGAAAATGTTGTCGGTGTGGATGTCGGTGGGGGCTTGCCGGGGCACCGGAGGCGGCGGGGCGTGGCGCGTGAGGGGGCCGGGCCGGTCGGGGCGCCCCGGAAACGACGAAGCGCCGGGCACGGGCCCGGCGCGGGGGAGGGGTGATCGGCCGACCGCCCCGCCTCCGCACCGGGAGGCGGCGCGGCGGCGGGGCGGAAGGCGGTGGAGAGGATCCGCCGACATGGCCGGCGGTGGGGGCAGGGGAATCCGTCCGTCGGGCGGTGGCCGTGGTGTCGGCCCGGAGGTGGCCGGGTCAGGAGGCCGCCGCTGTCGCGGACTCCTGCTCCGCCTCGACCTGCTGGTTCCAGTCGCGCTTGGCGGCCTGCCAGCCGTCCTCGTCGTGACCGGTGCGCCAGTAGCCGGAGATGGACAGTGCCTCGCGGGGGATCTCGCGCTCGACGCGGAGCAGGCGGCGCAGCTCCTTCACAAAGCCGGCCTCACCGTGCACGAACGCCTGGACCTGGCCGGCCGGGAACTCCAGCGCCCGTACGGCGGCGGCCAGTTCGCGGCCGACCGGTGTGGCGCCGCGGTACAGCCAGCTGATCTCGGCGCCGGCCGGTACGTCCAGTTCCTGGCGCTCCTCCGGGCCCGCCACCTCGATGAAGGCGTGCACCGGCACGCCCGCGGGTATCCGGGCCAGGGAGGCCGCGATGGCCGGCAGCGCGCTCTCGTCGCCCGCCAGCAGATGCCAGTCGGCGCCGGCCTCCGGGACGTACGCGCCGCCGGGGCCGAGGAAGCGGATCTCGTCGCCCGGCTTCGCCGCGGCTGCCCACGGACCGGCCAGGCCCTTGTCGCCGTGCACCACGAAGTCCACGCTCAGCTCGCGGGTTTCGGCATCCCAGGCGCGGACGGTGTACGTACGGGTTCTGGGCCACTGGTCGCGCGGGAACTCGGCGCGGATCTGCGTGATGTCGAACGGCTCGGGGTAGCGCACGCCGGGCAGCGGAAAGACCAGCTTGACGTAATGGTCGGAGTACTCGCCCACCGTGAACTCCGCCAGCCCTTCACCGCCCAGCACCACACGGACCATGTGCGGGGTGAGTTGCTCGGTGCGCTCTACCCGGGCGAGGTGCAGGGTGGGCTTCTTGCGGGACGGACGCTCTGCTGCCACGGCGATCTCCCCTGATGCGATATTTGTTAGGTATACCTAACTTAACAGGTCATCGGCGGAGGGTGAGGAGCAGGCGCTGCAGGGCGCCGCCGAGGCCCCATTGGGCGGCCAGTGCTTCCAGGCGCTCGGGGTCGGCCGGTTCGGCCGGCACGGCATGGTCGAGGGCGGGGACGGGCACGTCGGTGGCCACCTTCACGACCTTCGGCGCGATCGCGACATAGGGGCGCGCCTCCAGCAGCCGCTTGCGCTGAGCGGGGGTCACCTTCGAGGCGGGGTCCTCGGCGGCGGCCATGATGCCCGCCAGATCGCCGTAGCCGGCCAGGAGTTTGGCCGCGGTCTTCTCGCCGATCCCCGGTACGCCGGGCAGGCCGTCGCTGGGGTCGCCGCGCAGCAGTGCCAGATCGGCGTAACCGGGGCCGTCCACGCCGTACTTCTCGCGCAACAGCGCCTCGTCGGTGATCTGGAGGGTGCCGACGCCCTTGAGCGGATACAGGATGCGGATGCCGCGCCGGTCGTCGACGAGCTGGAAGAGGTCGCGGTCGCCGGTGACGATGTCCACCGGGCCCTTCGCCTGAGCGGTCAGGGTGCCGATGACGTCGTCGGCCTCGTAGTCGGCCGCCCCGATACGGGCGATGCCCAGGGCGTCCAGGACGTCCTCGATGACCGGGACCTGCGGCGAGAGGGTGTCGGGGATCTCCTCCTCGTCGGGCTCCGCGGAGCCCGACGGGGCCTCCTCGGCGACCCGGTGCGCCTTGTAGGAGGGGATCAGATCGACCCGCCACTGGGGGCGCCAGTCGAAGTCCATGCAGGCGACCAGGTCATCGGGGTGGTGGTCCTGGACGAGCCGGGCGATGAAGTCCAGCAGGCCGCGTACCGCGTTCACCGGGGTGCCGTCCGGAGCCCTGACTGATTCCGGTACTCCGAAATAGGCGCGGAAGTAGAGAGAGGCGGTGTCGAGGAGCATCAGGCGTCGAGTCACATCCCGCATCTTGCCGTATGCCCCATACGTCACGCGGATGTGAGCTGGATCACTGCATTGTTTGAGCCAGATAAAGAAGGGCAGGCGCGCATCCGGAGTGGACCCGGTCGGGATTCAACTATTCGACCGGTAAAGGCGGGCGGAACCCGTGCCGCTCCACGACCTGGCTACGGGGGTGGCAGGTCGTCACTCGATCGACAAGAGAGGCATATGTGTCCAGGCTGCAAGCCGAGCACCTGTACAAAGTGTTCGGCAGACGACCCGAGGACGCGGTCCGCAGGCTCGAAGCCGGCGCAAGCCGGGAGGAGCTGCGGACCGAAGGCACCACCGCTGCGGTGATCGATGCTTCGATCGAGGTGGATGAGGGCCAGATATTCGTCGTCATGGGTCTCTCCGGATCGGGCAAGTCCACGCTGCTGCGCACGCTCAACGGGCTGCTGGAGCCGACCTCGGGAACCGTCCGCATCGACGGCCAGGACCTCACCTCGCTCAGCGACAGGGAACTGCGCAAGGTCCGCTCCGAGAAGATCTCCATGGTCTTCCAGCACTTCGCGCTCTTCCCGCACCGGAGCGTCCTGGAGAACGCCGCCTACGGCCTCGAAGTGCAGGGCGTACCGCGTGCCGAGCGCATCGCGCGCGCCACCGAAGCGCTCGAACTCACCGGCCTCAAGGGCTGGGAGAAGTCCTGGCCCGACGAGCTGTCCGGCGGTATGCAGCAGCGCGTGGGCCTGGCCCGTGCGCTGGCCACCAACGCCGATCTGCTGCTGATGGACGAGTCCTTCAGCGCGCTCGACCCGCTGATCCGCCGCGATATGCAGGACCAGCTGCTGGAGCTGCAGAAGTCGCTGAAGAAGACCATCGTCTTCATCACCCACGACCTGAACGAGGCCATGCGGCTCGGCGACCGGATCGCCGTGATGCGCGACGGCCGGATCGTGCAGATCGGCAGCGCCGAGGACATCCTCGTCACACCGGCCAATGACTATGTCGCCTCCTTCACCCAGGACGTGGACCGTTCCCGGGTGCTGACCGCGGGCGCGATCATGGCCGAGGTCGGGACCGTGCTCGGCGCCACGACGCCGGAGGGCGACAAGCTCGCCACCGCGGCGGAGTTCCGGGCCGCCGCACCTGCGACGGTCGGTGTGGACACCCCGCTCGTCGAGCTGTTCACGCCCTGTTCGGCCAGCACCGTTCCGGTCGCCGTGATCGATGACAAGGGCGGTCTGGTCGGTGCCGTCACGGCCGAGCGGCTGCTCGCCGTCCTCGGTGAATCCGCGGAGGAGAGCCCGACGCCGGCCGTCCCCGGCCAGGACGGGACCGGCGACGCGATACCCGCGGACGCGACCCCGGCGGACAAGACATCCGTGCCCACCTCCGGGAACACGGGCGACAACGACCCCGAGGACAAGGTGAGCGCCGGTGCCTAGGATTCCGATAGGCAGTTGGGCCGACAGCCTGGTCGAATGGCTGCGGGACCACGCCGAGTGGCTCTTCCACTTCGTCACGACCGTGCTGGGCGGTTTCTACGACGCCATCCTGACGGTCCTCTCCGGTCCCGCGCCGCTGCTCCTGACGGGCATCTTCGCGGTGATCGCCTGGTGGCTGCGGGGTCTGCCGGCCGCCCTGCTGACGTTCATCGGCTTCGCGCTGGTCGATTCGATCGAGCAGTGGCACCAGACCATGCAGTCGCTCTCGCTGGTGCTCGTGGCCTGCATCATCACGATCGCGGTCGCCGTACCCCTGGGTATCTGGGCGGCCCGCAGCCGCGCCGTCAGCGGAGCGGTGCGTCCGGTTCTGGACCTGATGCAGACGATGCCCGCGATGGTCTACCTGATCCCGGGCATCCTCTTCTTCGGCCTGGGCGCCGTGCCCGGCATCGTGTCGACCATCGTCTTCTCCATGCCGCCCGCGGTCCGCATGACCGAACTGGGCATCCGGCAGGTCGACGGTGAACTGGTCGAGGCCGCCGACGCGTTCGGTACGCACCCACGGCGCACGCTCTTCCGCGTACAGCTGCCGCTCGCCCTGCCGACGATCATGGCCGGTATCAACCAGGTCATCATGCTGGCGCTGTCCATGGTCGTCATCGCCGGCATGGTCGGCGGCGCCGGTCTCGGCGGCACCGTCTACCTCTCGCTCAGCTCGGTCGATGTGAAGCTGGGCGCGGAGGGCGGTCTCGCGGTCGTCATCCTCGCGGTGTACCTGGACCGGATGACCAGCGCGCTCAACCAGCGGGTCTCCCCGCTCGGCCGGCGCGCGCTGGCGAAGGCGCAGGCCGCGCTCGGCGGTCTGAAGTTCCTCCACTGGAAGCCCGCCACTTCCCTGGCGACGGTCGCCGTGGTTGTGCTCGCGCTGGTCGCCGGCGGGCTGAGTGTCTTCGGCAAGGACAGCGGCAGCGGCACGGGGGGCAGCGACGGCAACGGGCGGCCGATCAGCCTCGGTTACGTCAACTGGGACGAGGGCAAGTCCACCACGTTCCTGTGGAAGGAGATCCTCGAACAGCGCGGATACAAGCCCAGGGCCCAGGCCCTGGACGCCGGCCCGCTCTTCACCGGCCAGGCCCGTGGTGACATCGACGTGCAGACCAACGCCTGGCTGCCGACGACCCACGCGGAGTACTGGAAGAAGTACAAGGACAAGCTCGAGGACCTGGGCGCCTGGTACGACAAGACCTCCCTGGAGATCGCGGTCCCGTCCTACATGAAGGACGTCAAGACCCTGGACGACCTCAAGGGCAAGGGCGGCACGTTCGACGGCAAGATCGTCGGCATCGAGCCGGGCGCGGGCGAGATGAAGATCCTCAAGGACAAGGTCCTCAAGGATTACGGCCTGGGCGGCGAGTACAAGGTCGTGGAGTCGAGCACCTCGTCCATGCTCACCGAGCTGGACCGCTCGATCCACGACAAGAAGCCGATCGCCGTCACCCTGTGGTCGCCGCACTGGGCCTACGACAAGTACAAGCTGACCAAGCTCAAGGACCCCAAGGGCTCCTTCGGCTCCGGGGACAGCCTGCACATGCTGGGCCGCAAGGGCTTCTCCCATGACGAGCCGCAGGTCGCCGCCTGGATGAAGAAGTTCCATCTGGACGAGAAGCAGCTCACCAGCCTGGAGAGCGAGGTCAAGAACGCCGGTACGGGGCATGAGCAGGAGGGCGTGCGCGCCTGGCTCAAGCAGCACCCCGGCATGGTCAACAAGCTGGCGCCGTCCGCCAAGGCCCACTACGCCAAGGGCAAGGACGCGGGCAAGGCCCCGTCCATGGGCTACCCGGCGTGGGACGAGGGCATTGCCACCACCTACCTCTGGAAGAACATTCTGGAGAAGCGGGGCTACCGGCCGAAGATGCAGAACCTCGATGTCGGCCCGATGTGGACCGGCTTGTCGACGGGGCAGATCGACGTCGAAACCGACGCCTGGCTTCCGGTGGCGCAGAAGCAGTACTGGGACAAGTACAAAGACGATCTTGTCGATGTCGGCGCCTGGTACGACAAGACCTCACTGGAGATCGCCGTACCGTCCTACGTCAAGGGCGTGAAGACCCTCGACGATCTGCGCAAGCACAAGGACACCTTCGACGGGAAGATCATCGGAATCGAGCCGGGCACCGGCGAGATGAAGCGCCTCAAGAGCGTGGTGTCTCCCGCGTACGGTCTGGGCGGCTTCGACGTCACCGAGGCCGGCACCAGCGCCATGCTCACCGAGCTGGAGCGGGCCTACGCGCAGAAGGAGCCCATCGCGGTGGTCCTCTGGTCCCCGCACTGGGCGTACAGCAAGTACCACCTCACCAAGCTCAAGGACCCGCAGGGTACGTGGGGCGCCAACAACCAGATCAAGACGATCGGCAACAAGAGCTTCCCGAAGAAATTCCCGGAGTTCAACGGCTGGTTGAAGAACTGGAAGATGAACTCCGATGAGCTCGGCAGCCTGGAGAAGGATATTCAGGCGGCCGGCAAGGGCAACGAGGACAAGGGTGTTCAGAAGTGGATCGATGCCCATCCGGGCATCGTCGACAAGATGGCACCCGTGAAGTAAGCCTTATCGGCACCCACTTCGCGACGGCGGGCCCCGCCACCGGACTTCGGTGGCGGGGCCCGGCTGTTTCCGGCCCGCGGTGCGCCATGCGGTGCGTACGGATCAGCGGTGTGGTGGGACATTCCTCAGAACGTGCGGCACAGCAGCTTGAAGCTCTGGACTTTGGCCCCGTCGAACTTTCCCGGCACGTCCAGCGCATAGATCCGGTATTTCACCGAACGCAGTCCGGTCGGGGTGGGCCGGTCCGAGAGCAGATAGCTCTTGCGGCCGAAATCCTGGGTGTAGACGTGGTGTCCCTTACCCGGGATCTTGAACTTGTGCACGATGTGGCCGACGGCCTTGGACGTGATGATGACTTCCTGGCCCTTGCCGCAGCGCTTGTAGCCGCCTTCCTTCTCGGTGGCGTGCGCGGCGCCCGGGGCGAGGAGCAGCGTGGCACCGGCGGCGGCCAGCACCGCAGTGAACTTCTTCTTCGTGCGGAGGGTCACCGGTTTCCCTTCTCGCTGCAGAATCCGTACACCTTGACCAGGTTCTTCTTCGTGCCCCAGACCGATGTCACTTTCCAGAAGATCTGGTGCCGCCAGGTCGGAATGGCCTTGGACGAGATACCGGCGGGGTCGTTCCAGTACTCCTGGGTGTGCACTTTCCCGCTGGGTACCCGCCAGCTGACCCGGAATTTCGCGGCGCCCTTGACGTAGATGAACGCCGTGTCATCGGCGGTCGGGCAGCCCGTGCCGTCCGACTTGGAATGAAATCCCTTGACCGGCGCGGCATGCGCCGGCGCACTGAGAGCCAAAGGCGAAACGAGCGCGAAGCCCGTGGCCAACACGCTGAGGAGAGTGCCCTTTCGGCGGTGGCTGTGCATGCAGAAAATCCCTCTGTTCTCCCTTGCGGATGCTTGATCAACTCACCGTCACCCTAAGGACGCGAGGACTTCCGCCGCTATTGTCCGATGGTGCATCACCACCCGTCGCCGACGGCGAATTGCGTACGCTGGCACCATGATGAGCCGCACTCCGCCACGCCGCGTGGTCTCGCTCGTGCCCTCACTGACCGAGGCGGTCGCCCGCACCGCGCCCGGCCTGCTGGTGGGGGCCACCGACTGGTGCAGCGAGCCGGCCGGACTCGATGTGGTGCGTGTCGGCGGCACCAAGAACCCCGACACGGAGCGGATCGCCGCCCTCGCCCCCGATCTCGTGATCGCCAACGAGGAGGAGAACCGGGAGCCGGATCTCGCCGCGTTGCGCGCCGCCGGGATCGCGGTGCTGGTCACCGAAGTACGGACCCTGCCGCAGGCGTTCCGGGAGCTGGAGCGGGTCCTCGTACACGGCTGCGGGCTGGCCCGGCCCGGCTGGCTGGACGCCGCCGAGGCCGCCTGGCGGGAGCTGCCGGCCCGGACGGCGGAGCGGACCGCGGTGGTGCCGGTCTGGCGCCGCCCGTGGATGGTGCTGGGCCGGGACACCTTCGCCGGCGATGTCCTGGCCCGCCTGGGCGTGCGCAATCTCTACGCGGACCATGCCGAGCGCTACCCCCGTGTCCCGCTCGACGACCTCCACGCCTGCGCCGCCGACCTGGTGGTGCTGCCCGACGAGCCGTACCGCTTCAGCGCCGAGGACGGTCCCGAGGCGTTCCCCGGCCTGCCCGCCGCGCTGGTCAGCGGCCGGTATCTGACCTGGTACGGGCCGTCGCTGGGGGGTGCTCCGGACGTCCTGGCCCAGTCCTTGGTCGGGGCCCACTGAGGAGGCGGGCGACGGCTACGCCGTGACCGGCCGGGGCGGCGCCGGCAGGCGTCCGCGGGCCAGGCCGACGGCGGTCCGGGTGCCGGCCACCGCCACGGCGGCCACGAGGAGCGCGAACAGACCCACCGCGAGCCAGTCGAAGGCGTCGAGGCCGGTGCGGCGGGCCAGGCCCGCGGCGCCCGTGACGCATGTCCCGACGGGGAAGGTGAAGCCCCACCAGGTCATCGCGAAACCCATGCCGTTGCGGAAGGCGCGTACCACCAGCGCGGTCGCGAGCGCCAGCCAGAGGAGGGCAAAGCCCATCACCGGGATGCCGTAGAGCACCGCGAAGGCGCCCATGGCGTGTGCGGAGGAGGCGTCCACGACGCCCGGTGCGACATGGGCGAGGTTGGCCAGCGCGGTGGTGGACTGCCCCAGGGGGCCCAGGACGAGGAACAGCGTGGGGGTGAGCGCCAGGGGGAGGGGGCCGTGGTGGATCAGCCGGGACAGGATCAGCGGCAGGACGAGCAGCGTGGCCAGCAGGGACATCCCGAACAGGGCGTAGCAGGCGAACAGCAGGGCCGCCTGCCACTGGCCGCCCGGCAGATGCGGCACCAGGGCCGGGCCCAGCGCCGCCGAGACCATGGGGGCGACCAGCGGCAGGAGCCAGACGGGAGTGGCGCTGCCGGTCTCGATACGGTGCCGGGTCACCATCAGGTACGGGATCGCCGCGGCGCACGTGAGGCCGACGAGGGTGCCCAGGGTCCACAGGACGGCGTCGACGGCCAGCGCGGCCGGCTCGCCGATGACCTCCCGGCCCACGGCGAGCGTGCCGCCGCCCACCGCCAGCAGCGCCATCGCCAGGCACCCGTAGAAGGGGGCGACGGCCGGGTCGAGGAGATGGCGGCGCGCCTGGTCGCCGTGGCGGACCCAGTGCACGGCTCGGGCGGTCAGCAGCGTCAGCAGCATCAGCGCCGACAGGGCCCAGACGACCTGGTAGGCGGTATGCAGGCCGGGTGCGGTGAGCGGCAGGACCGCGCCGGCGTTGGCGACGATCGCGGTGCCCATGACGGCGGCGTACCAGTTCGGCCCGAGATGGCGGACCGAGGCCGCGGAGCCGGGTGCGCGGGTGCCGGTGGCGGCGGTGCTGCGGGAAGGTGCTTGCGCGAGGGTTGCCATGGGAACAGCGTCGTCGCCCCGAACGGCCGCCACCAGGGACCTCGTGTCTATGAGGGCATAAGCTGGGGTTATGTGCAGGGGGACTTATGGGTGGTGAGGCCGAGCCCGCCGTCGTGTCGCTGTCGCACCGGGTCCCGGATCTCGGTGCGCTGGAGCTGCTGCTCGCCGTCGCCCGGCTCGGCAGTCTGGGGCGGGCCGCAAGGGCGCGGGGCATCTCCCAGCCCGCGGCCAGCAGCCGGATCCGGTCGATGGAGCGGCAGTTGGGGGTGGCGCTGGTCGAACGCTCGCCGCGCGGCTCCCGGTTGACGGACGCCGGCGCCCTGGTGACGGACTGGGCGCGCCGGGTGGTGGAGGCCGCCGAGGCCTTCGACGCCGGTGCGCAGGCGCTGCGGGGGCAGCGCGATTCGCGGCTGCGGGTCGCGGCCAGCATGACCATCGCCGAGTATCTGCTGCCGGGGTGGCTGATCGCCCTGCGCGCGCAGCGGCCCGGGACCGCCGTATCGCTGTTTGCGGGCAATTCCAGCGCGGTGGCCGAGCGGCTGCTGGGGGGCGAGGCGGACCTCGGATTCGTGGAGGGGCTGCAGATCCCGGCGGGGCTGGACGGGACGGTCATCGGGCATGACCGGCTGGTCGTGGTCGCCGCCCCGTCCCACCCCTGGGCCCGGCGCCGGACGGACCTGACCGCCGCCGAACTCGCCGCCACCCCGCTGATCCTGCGCGAGCGGGGCTCGGGGACCCGCCAGGTGCTGGATGCGGCGCTCGCCCGGCACGGCGGGCTGGCCGAACCGCTCCTCGAACTCGCCTCGACCACCGCCGTGAAGGCGGCCGTGGTGAGCGAGGCGGCACCGTCCGTCCTCAGCGAGCTCGCCGTCGGTGAGGAGCTGACCGCTCGTCGGCTGGTCGAGATTCCGGTGCGCGAGCTGCGGCTCGCCCGCGAGCTGCGCGCCGTGTGGCCCGCCGGTCAGCGGCCCGCAGGACCGGCCCGCGAGCTGCTGGGGCTGACCCGCCGGGCTCCGTGAGCGGGTCGCCGCGGCCCTTCGGACCGGCCCGTCCCGGTCACTCCCCGGGGGTCGCCCCGCGCGCCGCCGCCACCAGGGCGTCCATCACCCGGGTGTCGTCCCCGGCCTCCGGGTGCCACTGCACCGCCAGGGTGAAGCCGTACGCGCCCGGGAGTTCCAGCGCCTCGATGGTGCCGTCCTCCGCATGGGCGGACGGCACCAGCCCGCGGCCGATCCGGTCCACGGCCTGGTGGTGGTAGGTCGGTACGGAGACCGCCTCGGGCAGCGTACGGCCCAGCAGTGTCCCGGGGACCGGCTTGATGTCGTGCCGGTCGAAGACTCCGGGGGCACCGGCATGCCCGTCGAGGTGCTGGACGAGGGTGCCGCCCAGCACCACGTTCAGCAGCTGGAGTCCGCGGCAGATGCCCAGCAGCGGTACCCCGCCCGCCAACGCGGCCTCGATCAGGGCCAGTTCCCAGGCGTCCCGGTCCAGGGCGGGCGGGCCGGTCCTGGGGTGCGGCTCCGCGCCGTAGCGCGCCGGCTGCACATCCGCGCCGCCGGCGATCACCAGCCCGTCCAGGCGGGCCACGGCCGCGGCGGCCGTGGCCGGATCGCCCGGCGGCAGCAGCGCGGCCAGCCCGCCCGAGCGCTGCACCAGCTTCGGATATCCGGCGGGCACCAGAGCGGCGGGCAGGGTCCACACCCCCCACCGGGCCTCTTCCTGGTACGTGCTGATGCCGATGAGGGGCTGGGACACGGATCCTCCGATGTGGCGCTGGTGCGTTCCTGCTCTGCGTTCCGGCTCGGCCGTCAGAATTCCAGTTCGTGCTCGATGGCGGCCAGCTCCTCCGCCGTGCCCTGGACCTTCGGGCCGGTGAACCACTTGCGGGCCGACACCAGCCACCAGGTGCCGGCGAAGCCGAGGACCAGGAGGACGGCGAGCGGGGTGTAGTTGAAGGTCTCCGCCGTGACCGGGCTGGTGGTCGGGAGCATGAAGAGGACGGAGATGATCAGCGTCCAGCCGACGGCGATGACGCCGATGGGCTTGCTCCAGCGGCCGAGGTGCCAGGGCCCGCGCTCGAAGCGGTCGCCCTGGAGCAGGCGGAGGATGACCGGCAGGACGTAGGCGATGTAGAGGCCGATCACGGCGATCGAGGTGACGGCCGCGTACGCCGTGGCGTTCCACAGGTACGGCAGGCCCAGCACGAAGGCGCCGCCGGCGGCCAGCCACACCGCGTTGGTCGGCGTCTTGGTCCGCTTGTTGATGCGGTGCCACAGCTGCGAGCCGGGCAGCGCGCCGTCCCGCGAGAAGGCGTAGATCATGCGCGAGTTGGCGGTGACCGACGACATGCCGCAGAAGAACTGGGCGCCGATGGCGACCAGGAGGAGCAGCTTGCCGCCGGTGGCGCCCAGCGCGTCGATGAAGATCTGTGCCGGGGGCACGCCGGTCTTGCTGGCCAGCGCGCCGTCGTAGTTCTGGATGGCGAAGGTGATGCCGACCAGCAGCACCCAGCCGGCGACCAGGGAGACCAGGATCGACATCACGATGCCGCGGGGGCCGGCCTTGGCCGCGTCGTGCGTCTCCTCGGTCATGTGCGCCGAGGCGTCATAGCCGGTGAAGGTGTACTGCGCGAGCAGCAGCCCCAGCAGTCCGACGTAGAGGCTGGAGTGCCAGCCGGTGTTGTTGGTGAAGTGGGTGAAGACGAAGGAGGCGGACTGGTGCTTCGAGGGCACCACGACCAGGGCGCCCACGATGACCAGCACACCGAAGACGTGCCACCACACGCTGATGTTGCTGAGGAGGGAGGCCAGCTTCACGCCGAGGGTGTTCAGCAGGCCGTGGGCCAGCAGCACGATGCCGAACAGCAGGATGGTGTGCGCCGGGGTGGCGGTGAAGCCGAACTGCAGGTCCAGCAGCGCGTTCATGAAGGACGCGGCGCCGAAGTCGACACCCGCGGTCACCGCGACCTGGCCGAGGAAATTGAACCAGCCGGTGAACCAGGACCACGCCGGGCCGTGCGAGGGGGCCAGCTTCGCCGCCCAGTAGTACAGGCCACCCGCCGTTGGGAAGCTGGAACAGACCTCGGCCATCGCCAGGCCCACGAACAGCGTCATGAGGCCGACCAGTGGCCAGCCCCAGGTGATCATGGCGGGCCCGCCCGTGTTCATGCCGAAGCCGTACAGCGTCAGACAGCCGGAGAGGACCGAGATGATCGTGAACGAGACGGCGAAGTTCGAGAACGCCGACATCGAGCGGGCCAGCTCCTGGGCGTAGCCGAGCTCGTGGAGGCGTTGTTCGTCGCTGGACAGCTGAGGGGTTCGATGTTCTTGGTCCGGGCTCGTCACATGCTCGTTGGTCGACACAACGCCTCCGAGGGCCTCGATAATCCGCGGCAGGTACGGGAACCGCTACCAGCCCCGCAACAAAGGTATGGGCCGATACCTTTGTCTCCGGGTCGGCTGAGCGCAAGACCCCGGCGGGAAAATCTCGTAACAGGCGGGTTTCGCACGCCTCACGAGAGGAAGCCGCGCAGCAGTGCCGCCGTGCCGCCGCAGTGCTCGCGCATCACCTCGCGCGCGCCGTCCGCGTCGCCCTCCATGACCGCCTCGACCAGCGCGCCGTGCTGTGCCTGGGAGTGCTCCAGATTGCGCACCAGCAGCGGGATGCAGTCCAGCAGGTCGTTCACGCCCGCCCGTACCGCCGCGTACTGCGCCGCCAGCGACGAGGAGCCGGACAGCTCGGCGAGGGTCAGATGCAGCAGGGTGTCGCGCCGGCGGTAGTCGGCGAGCGGCGCGTCCTGGGTCGCCGCGAGCGCCGCCCGCAGTCGGCCGCTCTGCTCGTCGGACAGCCCGTGGGCCGCGCACAGCCCGGCCGCGCCCACCTCCAGCACCTCCCGGAAGCGCAGGGTGTCCTCGACGTCGACCTTCTCGATCCGGCGCCGCAGCTCGGCCTCGCCGTGGTTCTCCGTGCGCACCCGTACGAACGTGCCGCCGTAGCGCCCGCGCCGGCTCTCCACCAGGCCCTCGTCCTGGAGTACCTTCAGTACCTCGCGCAGGGTGACCCGGCTGATCTGCAGCCGCTCGGCCAACTCCCGCTCGGCGGGCAGCCGTTCGCCCTGGGGTACCAGGCCGAGCCGGACGATCTGGAGTATCTGCTCCAGCGCCTCCTCGAAACCGTTGCCCGCCCGCACCGGCCGCAGTACGGGTGCCAGCCGGTCAGCCGCCTCGTCCATCGATACCCCTTCCCAATCAATGGTTCGTGTGCCTACCTTATGACCTCCGGATGCAGTGACAGGAGGCAATACCGTGGCAGACCGCACGCCCCCACTCTCCGTCGAGGAGCTCAGGGTCCTCGTCGACGCCGGGGAGATCGACACTGTCGTCCTCGCCTTCACCGATATGCAAGGCAGGCTCCAGGGCAAGCGGTTCGCGGCCCGATACTTCCTCGACACCGTCCTCGAACACGGCACGGAGGGCTGCAACTACCTCCTCGCCGTCGACGTCGACCTCAACACCGTCGAGGGCTATGCGATGTCCTCCTGGGAACGCGGCTACGGCGACTTCGCCATGCACGGCGACCCCGGCACATTGCGCCGTACCCCCTGGAACCCCGGCACCGCCCTGATCACCGCCGACCTGGCCTGGCACGACGGTTCCCCGGTCGTCGCCTCCCCGCGGCAGATCCTGCGCCGCCAGCTCGACCGGCTCGCCGAGCGCGGCTGGAGCGCCCACGCGGGCACCGAGCTGGAGTTCATGCTCTTCAAGGACACCTACGAAGACGCCTGGTCACGCGGCTACCGCGAGATGAACCCGGCCAACCAGTACAACGCCGACTACTCGGTCCTCGGCACCGGCCGGGTCGAACCGGTGCTGCGCCGGATCCGCAACGAGATGGGCGCGGCCGGCATGACCGTCGAGTCCGCCAAGGGCGAGTGCAACCTCGGCCAGCACGAGATCGTGTTCGTCTACGACGAGGCGCTCACCACCTGCGACCAGCACTCCATCTACAAGACCGGCGCCAAGGAGATCGCCGCCCAGGAGGGCATGTCGCTCACCTTCATGGCGAAGTACGACGAGCGCGAGGGCAACTCCTGTCATATCCACCTCTCGCTGCAGGACGCGGACGGCCGCCCGGTGCTGGCCGACGAGAACGGCCCGTACGGCATGTCGCAGACCATGCAGCACTTCCTGGCGGGCCAGGCCGCCGCGATGCGTGACTTCACGCTCCTCTACGCGCCCAACATCAACTCCTACAAGCGCTTCCGCCCCGGCTCCTTCGCGCCCACCGCCGTCGCCTGGGGCCCCGACAACCGCACCTGCGCCCTGCGGGTGGTCGGCCACGGCCGCGCCCACCGTCTGGAGAACCGCCTGCCCGGCGGCGATGTGAACCCCTACCTCGCGGTCGCCGGCATGGTCGCGGCGGGCCTGTACGGCATCGAGCACGAGCTGGCACTCCCCGAGGCGACCACCGGCAACGCCTACACCGGCGACGCCGCCCACGTCCCCACGACGCTGCGCGAGGCCGCCGAGCTGTGGGAGCAGAGCCCGATCGCCCGGGCGGCGTTCGGCGACGAGGTCGTCGACCACTACCGCCACATGGCGCGCGTCGAGCAGGACGCCTACGACGCCGCCGTCACGGACTGGGAGCGCTTCCGCTCCTTCGAGCGCATGTAAGGAACCTGACCGTGTCCACTGGTCTGCACGAGCTGAACATCCTCAACCCGGCGACCGAGGAGGTGGTGGCCACCGTCCCCACCACCTCCCCCGAAGAGGTCGACGCCGCGGTCCGGCGGGCCGCCGCCGCCCAGGAGGCCTGGGCGGCGGTGGCACCCGGGGACCGGGCCCGCATCCTGCGCCGCTTCGCCGAGGTCGTCGACGCGCACATCGAGCCGCTCGCCGCGCTCGAACTGAAGGAGGCCGGCCACCCGCTGGGCAACGCCCGGTGGGAAGCGGGCAACGTCCGCGATCTGCTGCACTTCGCGGCCGGGGGAGTGGAGCGCCTGAACGGCACCCAGATCCCCGTCTCCGGCGGCCTGAACATCACCGTCCAGGAGCCGCTGGGCGTCGTCGCCGTCATCGCCCCCTGGAACTTCCCGATGCCGATCGCCGCCTGGGGTACCGCCCCCGCGCTCGCGGCCGGCAACGCCGTTCTCCTCAAGCCCGCCGAGACCACCCCGCTCACCGCGCTCCGGCTCGCCGAGCTCGCCCTGGAGGCGGGGCTGCCCGAGGGCCTCTTCCAGGTCCTGCCCGGCGAGGGACCGGTCACCGGCACCGCGCTGGTCGACCACCCCGGCGTCGCCAAGGTCGTCTTCACCGGCTCCACCACCACCGGCCGGCAGATCGCCGCCCGCTGCGCGGCCCGGACCAAGCGGCTCACCCTCGAACTCGGCGGCAAGAGCCCCAACATCGTCTTCGCCGACGCCGACCTCGAAGCGGCCGCGGCCGCCGCCCCCGGCTCCTTCCTCGACAACACCGGCCAGGACTGCTGCGCCCGCAGCCGCATCCTCGTCCAGCGTGCCGTCTACGACCGCTTCATGGAGCTGCTGGAGCCCGAGGTCAAGGCGTTCACCGCCGGCGACCCGGCCGACCCCGCGACCCGGATGGGTCCGCTGATCTCCGCCGCCCAGCGCGAGCGGGTGCGGTCCTACGTCCCCGAGGACGCCCCGGCCGCCATCCGCGGCGAGGCGCCCGCGGGCAAGGGCTTCTGGTACCCGGCCACCGTCCTGGAGGGACGCCCCGAGGACCGTACGGCCGTCGAGGAGATCTTCGGCCCGGTCGCCGTCGTCCTCCCCTTCGACGACGAGGCCGACGCGGTGCGGCTCGCCAACGCCGGCGACTACGGCCTGGCCGGCTCGCTGTGGACCCGTGACGTCGGCCGCGCCCTGCGGGTCTCGCGCGGCGTCGCGGCCGGAAACCTCTCCGTCAACTCCCACAGCGCAGTGCGCTATTGGACCCCCTTCGGCGGGTTCAAGCAGTCCGGCCTCGGCCGTGAACTGGGCCCGGACGCGCTGACCGCCTTCACCGAGACCAAGAACATCTTCATCAGCACAGAGGAGACCAAGTGACCGACCAGACCGCAGTGTGCCGCCGCCTCGTCGGCCGTACCGCCGTGATCACCGGAGCCGGCAGCGGCATCGGCCTGGCCACCGCCCGCCGACTGGCCTCCGAAGGTGCCAACGTCGTCTGCGCCGACATCGACGAGGCGGCGGGCAAGGCCGCCGCCGCGGAGGTCGGCGGCCTCTTCGTCCAGGTCGATGTGACCGACTCCGACCAGGTCGAGGCGCTCTACAAGACCGCCTTCGACACCTACGGCTCGGTCGACATCGCCTTCAACAACGCCGGGATCTCCCCGGACGACGACGACTCGATCCTCACCACCGGACTGGACGCCTGGAAGCGCGTCCAGGAGGTCAACCTCACCTCGGTCTACCTCTGCTGCAAGCATGCGCTGCCCTACATGCGCGACCAGCGCCGCGGCTCCATCATCAACACCGCGTCCTTCGTGGCCGTGATGGGCGCCGCCACCTCCCAGATCAGCTACACCGCCTCCAAGGGCGGCGTGCTGTCCATGTCCCGCGAACTGGGCGTGCAGTTCGCCCGCGAGGGCATCCGGGTCAACGCCCTGTGCCCCGGACCGGTCAACACCCCGCTCCTGCAGGAGCTGTTCGCCAAGGACCCGGAGCGCGCCGCGCGCCGCCTGGTGCACGTCCCCGTCGGCCGGTTCGCCGAGCCCGAGGAGATCGCCGCCGCCGTCGCCTTCCTCGCCAGCGACGACTCCTCGTTCGTCAACGCCGCCGAGTTCCTGGTCGACGGCGGTATCGCGGGCGCGTACGTCACCCCGGTGTAACCGGCCGCTGTTCACCTGCGTCAGCACCATGGCGGCCGGACGTCGCACGACGCCCGGCCGCCATGCGCTAGCGTCCGCCTTCGGATCCTCGTTCGACAGGAGTGCGTTCCATGCTCACCAAGCGTCGCTGGCTTGCAGCGGGTGCTGCCCTCGCGGTCGTGGGTGGCGGCGTCGTGGCCGCCCAAACGGCCACGGCGGGCCCCGCCCCGCGCCACTGCCCCACCCTCCATGTGACCAAGGGCTGGTACGGCGACAACCGTGCCAAGCTGCAGAAGATGATCGACGAGCGCGGCACCTGCGCCGGCTCCGACGGCGCGCGGCCGGTCGCGACCTTCGACTGGGACAACACCGTCGTCAAGAACGACATCTCCGACGCCACGCTGGCCTGGATGCTGCGGCACGACAAGGTGCTGCGCCCCGCGAGCTGGAAGGCCACCAACAAGTGGCTGACCGCTGACGCCGCCAGTGCCCTCACCAAGGCCTGCGGCACCTCCGTGCCCGCCGGCCACCCGCTGCCGACGTCGACCGACACCGGCTGCACCGACGAGATCCTCGACGTCTACCAGGACGCCAAGACCTCCACCGGCAAGAAGGCGTTCACCGGCGAGTGGAACCACCGCCGCACCGTCCCCGAGTACGTCTGGATCACCCAGCTGTTCGCCGGGCACAGCCCCGCGCAGCTGACCGGGTTCGCCCGCGCCGCCCGCGCCCAGAACCTCGCCGCGCCGATCGGTACGCAGCAGAAGGTCGGCACGCACACGATGGAGGGGTACGTCCGCTACTACGACCAGCAGCGCGACCTCATCCACACCCTCAAGAAGGCCGGCTTCCGCGTCTACATCGTCTCCGCTTCGGCAGAGCCGCTGGTCCGCGCCTGGGCGCCCGGCGTGGGAATCGACCGCGAGCACACCATCGGCATCCGCAACCTCGTCCGCGACGGCCGGCTCACCACCGGCGTCCAGGGCTGCGGCGACGTCAAGGACACCAACGGCGAGGTCCTGACGTACATGGACGGCAAGCGCTGCTGGATCAACCAGGAGATCTTCCACGTCAAGGGCGCCAAGGCCTGGCAGAAGCAGGACCGGGCGCACCGTCCCGCCTTCGCGGCGGGCGACGCCGAGACCGATGTGACCTTCGTCGGCGATGCCACCGCCGGGCACCTGGCCATCAACCGCAACAAGGCCGAGCTGATGTGCCGGGCGTACGACAACAGCGACCACCGCTGGCTCGTCAACCCGATGTTCATCGAGCCGAAGAAGCGCCAGGCCGACCCGTACCCGTGCGCGACCACGGGCTACACCCGGCCGGACGGCACCCTCGGCCCGGTCCACCGCCCCGGCGGCTCGGTGATCCCGGACCAGAAGGACACGGTGTACTGAGCGCACCGCTCGCAGGGCGAGGGCCGCGCCAGGTCAGAGAAAGGCGTGGCCCTCGCCGCGGTAGGTCGGCACCGTCTGCACCACCCGGTCCCCGTCGATCAGCGCCAGCTCCGTGAACCGCTCACACAGCTCACCGGCCTTCGCATGCCGGAACCACACCTTGTCGCCGATCCGCAGCTCGTCGGCGGCCGGACCCAGCAACGGGGTCTGCACCTCGCCGGGGCCCTCCTGCGGGTCGTAGCGCAGCCCGGCCGGCAGATACGGCACCGGCAGCCGGTCCGGACCCGCCGCCCCGGACGCCGGATAACCGCCGCCCAGCACCGTGACCACTCCGGCACCCGGGCGGCGCACCACGGGCTGGGCGAACAGCGCCGCCGGACGCCCGCTGAACGAACGGAAGTTGTCGAACAGCCGCGGAACGTACAGCCCCGACCCGGCCGCGATCTCGGTGACCGCCGCCTCCGCGGCGGTGTGCTGCACGCTGCCGGTCCCGCCGCCGTTGACGAACTCCAGGCCCGGCGCCACCGCCCGCACCGCCCGTACGGCCTCCCAGCGTCGCTGCGCCAGCTCCTTGCGCGCCGCCGCCTGCATCACCCGGATCGCCCGCGAGAACACCGGCTTGCCGGCGACCTCGTCGCCCACACCGGCCACATGTCCCTCGTACGCCATCAGTCCCACCAGCCGGAAACCGGGCCGGCGCACCACCGCCCGGGCCAGCGCGGCCAGTTGGGCGGGTGCCCGCAGCGGTGAACGGCGGGCACCGACCCGCACCTTCCCGCTCATCAGCCGGTAGGAGGTGTCGAGTTCGAGGCACACCCGCACCTCCTCGCCCGCCCCGCCGGCCGGCCGGGCCGCATCGATCAGATCCAGCTGCGCCGGATCGTCGACCATCACCGTCACCGCGGCGGCGAGCTTCGGGTCACCGGTCAGCTCGGCGAAGCCCGCCCGGTCCACCGACGGATAGGCCAGCAGGATGTCCGTGAAGCCCGAGCGCGCCAGCCACAGCGACTCCCCGAGCGTAAAACTCATGATCCCCGCGAAGCCGTCCCGCGCCAGCACCCGCTCCAGCAGCGCCCGGCAGCGCACCGACTTGCTCGCCACCCGGACCGGCTTCCCCTTCGAACGGCGCACCAGATCGGCGGCGTTGGCGTCGAAGGCCTGCAGGTCGACGACGGCCAGCGGCGCGTCGAGGTGGGCGGTGGCCCGGTCGTAACGGGCTTTGTCGCCATACGTATCGACTGTGTGCGGGGGCATGGCCGCAGCCTGCCAGACCCGCCTACCACTGGGTAGGGGGGAGATTGCGACAGAGCGGACATGGGTTGGAGCGCCGACGGCGCCAGCCCTTAGAGTGGCTCGACACCGCAACAGCAGGTCAGCGGCGTGTTGTCCGGATACGAACCACCGTGCCCCGATTGCGGATCGGGCTCGGAGGTCAGCGGCGCAAGGGGGAGCGCGGGTGAGCACCGACGCTGAATTCGCCGATGCGCGACACATCCCACCCATACCCCCGCAGCCACCCCGGCGGCCCACCGCTGCCGCGGCGCCGGAGCCGGCCGAGGACCCGCAGACGGCCGTGCTGCGCCGGGTGCCGCCCGAGCCGTCGGTACCGCCGTCCGCGCCCGCCGCCCCGTCCGGCTCCGGCGCGCACACCGTCCCGCCCCGCCCCACCGTCCCGCCCCGTGTCCGGCCACCCGCCGCCGGTGCGCCGCTGCCGCCCCGCCAGGACCGCGCACCCGGCCCCTCGGCCCCCACCGGTCCGGCCGGCCCCGGCCGCTCACAACCCGCCGCCTTCCGCGACACCGCCGCCTTCCATCTGGCCAACAGCCAGGAGCTGTGGAGCGGGGCCGGTGAACGCGGCGCCGGCGCCGGGCCGGGCACTCCGCCGCGCACCCGCAGGTCCGCCTCCGCCACCCCGCCCGGCAGCATGCCGCCCAGGCCGGCGGCCGAGGGCCCGTCAGCGGTGCCGTGGCCCCGGACTCCGCTCCCTCCGCAGGGAGTTGTGCCCGCCCCCGGCGCACCGCCCGCCTCCTCCCGCCGTCCCGGCCGCCAGGTGCCCGCCGCCGCGGTCTGCCTGGTCCTCGGCATCGGCCTCATCGGCGGCGCGGTGGCCGGGAGCCGGCTCACCGACGACGCCTCCGGCGCCCCGCCCACGGCCGAGGCCGTTTTCGCCAAGGGCCGCGACGTCTGGCACGACACCCCCGTCGACACCCTCTTCCCGCGCACCGTCAACGGCCTGGGCGTCGGCCCCGGCGGCGCCGACCGGACCTGGACCCGGATCGCCGTCGCCCCCGACGGCGGCTGCACCGGCGCGTACGACCCGAAGCTGGCCACCGCGCTCGCCCCGGCAGGCTGCGTCCGTCTGCTGCGCGCCACCTACGCCGATGCCACCCGCAGCGCGGTCATCACGGTCGGCGCGCAGATCACCAAGGCCGACCAGGCCGGGATGATGGCCCTCAACACCCGCTTCAGCACCAAGAACCTGGGCATCCGCACGGACCTGATGCCGCTGCCGTACGCGGCCAAGGACACCCCGGCCGCGGACTTCGGGCGCGCCCAGCGGGCCAGCTGGACCGTCCGGGTGCTCACCGACATCCCGGCCGTCGTCTACGCCGTCTCCGGCTTCGCCGACGGCCGCACGTTCAGCGAGCCGCAGCCCGCCGAGGCCGCGATCCGGCCCGGCACCACCACCGCCCCGGCCGAAGCCGGCCTGGGCCACGACGCGAAGGACCTGGCGGACCGGATCGAGGCGGACTTCCGCAAGGCGGCCGGCAGCCCGACACAGAAAAGGGACGCCTCGTCATGACGAAGACCGCGCTGCGCGGCGCCGCCCTTGCCCTGGCCTCCGCGGTGCTCGCCGTACTGCCCGCCGTCCCCGCACAGGCCGACGCCCTGCGCGCCCAGGAGTGGGCCCTCCAGGCCGTCCACGCCCAGCAGGCCTGGCGCACCACCAAGGGCGAGGGCGTCACCGTCGCCGTCCTGGACACCGGTGTGGACGCCAACCACCCCGACCTCGAAGGCCAGGTACGGCCCGAGCAGGACCTGGTCGGCTTCGGCGCCGGACCCGGAGACTCCGCCTGGGCCCGGCACGGCACCGGAATGGCCAGCATCATCGTGGGGCACGGCCATGGCGCGGGCCGCGAGAACGGAGTGCTCGGGCTCGCCCCGGCCGCCAAGATCCTGCCGGTACGGGTGATCCTCGAAGACAGCGACTCCCAGCGCGAGCGGGCCCGCACCGAGAAGGCGGGCGCGCTCGCCGACGGCATCCGCTGGGCCGCCGACCACGGCGCCGACGTGATCAATATGTCGCTGGGTGACGACAGCGAATCCGCGCACCCCGAGCCGCGCGAGGACGCCGCCATCCAGTACGCCCTCGGCAAGGGCATCCCCGTCGTCGCCTCCGCGGGCAACGGCGGCCTGAAGGGCAACCACGTCTCCTACCCGGCCGCCTACCCGGGGGTGATCGCGGCCACCGCCGTCACCCATCTGGGGGGCCGGGCCCGGTTCTCCACCCGTCACTGGTACGCCACGGTCAGCGCGCCCGGCTTCGACATCGTCATGGCCGACACCGACGACGGCTACCTCTCGGGCTGGGGCACCAGCCCCGCCGCCGCGTTCGTCTCCGGCGCCGTCGCCCTGATCCGCTCCGCACACCCCGACCTGAGCCCGGCCCAGATCCGCCGGCTGCTGACCTTCACCGCCCAGGACAAGCCCGAGGGCGGCCGCGACGACGACTACGGCGCCGGCCTGATCGACCCCGCCGCCGCCCTCCAGGCCGCGGCAGATCTCAAGCCCACCCCGCAGAAGCCGGCCCCCGCCGGCTACGCCACCCGTTACTTCGGCCCCGGCCCCACCGCCGACGACGCCGAGGACGCCCCCGTCAACTGGCTGCCCTGGACCGCCGGCGCCGCCGGCCTGGTCCTCCTCACGGCCGCCGTCGTCCTCTGGCGCCGCCGCCCCGCGCAGCACTGACCGACACCCGCCCACCGCGGGCGCCCCACCGGCCCGCACGGCAAGGGCTTCACCCCCGGCCGATACGCTCACGTCGTGCAGAAGAACATCCCGGACCCCGGTTTCTCCGACGACGACGGCTCCGCCGACCCCGCGCTCGCGGCAGCCCTGGCGGCGTACGGATCCGACCGGAGCACCGAGCCCCGGCTCCTGTCGGCGCTGGCCGGCGCACGCGTCCTCGTGCCCGTGGTGGCCGTCCTCGGCGAGGTCGAGACCGGACCCGACGGCCTGCGCCGCGAGAAGACCAGCGATATGGCCGTCCCCACCCTCCAGGCCCCGGACGGCCGCCGCGCCCTCCCCGCCTTCACCTCCATGGAGACCCTGCAGCGCTGGCGCGCCGACGCCCGCCCCGTCGCGGTCCCGCTGCCGCAGGCCCTGCTCGCCGCCTCCCACGAGCAGGCCGACACCGTCGTCGTCGACCTGGCGGGCCCGGTCACCTACCAGCTCACCGGACCGGCCCTGCGCGCACTGGCCGAGGGCCGTACGAGCGCCGACCCGCTCGCCGACCCGGCCGTCACCGACGCCCTGCGCGCCCTGCTCGACGCCGAGCCCGGTGTGCTCGTCGCCCGTCTCGCGCCGTCCGCCGAAACCGACGCCACCCTCGCCCTCGGCCTCGCCCCCGACGCCCCGGCCGCCGAGGTCGCCCAGCGCCTCGCCCGGGTACTGGCCGCCGACGAGGTCCTGCGCGCCCGGCTCGTACGGGGCCTGGATCTGGCCCTGCTGCCGCCCGGTGCCACGACGGCCGGTGAACCGCTCTACCGGCGCTGACCCACCACGGCCGGGGCGCGGGTGCGACGGCCGGGCTCGCGTCCGCCGACGGGCGGGTTCGTCTCCAGGGCCGCACAATGCGAGGAGAGCTCAAGATCCACGCGAGGAGAGCCCCCCCCCATGGAGAAAACGGAGATCTCGAGGGTATTGACCCGCACGGTCGTATCCGAGTTCCTCGGCACGCTGCTCCTGGTGTTCTTCGCCGTCGGCTCGGCCGTGCTGGCGGGCGAATACATCGGCACCTTCGGCATCGCCCTGGCTTTCGGCTTCACCTTGGTGGCGCTTGCCTACGCCCTCGGCCCGATCTCGGGCTGCCACCTCAACCCCGCCGTGACGCTCGGCATGCTGCTGGCCCGCCGGCTCACGCTGCGGACGGCCGCCGAGTACTGGATCGCCCAGGTGGTCGGCGCCATCGTCGGCTCGGCGCTGCTCTTCCTGGTGGCCCGGCAGGTCCCGGGACTGCAGACCCATGCCTCCTTCGGCACGAACGGCTGGGGCGACCGCTCGGCGGTGCACCTCAACCTCGGCGGTGCCTTCGTCGCCGAGATAGTGATGACCTTCCTGCTGGTCTACGTGTGGCTGTCGGTCACCCACAAGGTGGCCGTGATCGGCTTCAACGGTCTGGCGATCGGCCTGGCCCTGTCCACCGTCCACCTCATCGGCATCCCCCTGGACGGCACCTCCGTGAACCCGGCACGCTCCATCGGCCCGGCGCTGTTCGCGGGCGGCGCGGCCATCACCCAGCTGTGGCTGTTCATCATCGCGCCACTGATCGGCGGCGCCATCGCGGCGGTGGTCCACCAGATCACCCACCCGCCGCACGAGCCGGTCCTCGTCGCCGACGACTCGATGCCGCACCAACCCACGACGGAATCCGACTGACGGGCACGCCCGACGGACGCCCCACACACGACGAGCCCCGGCCGTTCCCCGGCCGGGGCTCGTCGTCCGCCGATCCCGGCGCGCGGCTCAGCCGTGGACCGGGCCGGTGAACTTCTCCCCGGGGCCCTGACCCGGCTCGTCCGGCACCACCGAGGCCTCGCGGAACGCCAGCTGCAGCGACTTCAGACCGTCCCGCAGCGGCGCCGCGTGGTACGAGCCGATCTCGGTGGCGCTGGCGGTGACCAGCCCGGCCAGCGCCTGGATGAGCTTGCGCGCCTCGTCCAGGTCCTTGTGCGCCGCGCCCTCCTCGGCGAGCCCGAGGTTGACCGCCGCCGAACTCATCAGATGCACCGCGACCGTGGTGATCACCTCGACCGCGGGCACCTCGGCGATGTCACGGGTCATGGAGTCGAAGTCAGGGTTCGCCGCGTTCGGTACGTCGGGCTGCTGCGGTGTCTGGTCGCTCATGTCTTCGGGCTTCTTCCTGCTGAGGGGTCGGCTCCAGCCTATGGGCAGGGGGACCGGGCCCCGCGTCCGGGAGTGTCATCCTGGACGCGGGGCGCGGCCGCGTCAGCACAGGAGTGGGTGCCACCCCCTTGACTCGTGTATTCTGGTGTTCCGACCGGCCGGACACGCATGTGACCGGCCCACAAGTGGAGGCTCCGATCTCCCACCCGGCCGACCTCAGGTTGGCGGGTCAACGGTCCGGCTGCGCCCCGCGGAGACTTCGCGACGGTGCTCCAGATCTATGTGGAGCCCCGCCTGTGTCCCGTCCGGGGCGTTTTTCATGTACCGGCGCGGTTGGTCACACCGAATAAGACGTTACGCGGCAGTCCGCCAGGCCGTCGCGTGGTGCTACCGAGGAGGATCCATCAGCGCCGAGCCCCGCATCAACGACCGGATTCGCGTTCCCGAAGTGCGACTTGTCGGTCCCAGCGGCGAGCAGGTCGGGATTGTTCCGCTTGCCAAGGCCCTTGAGCTTGCTCAGGAGTACGACCTCGACCTGGTCGAGGTGGCGGCGAACGCTCGCCCGCCCGTCTGCAAGCTCATGGACTACGGGAAGTTCAAGTACGAGTCGGCCATGAAGGCCCGTGAGGCGCGCAAGAACCAGGCGCACACGGTCATCAAGGAGATGAAGCTCCGGCCGAAGATCGACCCGCACGACTACGACACCAAAAAGGGTCACGTCGTCCGGTTCCTCAAGCAGGGTGACAAGGTCAAGATCACGATCATGTTCCGTGGTCGCGAGCAGTCCCGCCCCGAGCTGGGCTTCCGGCTGCTGCAGCGGCTCGCGTCCGACGTGGAGGACCTCGGCTTCATCGAGTCGAATCCGAAGCAGGACGGCCGAAACATGATCATGGTTCTCGGTCCGCACAAGAAGAAGACCGAGGCGATGGCCGAAGCCCGTGAGGCGCAGGCCGCCCGCAAGGCGGAGCGCCAGGGCGGAGTTGCCGCGGACCAGTCCGTGGACGAGCCCGCCGAGGAGCCCACCGAGGAGCACGCCCAGGCGTGATCCCCGAGGCGTGCGCCCCGGATTCCATCCGGGGCACCTCGCCCCGGACACCAACCGATACATCTGACGCTCCCGCTTGCCGGTTCGTGCCTGCGGGAGCGCCACTGACGAGGAGAGAACGGCGCATGCCGAAGAACAAGACGCACAGCGGTGCCAGCAAGCGTTTCAAGGTCACCGGCTCCGGCAAGGTGCTGCGTGAGCGCGCCGGCAAGCGCCACCTGCTCGAGCACAAGTCGTCCCGCGTGACGCGTCGCCTCACCGGCAACGCCGAGATGGCCCCGGGCGACGCCGCGAAGATCAAGAAGCTTCTCGGCAAGTGAGCCGCCGCGCCCCACTGACAAGAGGGGGCGCGCGACTCGGACCGGGACTCAATCGATTCGGGCCGTGTGACGACAACCACGGCCCCGCTACAAGGAGTTAACAAGTGGCACGCGTCAAGCGGGCAGTCAACGCCCACAAGAAGCGCCGGGCGATCCTCGAGCAGGCCAGCGGCTACCGTGGCCAGCGCTCCCGCCTGTACCGCAAGGCGAAGGAGCAGGTCACCCACTCCCTCGTCTACA
Organism: Streptomyces sp. NPDC048434; assembly: GCF_043200375.1. Lineage (NCBI taxonomy): Bacteria > Bacillati > Actinomycetota > Actinomycetes > Kitasatosporales > Streptomycetaceae > Streptomyces > Streptomyces sp. NPDC048434. The sequence goes on along the minus strand of NZ_JBICXQ010000032.1, from coordinate 51,565 downwards.
ACTACAACGACCGCAAGAAGCGCAAGGGCGACTTCCGTCAGCTGTGGATCCAGCGCATCAACGCCGCTGCCCGCGCCAACGGCATGACGTACAACCGCTTCATCCAGGGTCTGAAGGCCGCCAACGTCGAGGTGGACCGCAAGATCCTGGCCGACCTCGCGGTGACGGACGCCAACGCGTTCGCCGCGCTCATCGAGGTGGCCCAGAAGGCGCTTCCGAGCGACATCAACGCCCCGAAGGCTGCCTGAACTTCGGTCTGACGACGTAGTGGTGCGGACCCGCAGGCCCCGGCCTGCGGGTCCGCCGCTTTTCCGGACCGGCCACGTCGCTCCCGACGGGCCGGGCCCCCACGCACCGAACCACAGAAGCGAGCCGCCGCCCATGGGCACCCCCGAGCTGATCTCCCCGCGTTCCCCGCGTGTCACCGCCGCCCGGCGGCTGGCCCGCCGCGCCTTCCGCGGCAAGGAGCGCCGGTTCATCGCCGAGGGCCCGCAGGCCGTACGCGAGGCGATCGCGCACCGCACGGGCGGCGTGCCCACGCTCATCGAGCTGTTCGCCACCGTCGAGGCCGCCGAGCGGCACACCGAGATCGTCGAGGCGGCCCGCGCGGCCGGGGTGCGGGTCCACTTCGCCGATGACAGGACCGTCGCCGACATCTCCCAGACCGTCACCCCGCAGGGCCTGCTCGGCGTCTGCGAGTTCCTCGACTCGCCGTTCGAGGAAATCCTCGCCGCCCGCCCGCAGTTGATCGCGGTGCTGGCCAACGTCCGCGACCCCGGCAACGCCGGCACGGTGCTGCGCTGCGCGGATGCCGCGGGCGCGGACGCCGTCGTGCTGACCGACGCCTCCGTGGACCTGTACAACCCCAAGTCCGTACGGGCCTCGGTGGGTTCGCTCTTCCACCTCCCGGTCGCGGTGGGCGTCCCGGTCGAGCGGGTGGTGGGCGGGCTCCAGGCCGCCGGCGTACGGATCCTCGCCGCCGACGGTGCGGGCGACCGCGACCTGGACGCCGAGCTGGACACCGGCTCGATGGGCGGGCCCACCGCCTGGGTCTTCGGCAACGAGGCATGGGGGCTGCCGGAGGAGACCCGGGCGCTGGCGGACGCGGTGGTACGGGTCCCCATCCACGGCAGGGCCGAGAGCCTCAACCTCGCGACGGCCGCCGCGGTCTGCCTCTACGCCTCCGCCCGGGCACAGCGCACCCCCGGCGGATGCCGCGCGGTGTCACCCGCCTGAGGGGCGTCCTCCGGAACTCCGCGGCACTTCCGATCCGAGCTAGTAGGCTTGCGTGCTCGGGGGCCCGGAAGGGGGTAACGGGGATGAGTGTGAGGACTTCCGGCACCGCAGTGACGGCTGACAGCTGCCCGTCCGACGGACCGGAACGGGGGGCGTCGCCCGCCACCGCCGCGGGTCCGGACGCCCTGGGAGCCGGTCTGGGACTGGATCCCGACGATCTCCCCGACGGTCTGGTCGTCGCCGACGAGACCGGCCGGGTGATCTGCTTCAACTCCGCGGCCGCCAAGATCACCGACATCACCCCCGAAGACGCGCTCGGCCGCCCCCTGGAGCACGCCCTGCCGCTGCAGGACATCGAGGGCCGCCGCTGGTGGCGGCTCACCGATCCCTACGGCGGGCTCGCCATCCGCCGCGGCCAGCCCGAGCGCAATCTGCTGCTCGGCGGCCGCGAGGTGCTGGTCTCCGCCCGCTACGTCCGCAGCCGGCCGACGGGTCCCGTCCAGCGGCTGGTGATCGCGCTGCGCGGCACCGAGGCCCGGCGCCGTACGGAGCTCAGCCACGCCGAGCTGATCGCCACCGTCGCCCATGAACTGCGCTCGCCGCTGACCTCCGTCAAGGGCTTCACCGCCACCCTCCTCCAGAAGTGGGAACGCTTCACCGACGACCAGAAGCGGCTGATGCTGGAGACGGTGGACGCCGACGCCAACCGCGTCACCCGCCTGATCGCCGAGCTGCTGGACATCTCCCGGATCGACTCCGGTCGGCTGGAGGTGCGCCGCCAGCGGGTCGACATGAGCGCCGCGGTCCGCCGGCACGTCCAGGCGCAGACCACCGCGGGCCAGCGCCCGGACCGCTTCCTGATCCGGATGCTGGAACCGCTGCCCGATCTGTGGGCGGACCCGGACAAGGTCGACCAGGTACTGGGCAACCTGCTGGAAAATGCGGTGCGCCACGGCGAGGGAACCGTCACCATCGAGGTCGGACCGGTATCGGATGCGACCAGCACGGAGGGGACGAGCGTCACCGTGAGCGACGAGGGCCCCGGCATCCCGGAGGAATCGATGAGCCGCGTGTTCACCCGCTTCTGGCGGGGCAGCAAGCGCGGCGGCACGGGCCTGGGCCTCTATATCGTCAAGGGCATCGTCGAGGCCCACGGCGGGACGATCACGGTCGGCCGGGCGCCGGCCGGCGGCGCGCAGTTCCGATTTAGCCTGCCCGTCGCGGCCCCGGCCTTCATGGCCTGAGGAGAACGCGGCGGGCGCCCCGCACGGGGTGCGGACCGGCCGCGCGGCCCGTCCCCCTTAGACTTGACCTTTGGCACCTTTGGCGCACAGGCATCGCGGGCACAGCGCGGGCTCGGCCTCCGGCCTTTGCGATCGAGGAGCCGAGGCGACGCGAGCCAAGCCAAGCCAGTCCACCGGAAGCACGGGAAGAGATGTCCGCACCCAATAAGTCGTACGACCCTGTCGAGGTCGAAGCCCTGAAACCGGAAGAGATCACCGCACGGCTGGACGAGGCGCTGGCCGCCATCGCCGCCGCGGCCGATCTCGAGGAGCTGCGTGAGGTGAAGGTCGCGCACACCGGCGACCGCTCGCCGCTCGCGCTCGCCAACCGTGAGATCGGCGCCCTGCCGCCACACGCCAAGGCGGACGCCGGCAAGCGCGTCGGCCAGGCCCGTGGCCGGGTGAACCAGGCGCTCAAGGCCCGCCAGGAGGAGCTGGAGGCGGAGCGCGACGCCCGTGTGCTGGTCGAGGAGGCGGTGGATGTCACGCTGCCCTACGACCGCACCCCGGCCGGCGCCCGGCACCCGCTGACCACGTTCATGGAGCGGGTCGCGGACGTCTTCGTGGCCATGGGCTACGAGGTCGCCGAGGGCCCCGAGGTCGAGGCGGAGTGGTTCAACTTCGACGCCCTCAACTTCGTGCCCGACCACCCGGCGCGCCAGATGCAGGACACCTTCTTCGTCCAGGGCAACGGCACCGACGACGAGTCCGGCGTCGTGCTGCGTACCCACACCTCGCCGGTCCAGGCCCGTACGCTCGTCGACCGCGAGCCGCCGGTGTACGTCGTCTGCCCGGGGCGGGTCTACCGCACCGACGAGCTGGACGCCACGCACTCCCCGGTCTTCCACCAGATCGAGCTGCTCGCCGTCGACGAGGGCCTGACCATGGCCGACCTCAAGGGCACCCTCGACCACATGGTCCGGGCGCTGTTCGGCCCGGACATGAAGACCCGGCTGCGGCCGAACTTCTTCCCGTTCACCGAGCCGTCCGCCGAGATGGACATGGTCTGCTACGTCTGCCGTGGCGCGTCCGTGGGCAACCCCGACCGTCCCTGCCGCACCTGTTCCAGCGAGGGCTGGATCGAGCTCGGCGGCTGCGGAATGGTCAACCCCAAGGTGCTCATCGCCTGCGGCGTCGACCCGGAGAAGTACAGCGGCTTCGCCTTCGGGTTCGGCATCGACCGGATGCTGATGTTCCGGCACAACGTGGAAGACATGCGTGACATGTTCGAAGGCGACGTCCGGTTCACCCGGCCGTTCGGGATGGAGATCTGATGCGGGTCCCGCTTTCCTGGCTGCGGGAGTACGTCGACCTGCCGACGACCGAGTCCGGCCGTGACGTACAGACCAAGCTCATTGCTGTCGGCCTGGAGGTCGAGACCGTCGAGCGGGTGGGCGACGGCCTCAAGGGCCCGCTCGTCGTCGGCCAGGTGCTGACCATCGAGGAGCTGGAGGGCTTCAAGAAGCCCATCCGCTTCTGCACCGTCGACGTCGGTGACGCCAACGGCACCGGTGAGCCGCAGGAGATCGTCTGTGGCGCCCGCAACTTCTCCGTCGGCGACAAGGTCGTGGTGGTGCTCCCCGGCGCCGTGCTGCCCGGCGACTTCAAGATCGCCGCGCGCAAGACGTACGGCAAGACCTCGCACGGCATGATCTGCTCCGGCGACGAGCTGGGCATGGGCGACGACGGCTCGGGCGGCATCATCGTGCTGCCGCCCGAGCACGAGGTGGGCACCGACGCCATCGAGCTGCTGGAGCTCGTCGACGAGGTGCTGGACATCGCCGTCACCCCGGACCGCGGCTACTGTCTGTCGATGCGCGGTGTCGCCCGTGAGACCGCCACCGCCTACGGCCTGCCGCTGCGCGACCCGGCGCTGCTTGACGTGCCGCCGCCCAACTCGGCCGGCTACCCCGTCCAGGTCTCCGACCCGATGGGCTGCGACCGCTTCACCGCCCGTACGGTCACCGGCCTGGAGCCCGGCGCGCGCACCCCGCTGTGGATGCAGCGCCGGCTGCAGAAGGCCGGGATGCGTCCGGTCTCGCTGGCCGTCGACATCACCAACTACGTGATGCTGGAGCTCGGCCAGCCGCTGCACGCCTACGACCGCACCAGCGTGGACGGCCCGATCGGCGTCCGGCGGGCGAACCCCGGCGAGAAGCTGACCACCCTGGACGGCAGCAAGCGGGTGCTCGACGCCGCGGACCTGGTCATCACCGACAACCGCGGCCCCATCGGCCTCGCGGGTGTCATGGGCGGCGCCAACACCGAGATCGCGGGTGCGGCCACCGACTCCGAGACCGGCCGGCTCAGCGGCACCACCGACGTTGTGATCGAGGCCGCGCACTTCGACGCGCTCTCCATCGCCCGTACGGCGCGTCGGCACAAGCTCTCCTCGGAGGCCGCCAAGCGCTTCGAGCGCGGGGTGGACCCGGAGGCCGCTTCCGCCGCGGCGCAGCGCACCGTCGACCTGCTGGTGCTGCTCGCGGGCGGCACCGCCGAGGAAGGCGTCACCGAGATCGTCACGCCCCGCGGGCCGCGCACGATCACCGTCTCCGCCGACCACCCGGACAAGGTCGCCGGTGTCGCCTACGGCCGGGAGACCGTCGTCCGACGCCTCCAGCAGGTCGGCTGCGACGTCTACGGGCAGGACGAGCTGGTCGTGACCGTGCCGTCCTGGCGGCCGGACCTCAGCGAGCCGAACGACCTGGCCGAAGAGGTCATCCGGCTGGAGGGTTACGAGAATCTGCCCGCCACCCTCCCGAAGCCGCCGGCCGGCCGGGGGCTGACCGAGCGTCAGCGGCTGCACCGCAGGGTCGGCCGGGTGCTGGCCGGCGCGGGCTACGTCGAGGCGCTGAACTACCCGTTCACCGGCTCGCACGTCCTCGACCAGCTCGGCATCGAGCCCGACGACCCGCGCCGCGCGGCCGTCACCCTCGTCAACCCGCTCTCCGACGAGGAGCCCGACCTCCGCACGACACTGATCCCGGGCCTGCTGAACGCGCTGCGCCGCAACTACGGCCGGGGCACGCACGATCTGGCGCTCTTCGAGACCGGACCGGTCTTCCGGGCGACCGGTGACGAGCAGCCGGCCAGCCGGCTGGTCGTCGACCGCCGGCCGACCGACGACGAGATCGCCTCGCTGGACGCCTCTCTTCCGCAGCAGCCGCGGCGCGCCGCCGTGGTGCTCGCCGGAGCCCGTGAGCAGGCCGGCTGGTGGGGCGGCGGATACCCGGCGACCTGGGCGGACGCCGTCGAGGCGGGCCGTACGGTCGCGCGGGAGGCGGGCGTCGAGCTGATCATCCGTCAGGATCAGCATGCGCCGTTCCACCCGGGCCGCTGCGCGGCGCTGCTCGCCGTCGCCGACGGTGAGGAGATCCTCGTGGGCAACGCCGGTGAGCTGCACCCGCGGGTCATCAAGACGCTTGCCCTGCCCGAGCGCACCTGCGCGATGGAGATCGACCTGGACCGTCTGGAGCGGGCCGGCGCCGGACCGCTGCGCGCCCCGCAGATCTCGGCGTTCCCGGTCGCGACCCAGGATGTCGCCCTCGTGGTCGACGACACCGTTCCGGCCGCGGAGGTGGAGGGCGCGCTGCGCGAGGGTGCGGGTGAACTGCTGGAGTCGCTGCGGCTGTTCGACGTCTTCACCGGTGAGCAGATCGGCGCGGGCAAGAAGTCGCTGGCGTATGCGCTGCGCTTCCGCGCCGCCGACCGGACGCTGACGGCTGAGGAGGCCTCGGCGGCCCGTGACGCGGCGGTCGCGGCGGCCGTGGAGCGGACGGGGGCGGCGCTGCGCGGCTGAGCGTGGGCGTGGCCCGCGACGGCGTGCCGGAAGGGTGCGGGCGCGGACGGTGAGACCGTTCGCGCCCGCACCCTTTTCGCTGTGCGGCGGGCGGGTCCGGTGAGCACGGTGGGGGCGGGCCGGGTGCGCTCAGGGGCCCTCGTGGCCACCGTGGGCGTGCCCGCCGGCCCCAGCCAGACGATCAGATCCGTACACCATCACTCAATCGGGTGATGGTGTACGGATCGTCGTCGGATGGACACGTAACGTCGCAAGAATCAACCCGGTCGAGGCGGCCCGCGTGAGCGCGGCAGTGGGCCCGACCGACCCGCTCAACGCCTGCTAGGGACCACCGGCTAGGGGGACCATCGGCATGATCCGAACCTGGGCGAGGGGCGGAGCACGCGCCGGAGCGGCAACCGCCCGGCGCGCCTTCGTCTTCGTCCTGCCCGGCCTCTGGGTACTCGGTGTGGTGGCCTGGGAGCTGTGCCGTCCGACCAGCGGCCAGCTGCTGCAACTGCTCGCCGCCGCACCGGCCATCGCCTGCGCGGGCACCGGCCGTCGCCAGTGTGTGCTGCTCGGCGGGCTGTGTGCGCTGCTCGCGCTGGTGCCGTTCGGCGAGGTGGAGCCCGGGGCCGGGGCGGGGACGCGGATGATGACCTGCGGTGCGATCCTCGCGGTGATCGGTGCCAGCTATCTGACGGCCGGGCGGCGGCTGCGGCTGGTACGGGAGTTGGAGCGCACCCGGGAGGTCGCCGTTGCCGCGCAGCGGGTGGTGCTGCGGCCGTTACCCCGGCGCATCGACGGTGTGCTGCTGGCGGCCGACCACCTGTCCGCGAGCGAGGGGGCCATGGTCGGCGGGGATCTGTACGAGGTGGTGGGGACCCGGCACGGGGTCCGGGCGGTGATCGGAGATGTGCGCGGGCACGGCCTGGAGGCCATAGGTACGGTCGCGGCGATACTCGGCAGCTTTCGCGAGGTGGTGCACGACGAGCCCGAACTGGGCGAGGTGCTGCGCCGGTTGGAGCGGTCGCACCAGCGGCATCTGCGGGAGCGGGCGCTCGTCGGGTGGCCGGCGGCCGGCGGCGGGGAGCCGGCGGGCGTGCTCGCGGAGGAGTTCGTGACCCTGTTGCTCCTGGAGGTGGCGGGGGACGGGTCCGTCACGGCGCTGAACTGCGGTCATCCATGGCCCTACCGGGTCGCCTGCCAGGCCGTCGCCCCGGTCGCACCGGCCGAGCCGATGCCGCCGCTGGGGCTGTTTCCGCTGCCCGAGGAGCTGTCCACGGTGCGGTGCGGGCGGCTGCGTCCCGGTGAGGGGCTGTTTCTGCACACCGACGGGGCGGCCGACGCCCGGGATGCGACGGGGGAGTTCTTCCCGCTGGCGCAGCAGCTGCGCAGCAGTGTCGAGGCGGTCGCGGCGCCGTGCGGACCCTCGCCGGCGGGGGTGGTCGGGGAGGTACGGGAGGCGCTGCTGCGGCATGCGGGCGGGCGCCTCACCGATGACGTGGCGTTGGTGATGCTGAGCAATGACCGGGTGCCGGCGCAGCCGGCCGGCGCCCCGCCTACTGGCGTGCGCCTTCCGCGGTGACCTCCCGGCCGACCGACGGGGGGAAGGTGACGTCGGTCAGCTCCTCGGACGCCTGCCACAGGCGCCTGGCGCTCACCGGGTCGGCGGCCGCGGCCGTCCTGCCGACCATCGTCGGTGCGCCGCGCATCTCGCCGAGCCCGTCGGGGCCGAGGTAGGAGGCGCCGGGCAGGTCCTCGGTGGCGGCGTAGAGCGTGGGGAGCGCACCGGCCTTGTTGTCCTGGGCGACCACGCGGTTGCCCACCCGCATCACCGCGCGCCGCAGCACGCTGACGTCGGCGCCCTGGAGGTTGGTGGCGGCCCAGCCCGGGTGCGCGGCGAGGGCGCGCACCGGCGATCCCGCGGCGGTGAGACGGCGTTGCAGCTCCAGGGTGAAGAGCAGGTTGGCCAGCTTGGACTGGCTGTAGGCGGTGACGGCACGGTAGGCGCCGGTCAGGTTCAGGTTCTCGAAGTGGATGCGGTTGCCGGGCATCCGGTGGGCTCCGGAGGCCACGGTCACCACGCGGTCGGTGACGTAGGGCAGCAGCAGGCCGGTGAGCGCGAAGTGGCCGAGGTGGTTGGTGCCGAACTGCATCTCGAAGCCGTCCTTGGTCCGGGACTCCGGGACGTTCATGACGCCGGCGTTGTTGATCAGCAGATCGAGCGGGCGCTGCCAGGAGGCGGCGAACTCGCGTACGGAGGCGAGGTCGGCCAGGTCGAGGCGGCGGACCTCGACGCTGCCCCGGGCGCCCCGCACGGTGCCGGCGGCGGCCTGCCCGCGTGCGGTGTCCCGTACGGCGAGGACGACATGGGCGCCGGCCCGGGCGAGGGCGTCGACGGTGGCGATGCCGAGGCCGCTGTTGGCGCCGGTCACTACCGCGGTGCGGCCGGTCTGGTCGGGAATGTCGGTTGCGTTCCATTTCGGGGTGTGAGTCATGGGCCCAATGTAGGCAACGCCAACAATGCTGTCAATGCCAACAATGTAGCCAGTGCATACACGGGGGATAGGATGGCGGTCATGCAGACTCGTCGTTACCACCACGGAGACCTGCGCGCCGCGCTGCTCACCCGCGCCGAGCAGACGCTCCGCGAGAAGGGACCGGGCGCCCTGTCCCTGCGGGAGTTGGCCCGTGACCTCGGCGTCAGCCATGCCGCGCCGAGCCGGCACTTCAAGGACAAGCAGGCGCTGCTCGACGCGCTGGCGCTGGCCGGGTTCGAGCGGCTGGACGAGGCCCTGGCCGCGTCCGGGGCGTCGGCGGGCGAGACGTTCGCCGACCGGCTCGGCGGCTTCGTCCGCGCCTATGTGGACTTCGCCATCGCCAACGCCGAGCTGCTCGACCTCATGTACACGGTCAAGCACGACCCGGCGGCGTCCGAGGCGCTGATCACGGCGGCGCAGCGGCTGGGGGCGATGGCGGCGGAGCTGGTGGCCGAAGGGCAGCGCAGCGGTGAGGTGCGGGAAGGGCCCGTCGAGAGCATCGGGATGCCGGTGTTCACCACCCTGCACGGCTTCGCCAGCTTCGCGGTGAGCAGTGTGTTCTCCGCCGAGGAGGTCGAGTCCGGCCTCGATGCGGTGATCGCGTACATGTTGCGGGGCTGCGCGCCGCGTTGAGACGCCGACGCCCTTCACACCCCGTGTGAGGGGCGCTTGACTACGCTCATCTGACGGAGTGGTGAAGTCGACAAGGCCATGAGCTGATGGTCCGTGGGCGGGCCCGGCTCACCGGGAGGCCGGTATGGAGCCCAATACCCTGCTCGACGCGATTCTCGACGAGGCCGGTATCTCGCATGCCGGGCTCGCCGCGCGTATCAACCAGCTCGGCCGGTGTCGTGGTCTGGCACTGCGGTACGAACACACGGCGGTGGCTCGGTGGTTGAAGGGGCAGCGGCCCCGCGGGCAGGTGCCGGACCTCATCTGCGAGATCCTCGGCGAACGGCTGCACCGGCCGGTCGGGCTCGACGACATCGGGTTCAGCGGTCCGGGGTCGCGGCGTGCCGCCGATACCCCGCTGTCCGGTTTCGTCGAGCGGGCCACCGCGCTGTGGCGGTCCGATGAGCAGCAACGGCCGCATATCCTCGACGCCCCCGCGCTCACCGGCACGTCGGCGGTCATCCCCGTGTGGGAGTGGGAGAACCCTCCCGAGGACGCCGATGTGTCGCGCGACGGGCTGACGAGGGTCGGTATGGCCGACATCGAGATGCTGCGCGCCGCGCGGACGCACTACGAGACGATGTACCGGAAGGCGGGTGGTATCGCTACCAGAGCACGCATCGTGGGGTTCCTCAATGCCGAGGCGGCGCCGCTGCTGCGGGGCAGCTACAGCGATGCGACGGGGCGTCAGCTCCACCGGGCGACCGGCGGGCTGGTCGCGGTCGCGGGCATCTGCGCGTACGACTCGGACGCTCTCGGGCTGGCCCAGCGCTATTTACACCAGGCGTTACGGCTGGCCAAGGCCAGCGGGGACCGCGGCCTCGGCGCGTATGTCATCGCGCTGCTGGTCAACCAGTCCCTCTTCGTACGGGAATACCGCCAGGCGGTCGCCTTCGCGGAAGCGGCGCTGCGGGCCGCGGGTCCGCAGATCACCCCGGCGCTCTCCGCGGACCTCTACGCGATGCAGGCCAAGTCCTACGCCCGGCTCGGCGACGGCGCCAGCGCGCTGTCGTGCATCCGGCGTGCGGAGGCGGCCGCGGAGCGCATCCGGCCCGGACTGGAGCCGGCCGAGACGGGCTATGTCCAGCCCGGCCTGGTGAACGTACAAGTGGCGGAGGCGCTGCTCAGCCTCGGTGACCTGCGGGCCGCACGGGAGCAGGCGGACGCCGCCGTCGACACCCCCGCACACGACCGCGGCCGGGTCCACCGGCTGGCCATGCTCACCCATATCGAGCTGCGCCAAGGCGATGCGGACCGGGCCGTGGCCAATGCCGCGCAGATGACGGAGCAGGCTCGGGGCATGGAGTCGCAACGGCTGCGGGACCGGCTGCGGGCGGTGCGCGAGCATCTGGCGGAGACCGGGAGCTCCGCGACGGACGAGGCTGCCGATCTCATCGACGAGGTGCTGCGCGTTCCGCTGTGACCGGGCTCGTGTCACCTTGCCGGCTCCTCAGCGGAAGGTGGCAGTTACGTGCGTTGGAACAATCTCAGCGAAAAGCCCGTCTACAAGAATCCCTGGTTCCGGGTCAATCTGGCCGATGTGGAACTGCCCGACGGCCGTCACCTGGATCACTATCTGATCCGGATGCGGCCGGTCGCCGTGGCCACGGTGGTCAATGAGGCCAACGAGGTGCTGCTGCTGTGGCGGCACCGGTTCATCACCGACACCTGGGGCTGGGAGCTGGCCGCCGGTGTCGTCGAGGACGGCGAGGACATCGCGGCGGCGGCCGCCCGGGAGATGGAGGAGGAGACCGGGTGGCGCCCGGGACCCCTCCACCATCTCCTGACGGTGGAGCCCTCCAACGGCCTCACCGATGCACGGCATCACATCTACTGGTCCGAGGAGGGCGCGTACACCGGCCCGCCCCAGGACGGTTTCGAATCCGAGCGACGGGAGTGGGTGTCACTGAAGCTGGTACCCGACATGGTGGCCCGAGGGGAGGTGCCGGCCGCCAACATGGCCGCCGCATTGCTGATGCTGCATCACATCCGGCTGGGCTGAGCGGACCTGGCCGGTGACTGCGGCCGGCGGTCATCGGCCCATGGCCTGCCACAATGCGACCACCAGCGCCGCGAGCCCCGTGAGCGCGGCGAGGGACGGCAGTGGCCAGCGGGTGGTCTCCAGACGTGTGACGCGGACCTGCACGTCGTCCGCGTCACGTGTGTTCTGCTCGGAGCGCTGGGCAAGCAGCGCGAGTTGGCCGTCGACCCGGGCGGTGCGGACGTCCATGAGACGCCTCAGCTCCGCTAAGTCGGCGGTGACCAGATCGGGTTCGGGGTGGGCGGTCACGGTCCGCTCCTCATTCCTTCAGTCAGCGACTTCGTTGTCCGTACGGGCATCAGTCAACTGCGCTGCGGTGAAGGACGGGAGCGTGTGCGGCGGGGATATGCGGGTCTGCGGTTCGCACCCCGTGTGAAGTGACGCGGGGTGACGGACGGGCCTCATTCGTACGGGGTGTGAAAAGCGCACTCCGGCCGGGGCGGTTCACACGCTCCCGTACGCGCCCGCACGGGAGTTGACTCGAAGGTGCCACGGGGGCCGACGCCGGCGGACGGGCGCCCGCCGGCCCGGGGTCCGCCCGCCGGTTTTCCCCCGAGCGGCGGGCGGACGGCCCCGGGGCTCAGTACGAGTAGAAGCCCGACCCGGACTTACGGCCCAGCCGGCCCGCGTCGACCATCCGCGCGAGCAGCGGGGGAGCGGCGTACAGGGGCTCCTTGTACTCCTCGTACGTGTTGTGCGGGTCTGCTGCAGATTGGGCGTCAGTCCGCAGCAGACTGGGCGTCACGCCAGGACGGCAAGAGCTCGTCGAGGAGGGCCTCGGTGCGGGGAGGGAGGCTACGGGCGCCGCCGCTGTGCTCGTGATTGCGGGCAATGAGCGATGCTGCTGTTGATTCGAGCTTGGCCGCATCGCCTGTGGCGTGTGCGGCGCGTAGCAGTTCGTTCCAGAGTCGCTCGTCCGTCGGCGTGGTGGTCAAGGCCGTGTTGAGGGCGTTGAGCGCTGGTGTCGGGTTGCCGGCCTCCAAGTGGTGGGCGGACAGGGCCAGTGCGACGTCTGCCACCAGTAGGGGCAGCTGGGCCTCGCTGATCTCGTGGGGAAGCCAGGTGTAGCGGCCCTGTGGGCGGTTTGCGAGCAGGGGGCCGTGGGCGAGTGCCAGGGCGTCGTTGAGCAGGCGTTCCCGCATGTGTGCGTTACTTGCGCCTCTGCCCGCGGTGGCCTCGTAGTGGAGGGTGCGGAGCACGTCGAGGTCGGAGACGACGGACGGCGCGAGAGTGAGCCGACCGGTGGTGTCGGTGCCGAGCCGCAGGGTTCCGTCGGGGTCGCTCCCCAGCCAGGTTCGCAGGCGTTCGATGAGGGCGTCACGGACATCCTCGGTTACGCCGCGGGGCCACAGCCCGGAGGCCAGAACGCGCGGGTGCACTCCTTCGCGATGGAGCAGGAGCATGACCAGCGCCTCGTGGAGAAGCGGGCTGTGCTCGGCGTCAGGTGCGTCGAGGCCGGTGATCTCGTACGTGCCGACCAGCCGTGCGTACACCGCGGGTCGTCCGCTCGGGGTGATGTCAACCATGAACTGCGGGGTGCCGGGGTCCGGGTCGCGGTCGTCGTCGGGTGTGGCGCCGTCGAAGAGCTGGACCACGGCATCGTACGGGGCCTGGGGCAGGAGCTGTGCTTGCAGTTCCAGGCCGAGGAGTGGGGCCAGGAGGCGTCCGTCGGGGGTGATTTCGAGTTTCCAGGTCGCGCCCGGCAGGCCGTTCTCCTCGGTGGCGGCCAGGTAGCTGATGCCCAGTCGGCCGGAGTCGGCAACGAGCTCGGCGATCTTCGCTGCCTGATCCTCGGTCGGCTGTTCGGCGAGGAGGACCAGGTGGGGCGCCCATTGGGTCTGCTGTGCGGAGCCGGCGCGGCCGGTGAGTACGGAGTCGTGGCCCGCCATGGCTAGGGCACCGCGCTGCTGCCGGATTTCAGCGTCCATGGTTTCCAGGAGGGCTTCGACGTCGTCGAAGTGGCGGACGCGGGTGGGGTCGAGCGTGCTGAGTTCCGTGCCGAAGCCGACGAGGGTGACTGTCATTCGATCCGACCAGCCGCTGGTGGCGAGTTCCGCGGCGACCGACGTGAGGACGGCACTCCGGTCCGTGTGCGTGCCGGAGAGTGAGACGAGTCCGGGGGCGGCTTCGAGGTTCAGCAGCAGGCGCGCGCCGGCGAGGCTGCCGAGGCAGACCAGGCCCGGGTAGGGGGCGGCAGTGCCGGTGTCTGCTTCGTGCACCGGGATGTCAGCCCGTTGGATGCGCCAGATCGTCTCGTTCTGACCGAGCTGCCATGGCGCTGGGGGCTTACCTGCGGGATGGGCGAGCTGGAGGCTCAGCTCGCTGTCGGTGAGCCAGGCAACGTAGACGGTCGGCAGGGTGCGCGATTCGACGGTCAAGGCGGACGCCAGTCCCCTCAGGGCATGGTCGAGATCGCGTACGGCCTGCGGGTCAGCCCCGACGAGCAGCGCATCTTGGGTATCGGCGGCGACACCCGTCGGCCGGCGAAGCTCCGGGGTGCGGCGGCCCTTGGCGCCCATGGCGGACTGCCACAGGGTCGTGCGGCGTCGGCGGCCGAGTGCCGCGAGCAGGCCGGCGGCGAGCAGCGGGGCATCCACGAGGGCCGCGGGGAGGCCGGAGGGCGAGGTGGAGGGCGAAGAGTTGGGGCCGGCGTTCTCACCACCGGCTTGATTCCCGGCCTCGCCAGGGATGGTCAGGCTGATGCGGTGGCCGGGGTTGAGGCGGACCGGGAGGCCGGTGGCGGCGAGGTGACGGCCGGTGGTCTCTTGCCACTCGTGCCAGGTGTCGGGGGTGTGGGTGGGGTGGGTGAAGGCCGGGATGTAGCGGCTGCCGTCGTCCTCGACGACGGTGTAGAGGCCGGTCTGCCCCTCCTGGGCGAACAGGAGGAGCGTGGCGTCGCGGAAGGCCGTGAGGAGTTCCTGCTCGCTGCCGTAACCGGTGACGGCGCGCTGCAGGGCTTGGTCGAGGGCGGTGACAGGGGGCGGGAACTCCAACGCCATCGGCGACGGGCGGTAGTTCTGGTTGTGCGTGAAGGAAACGAGCTGGCCGGAGCTGCCGACGGACCAGCCGCCGACGATGCCGTACGGGGGGACGGCGCCGTTGGGGTCGAAGTACGGGTCGATCGCGTACACGTAGCCGCCGCGCTGCTGTGCGGCCTGGGCGTGCAGAGCCTCGGTGACCGGGGGAACGGTGGGGGCAGGGCCGGCCGGGGTGGTCACAGCGACTGGCTCCACTGCTCTTCGAAGGCGATCTGCTCGGCGACAGTGGCCAGCGTCTCGCGGGGTGCGTCATGGAAGGTCTGGATGAGATCGGCGCGGGTGGGGCGAAGCCCGGGCCTGAGTAGGCAGACGAGGAAACCCCCCATATCACGGCACGTCCCGGAGGGCCAGGTGTCGCGACGCGAACCGTTGACACCCAGGAGCCACCCCTGGGGTTCGATCTGCTCGCGGGTGCGGGTGAGCGCCTCGAAGCAGTCATCCGCTCTGCCGGTGACATGCCCCCAAGGGCCGTCGGCGGTCACGGTGAAATCGTAGTTTTCGCCCTCCCAGCGCAGGACGGCGTCGGCCTGCTGGTCGCGGTTGAAGGCGAGGACGTCGAAACGGTCGGGGACCTGGTGGCCACTCATTGGGTCCATCCTTCGGGCAGTTGACTGGAGGGCGGTGCTTCAGGGGCGGGAGCGACGGGTTTTTTGGGGATATGAGGCTCGTAGTGGGGGTTTGGTACCCACTCTCCCTTGGTTCCGGTGCGGAGGTCGATCTCCCAGGCTCCCTTGATGTGCTTGCGGTCGATGCCGCCGGCGAAGGCGATCTCCTGGTCGATCTCGCGGTACTTGTTGTTCGGCAAGGTCTCGTTGACGTCGATGCCGCCGGGGGCGTCGACCTCGTACCGGTAATTGGTTACCCAGTTGGCATCGGGGTTCCTGGTGGTGCCCACAAAGGCCGACGCATGGTTGCCCTCCACATAGCCATGAATGTCCGTGTTGGACGAGTCGCGTGGATGGAAGCCCTGGTCGAAGATCTCCTGGGGATGGCGGTTGTCGTTGCGATACAGCGGCTCGTGGTCTTCGCGCCACACCGGCTTGTGGCTGATGCTGTCGACGTCGACGTTCTTGTCCGCGGCTGCGGGAAGGCTGCGAGGGTCGTCCGGGTCCAGATCCCTGCCCGCCCCGGCGGCGTCATCGGCGTGATCGCCCCCATCATCGGCGTGCTCGGCAGCATCATCGGCATGCGTTGCCGCATCATCGGCATTCCGAGCTGCGTCGGCCGCGTCATCGCCGTGCCCGGCGACGCCGGCGGAGTCCTTTGCGGCGGTCTTGGCGGCGTCTTTGGCGGCAGCGCTTTCCATGCCGTGGGCGGCGGCTTTGGCTCCGACCTTGCTCACGGCGCCTCCGCCGCCGATGAAGTTCGTCGCGAAGGCGCCGATGGCCTGGTTGCGGTCGGTGCCCCAACCCTCGCCGATGAAGCCCTTGACCAGCTCGGTGGGGTGGTTGGCAGTGTGGATCAGGCCGCCGGCGACACTGGTGAGGTTGGTGGTGTAGGCGGCCGGGTGGGTCAGGTTGTAGGGGTCCTGCGGGTTGACCGTGCGGACCAGGCGCAGCAGCGAGGTGCCGGTCTTGATGATGCCGCCCAGCTGGTGCTCGGCCCCGACCAGCTGGTTTTTCACCGTGTTGCCGGCTTCGCGCTTGAGGCGGTCCAAGCCCTGTGGCTCGGCAGGTGCCCGGCAGGTGCCTCGGGCGAGCTTCGCGGCCAGTTGGGTGCCGGCGCTGTCGCGCTGGCTGCGGGCCGTCTTGAGCAGGTGCTCTGCGGACTTGCGTCCCTCGGCGCCGGGGTCGTGGAACGGGCCCGGCTCCTGCGGAGGCTGGTTCCCGGCGGCGTTGGCCTGCTGCTTGTAGTGGTCGACCTTGCGCTTGTACTGCTCCACGGCCGCCACGGTCTGCTTCTGGGCCTGCTTCCACCGCTCGACCGCCTCGCGGGCCTGCTTACCCGCCCACTCCACCGTGTCGGCGTAGTGATCCAGCGCAGCGGCCGCGTCCTCGAACGAGTCGGCGGCGGTCAGCCAGCGCTTGGGGTGGGTCTGCACCTTCTCGCGGAAGCGGTCGGCGGCCTGTCCGTGCCAGTCCGAGGGATCCATCTTCCGCAGCGCAGAGCCGGTACGCTCGAAGGCCGCGCCCAACTTCTTCACCTGCCGGGCGGACTTACGGATGCTGCTCGCGTCCCCGTGCAGCAGAAGGGCGGGGTCGTCGGTCTCGTTCAGCTCGAGCTCGTGGGTCTGGGCACCCAGCTTGTCGGCCGCCCAGGAGCCGGCTGCGTCGGCCTTGTCCGCCCAGTCGTGTGCGCCCACGTCATCAAGCAGCATCGAAGTGCCGTGGGCGACGGTCTGCACCCCGTCGGCGAACGTGTCGCGGGCCGACTGGGTGACGCGGTCCACATCGTCGAAGAAGCCCATCACTTCTCCTTCGCCGAAGTGCCGGCGTCGTGCCCGTCCTCGTCACCGCCGAAGGGTGCGGAGACGACGGCCTTCGCCACCTGGATGTGGGTCCCGGCCACTCCGGTCTCAGTGACGTCCGTCCAGGTGTGGGAGAGGTTCTTCCGGCTCTCCTTGGCAGCGTCCTTGAAACTGTCCATGGAGTAGTCGGGGGTGTAGGCGTCCTCGATCTTGCCGCCCACCTGGCTCCAGGACATCTTCTCCGCCTTCTCCGAGGTCAGCGTCGGGTCCGCAGTCGCGGACAGCACAACGTCCTTGAGGACGCCCGTGCCGTACTCTTCCGCCTCCTCGTAGTAGCCCGCGTTCAGATCCAACGTCCCGGCCACGTCGTCGCCCTCGTCCAGGAGCGCCTGGACCTCCCAGCCCCAACGCTCGGCGAAGTTGTCCAGCATCTGGGAAGCATCGGAGTGCCCCATCACGGTCGGCGACACCGACAGATCGGAGAAGCCCTGACCCGTGGTCGCCTCAGTCGCGTCCGTGATCTTCTTCAGCTCGTCCAGCGCATCGTTGATGCCCTTGGACACCTGCTTCAGGATCTGCGGATCGACCCCGAAATCACCACCGCTCACCACGTGGCAAGCACCCCCTTAGACGGATTCCTTATCGAGCGCAATCCCATCCGGCACGATGCCGGACACGGGTGGCAGGAAGGCGCGAAGTCCAGAGGACACGTCCACCACGACCCCCATCGGAACCCGGTCGCGCTCCACCAGCTCAGGAAGCAGCTCCTGCAACAGCTCCTCACCGCCCACGCGCAGGTAGCGTACGTACCGGACCAGTTCGGCGGGCAGCTCGTCGGGCTTGGCCGCCTCCCACTTCTGCTGCAGAAAGGCGTGCATCTCACCTGTGCTGGTGAATACGAACAGCCAGCGCATGTCATCCAACTCGCCACTCCACACGGCGCCCTCACCGAGCAGGGGGAGCAGAAGCTCCGCGCCCTGCGCGGCCTCGACCAGCGCCTGCGGATCCCCTTCACCTCGTAGGAACGCGGCCATCTGCGCGCGCAGTTCCGCCGTCCCTGTCGACAGCTCGCTGCCCATCCCGCTCCGCACCCCTGCTTGTGTCGACCTGTCACGACTTCAGCGCATGCCAGGCAGCTCGGTACGTCAGTAACCACATGGCATGAGCATGGCGATACTAGATCGACGTCTGCGATCCCCGCGAATCGGGAGAGGACGCGAGCCCTTCCCGTAGGCGCAATCGGCGGTGACCCAGGCGTCAAGGGCACCCTGGACAACACCCGCGACCTCTACCTGCCCGGCCATTTCATCGCCTCCCAGCCCCGCAAGGGCCGCGTCCACATCACGCAGAAGCCAGTGGAGGTTATGCAGCAGCTCGTCCAGGTCTGCCCGCCCGGCGGCACCGTCCTCGATCCCTTCACCGGCAGCGGCTCCAGAGGCATCGCAGCTCTGAACGAGGGGCGCAATTTCGTCGGCGTCGAGCTTTCCAGCCACTATGCCGACGTGGCCGAACAGCGCCTCCGCAGTGTCCTCACCCAGGACGACTTCGCACTCGCCGGGCCCGAGGAATGAGAACAGCACACCCCGGCAGACCTGGCCAGAAAACAGAACAAGGGCGGTTGTGTCATCGAAAACCCGATGACACAACCGCCCTTGAATGTTCAGTCAGCCGGTCGATCGGTCGGATTCGGTCCGGTCAGTGGCCCCCTTTTGCCGCCCTGACGCTGACGGAGTCAATCGCACACCGTGACCAGTCCAACGCTCCGCGGGCGCCGAGCTCGTCGAGGATGACGCGGTGCAGCCTGGCCCACACCCGGTCCCGGCTCCACTGGGCGAAGCGCCGGTAGACGGTGGGTCAGGCCGGCCCGAACACCGGCGGCAGTTGCCGCCACGTGCAGCCCGAGGTGGCCACGAAGATGATCGCTGCCAGACAGGCGCGGTCACCGGCCCGTCGGCGGCCGCCGCCTTGCGGGCGTATGACCTCCGTCGGCGGAACCACCCGCCGGAACAGCACCCACAACTCGTCCGGCACCAACCGCTCAACCAGATCCGTCATGCACGGCTCAACGAGCGATCACACCATCAGAAAACGGCGTCTTACTCCCATCTGTACTGCTCTGGCAGCAGAGTTGCTCCGAGGGCGAGGCCGTGCCTTTGTTCTTCCCAGAGGCCCCCTGTGTGCAGCCGCTCGATGTGGCAGACGACGTGCTCGCCAGCTGGATCGCGGAGCTTCTATCCGATCTCGATGCGGGCCTGTCCCACAGGTCGGGCAGGATGCGCCCGCTGCCGTCCGCCTCCAGGGGGTTGAAGACCTCGCGCCACAGCGCACCCGTATCGAGCCATTGGTCGTAGTACGCGTCGGGGTCCTCGGGCCCGAATTGGTACCGGAGCGAGGCGGGTCGCAGGAAGCCGCCCGTCCCGACGGTCTGCACCGAGCGTCCGCGGATCCGCAGGACATCCGCCAAGCGCGCCGCCAGCCCTTCCGGATGGGCGGTCGGCGCCCCGTCGATCGCGACGCGCAGCCACGGACCGCCGTCCGCCGCCGTCAGCTTTCCGATCCGGTCAGCGCGCGCATCGGTCAGCCGCTCCCAGGAGATCGCTTCCAGCCGCATCCCTCCATCATGCCCGGGCACTGCCGTACGGTGCCGGGTGGGCGCCCGTGGCCGAGCGGCGTCAGCTGCTCGGGTAGCGCCCGGGGGCGAAGAACGACTCGTTGTACGGCTGGTGGGTGAGGGGGTGGAACGCCGCCGAGAAGTCGTCGGCCAGCTCGGTGATCGTGCCACGGCCCTCGACGGCGGTGAGCCAGGACGGGGGGAGGGCGAGGTCGCCGTGGTGGGCGCCGAGGAGGTTGCCGCAGATGGATCCCGTGGAGTCGCTGTCACCGGAGTGGTTGACGGAGAGCAGGAAGGCTGACTCAACGCGCGTGCGCCGGGGTGCCGGGTCGGCGGGGCGGGCGAGGGCACAGTAGACGGCGATGGCCAGGGCCTCCTCGGCGATCCAGCCTCCGCCGAGGGTTTCGACCTTCTCGGGGGTCGCTGTGCCGTCGGCAGCCAGGTCGACCGCCTTGCGGAGGGCGGCCGTCGTCTCCTCGTGGCCGGGATAGCGGGCGAGGAGTTCCATCGAGCGCAGCACGGCGCCTTCGAGGGAGTCGCCGTCCAGTAGGTGTCCGATCATGGCGGCGAAGGCACCGGCCGCGTAGTAGCCGGTGGGATGGCCATGGGTGATCTGGGCGCAGCGGGCGGCGAATTCGAAGGCTCGGCGAACGGGCATGCCGGTGAGGCCGAAGGGAGCCGAGCGCATGACCGTGCCGCAGCCCTTGGAGTCGGGGTTGACCGGCCCCGGCGCTCCGAGCTCGCCGAGCGTGTCGGGGATGTGCTCGTAGCGGAGGCCGGAGACGCAGGCGTTGCCGGGGGCACGGCGGGCGTAGAGCCAGGTCTGCTGGCGCAGCCAGCCGGTGCGTCGAAGGGCGAGTTCGGCCGGCGGCGGGGGCGCGGGGTGGTTCTGGGTGTCGAGCCAGCGCAGATAGGCGTTCCGCACGAGGACGGGCCCGGCGGAGCTGATGCCGTTGTCGGTGGCGGGGCCGTAGCGGGCGTAGGCGCGGATGAGGCCTTCCGCGGTGAAGAGGGTCATCTGGGTGTCATCGGAGACCTGGCCGAGGACGACGCCGCCGACCGGCAGGAAGCCGGTGACCCCGGACGGCCCGTAGCCGTTGCGGATCGAGGCCAGCGGATGGAACTCGATCGGGTATCCCAGGGCGTCGCCTATCGCCCCGCCCAGAAGACAGCCACGGACACGGGCACGGCGGGCGACGATGTCGCCCCACGACTGACTGTTCAAGCCGGTTCCCTCACTTGATGGTTGTGCTCATGGTCATTGCGTCGATCGGTCGCGTGGTCGGAGCCTTCCGGCTCAGAAGATCCAGGCCAGGTAGAGGCTGAGCGCCGCACCACCGGCGCCGCCCAGGACCAGCCGCTTCATCCAGGCACTCGCGCGGGTTCCGGCGATCAACCGGCCCACGGCCACGGCCTGTCCCCTGCTCGGCATGATGCCGGTCGCGGCGAACGGGATCCCCAGCGCGGCGACGATCCAGCCGAGGAAGAACAGCGCGCACCAGCGCCAGATCTCGCCGAAGCCGGTGGCGAGGTAGCCGCTCACGGTCTGCTGGACGGGGATGCGGTCGCCCCGTTCGCGGTCTGCCGTGATGGTCGCCTCGTGATCGACGGTCGTTCCGTCGTCTGCGCGGAAGGTGCCGGCGCACACCGTCTTGTCGCTGTGGTGACGGCTTCCGTGGTCGATCCAGCAGCGCTCGACCGTGAGCGTGCCGTGACGACCGACGAGGCCCGCTGCGTGCGTCGAGTTGTACAGCGAGAAGCCGGCGCAGAGGAGCGCCAGAAAGAAGAAGAGGCCGCCGAAGAGACGCCCTTTCACACTCGGTGCGGGCATCGAGACGAACGGATCCGGCGTCCCCAGTCCTGGCTCCAGCATGGCGCCACCACGCCCTCCACTCCGGCTGCTCCCGTGATCGCTCACCTTACTCAGCCGGTGCGTCGGCCCCACTGTCAGTGCCATGCCCTAGGTCAGGATTCGCCGAAGAAGTACTGTGCGCCTATGCCTTCGCGTGTGCGATGTGCGGGTACGACGGGACACTGGGACGGAACCCGGTCGGGACGAACCGCCCTATCTCCCCCGCCGCCAGCCGGAGTTCATGCCCGCCCAAGCCGAATCGAAGGATCACGTTCGGTAAGCGGATAGCGTCTCAGGGTCAGCCGAAAGGGCTCACCGCCACCTTGGAAGCCGCAATGTCGAGGCATGCCGCGCTCCCCTCGTCGATCTCGATGTCGAGATTAATCATGCGACCCGCCACCTCCGCGGCGTTCATCCAGCGGCAATGCTCCCCGCCCTGCGGTGCGTGGCGCGCTCCGGTGTACATCAGCAAGAATGGGCGCTCTCCGGGGCCGCGCTCCCGGAGGCGCGGCGTACTGCCGTCGTCCTCCACGGGGACCAGGACCTGAGCGGAGCGCAGCTCCTTCAGAAGTTCGTCCTCCGTAATGCGGCCGAGCAGCCTGAGCTGGACGGCCCGCTCCACCGTGTTCTCTGCCCGAAGCATTCCGACCGCCGTCGGGGTGGGGCGGTAGTGCCGGTTACGGACGAAGTCGCCGAACCCGCCGTCCTGGTCGATCTGCCAGTCCCCGACGATCCCTTCGCGGGGGACGGGGACGCTACTGAAGAGTGGGTACTCCGGATCGACGGCGATCATCCGCGTGCCCGGAGCGAGCACGGTCGACTTCCGCATGTCGTCGGTGATCTTCGGTACGAGCAGCCTTTGCCGTCCATCCGATTCGACAATCCGCCTCGAATAGGCGTAAGTGCACAGATACGGCGGCTCTTTGACCTCCGGCAGTGCCTTGATCTGGGCACGGAGTGTATCCAGGCTCTCCACCTCTCCGCCCGACCTGGGGAGCACTCGGCCCGGGAAAGGCATACCTCCCACCTGGGAGTCCAACAGCCAGTTCAGTGCCTGCTCTGGCGTCAAACCGCGCGCCTTCGCCTCCCGCATCCGCTCGATCCAGAAGACAAGCGCGTTGATGGCGCGATACCCCTGCTCGCGGCTCGGAATACAACCGGCGTTGTCAGAGCCGTCCGCCGCCATCCACAAGTAATACTCCAGTGAGAATTCGTGTCCTGAGCTAGTCGTTCTCGTTGTCCAGTCATGGAGGGGTTGGGTGAAGTCGCTTGCTGGGCTGGGGAGTTGCAGTCGGTGTTCGTGCGGGTGGCGGGCCGGTTCGGGCGGGCGGATCTGCGGTGGCGGATGCGGGACTATGTGCGGGGCCTGCTGGCGCCGGTGGGCCGGAAGAACGGCTGGCAGCTGGCGGAGTACGCCGGCCATCGTGATCCTGCGGGGCTGCAGCACCTGCTGAACGGCGCCCGGTGGGACGCGGATGCGGTGCGGGACGACGTGCGCGCGTACGTCGCCGAGCACCTTGGCCCGGGTGGGGTGCTGATCATCGATGACACCGGCTTCATCAAGAAGGGCACCACGTCGGCAGGTGTGTCGAGGCAGTACACCGGCCCCTCCGGGAAGATCGACAACTGTCAGATCGGAGTGTTCGCCGCTTACGCCACCGCACGCGGCCGGGCCCTGGTAGACCGCGAGCTCTACCTGCCCAAGTGCTGGACGAAGGACCGTGAGCGGTGCCGGGCCGCGAAGATCCCCGACGAGCGGGGCTTCGCCACCAAGGGGGAGCTCGCCCGCTCTGTAGTCCGCCGCTGCCTGGCTGCCGACCTGCCGGCGTCCTGGGTGACCGCGGACGAGGCCTACGGGCAGGACTGGTCCTTCCGTCGCATGCTTGAACAGCACGGCCTGGGCTACGTCGTGGCAGTCCCCAAGTCCCAGCAGATCAAGTCCCTGGCCGGCGCCTGGCGCATCGACCAGCTCATTGACGAAGGCCCGGCCGACGCCTGGCAGACCCTGTCCTGCGGCGACGGAGCCAAGGGCCCGCGCGTCTACGACTGGGCGGCGGCCAAGCTGCCCGTCAACCTTGTCTTCGACCCGGACCCGCCCACCCACCACCGCTGGATCCTGGCCCGCCGCAGCCTGTCCGACGCCAGCGACCTCGCCTACTACCTCGCTTACGCACCTGTCGATGCGGACGTGAGCGAACTGGCCCGGGTCGCCGGCTCCCGCTGGGCCGTCGAAGAGTGTTTCCAGGCCGCGAAGAATGAGTGCGGCCTCGACGAATACGAGGTTCGCCGCTACGTGGGCTGGTATCGGCACATCACCCTCGCGATGCTCGCCCATGCCTTCCTCGCAGTCCTCGCGGCCCAGGCCCAGGACGCCGAAAAGGGGGATGCAGAAGCGACACCACCAGCCTTGTCCCGCTCACCGTGGCAGAGATCCGGCGCCTGCTGGACACTCTCCTCCCCCACCCAAGGACCCACCAGGACAAGAGAATTCACACACTGAACTGGTCCCGCTGGCGCAGGCACCACCAAGCCACCGCCCGCCACTGCCACTACCGAAGAAGAAGCAGCTCAGGACACGAATTCTCACTGCAGTACTAAGTCGGAGAGGGAGAGAAGCGAGAGGACACAGAAACCAGGGGCTCGGTCCGGCATGTCCGCCTTGCGGCGCTCCACACCATCGACAAGGCGTGAGGCCGGATCCGCTACCAACAGCGCCAGCCACTGCAGCACGCCAGAGGTCGCCAGTGACCCCGTGCGTTCGCGAGGACGTCCAGGCCTCAGGGATGGGGGCGGACGGCTACCGTCGTCCATCGCCCGGGGCCGCCGGCGCAGGCTCAGCATCGTTGGTCAGGCAGCTCCGAGCCAGGTCCCTCAGCAGGGACTTTTCAGGGACTTTCAGCTCTGTCTCAGGGACTTTCCAGGGATTTTCCGCTGAGTAAGAGGGGAAGGACCCGACAGCTCTGAAAGGCGCAAAGTCCCACGTCAGGGCCTGCTTCTTGTCCGTCGACGACGCTCGGCCGCGCAGACCGCACCTACCAGGCAACGTTGCGTAGTTGAGAGCCCGGCAAGGGCTGCGAAAGCCGCCCGGACGCGGCGCTGCTGTCAGCGCTGCGCCCGGTGAACTCGGCCTTGAACAGGTTCAGTTGGCGCGTCAGTGCACTTCCTAGTACGAGTAGAACCCCGACCCCGACTTCCGCCCCAGACGTCCCGCGTCGACCATCCGCGCGAGCAGCGGGGGAGCGGCGTACAGGGGCTCCTTGTACTCCTCGTACATGGAGGCGGCGACCGAGGCCACGGTGTCCAGACCGATCAGGTCGGTCAGCTTGAGCGGGCCCATCGGGTGGGCGCAGCCCAGCTCCATACCGTTGTCGATGTCCTCGCGGCTGGCGATGCCCGACTCGAACATCCGGATCGCGGAGAGCAGATACGGGATGAGCAGGGCATTGACGACGAAGCCCGAGCGGTCCTGGGCGCGGATCGCATGCTTGCCCAGCACGTCCTGCACCAGGGCCTCGGCGCGCTTGATGGTCTCCTCGCCGGTGGTCAGGGCGGGGATCAGCTCGACGAGCTTCTGTACCGGTGCCGGGTTGAAGAAGTGGATCCCGATGACCTGGTCGGGGCGGGAGGTGGCGACCGCCAGCTTCACCAGCGGGATCGACGAGGTGTTGGACGCCAGGATGGCGTCCGGCCGGGTGATCACCTGGTCGAGGACCTGGAAGATCTCGGTCTTGACCTGCTCGTTCTCGACCACGGCCTCGATGACGAGATCGCGGTCGGCGAACTCACCGAGGTCGGTGGTGAAACTGAGCCGGTCGAGCGTCGCGTCGCGCTCCGCGGCAGTGATCTTGCCGCGCTCGGCGGCCTTGCCGAGAGAGTTGGTCAAACGGGTGCGACCCAGCTCCAGAGCTTCGCCGGTGGTCTCCGCGACCATGACGTCCAGTCCGGCGCGGGCGCACACCTCGGCAATGCCTGCGCCCATCTGGCCGCAACCGACCACTCCGACGCGTTCGATGTCGGTCACATCGTGCCTTTCGCTGATCTTCAGGACCGGCGGTACGCCGTAAGGGTCCGGCGCCCGCCTCGGGCCCGACGTTACTCCGCGCGGTGCTGTGCTAAGGGTGCCGGGGCGGGCATTCTGAGCCCTCAGGAAGGGACAAACCAGACAACCTGGGGACTTTTGATGAGGCGTATCACACGCAGAGGGTTCGCGGTGGCCGCGCTGGGCGCGGCCTCTTCGCTGCTCACCACGGGGGCGGCGACGCCCGCGGACGGCGCGTCGCGACGCGAGATGCGGGGCATGTGGCTGGCGACCGTCGCCAACCTGGACTGGCCCTCCAGCGCGAAGCTCCAGCCCGCCGAGCAACAGCGCGAACTGCGCGCCCACTTCGACACGGCCGTCGCCCGCAAGCTGAACACGGTGTTCTTCCAGGTGCGGCCCACCGCGGACGCCCTGTGGCCCTCCCGGTACGAGCCATGGGCGCAGTACCTGACCGGGCAGCAGGGGCGCGACCCCGGCTGGGACCCGCTCGACTTCGCGGTCCGCGAGGCCCACCGGCGCAATCTCGAACTTCACGCCTGGTTCAACCCGTACCGGGTCGCCAACCACACCGATCCCAAGCGGCTCACGCCCGACCACCCCGCCCGCCGGCACCCCGGCTGGGTCCTCCCGTACGGCGGCAAGCTCTACTACAACCCCGGCCTGCCGGAGGTGCGTGGCTTCGTCCAGGACGCCATGTTCGACGCGGTGCAGCGCTACCCCGTCGACGGCGTGCACTTCGACGACTACTTCTATCCGTATCCGGCCGCGGGCCAGCGGTTCGACGACGATGCGGCGTTCGACGAGTTCGGCAGCGGCTTCGAGAGCCGGGCGGCCTGGCGCCGGGACAACATCGACCGGCTGGTGTACGAGATGGCGACCAGGCTCCATGACGGGAGCGGGCGGGCCGGGCGCCGGGTGCGGTTCGGTGTCAGCCCGTTCGCGGTCTGGCGCAATCGCACCACCGACCAGCAGGGCTCCCGCACCCAGGCCGGGGTGCAGACCTACGACGACCTGTACGCCGACACCCGCCGCTGGGTGCGCGAGGGGTGGCTCGACTACATCGTGCCGCAGGTCTACTGGCCCCTCGGCTTCACGGCCGCCGACTACGCCGAACTCGTGCCCTGGTGGGCGCGGACCGTCGACGGCACGGATGTGGACCTCTACATCGGCGAGGCCCTCTACAAGGCGGGTGAAGCACAGCCCGCCGCCTGGAAGGACCCGGCCGAACTCTCCCGCCATCTCACCTTCGCCCACGGCTATCCGCAGGTGGGCGGCCATGTCTACTTCTCGGCGAAGGAGGTGGCCAAGGACCGGGCGGGGGCCATGGCGAGGATCGTGCGCGACCACTACACCGCCACGGCGCGGACATAGGGCGGCCCGCGCGGGTGCCGGAAGGATCCGCGCGGGCCGCTGAGACGGTCCGCCTGGGTTTTCCGTTACCGGCCGGGGCCGGTGTCTGGCGGCCGGCTCCGGTGGCTACCGGTCAGGGGTGATGTCCTTGACCTCGCCGTGCCGGACGACCGAGTCGGGGCCGGGCGAGATGATCGCCTCATGTCCGTCCTCGGCGCGGACGCGGTAGGGCGGATCGCCGTTCGTTCCCATGACTTCGACTATTTCGACGACCCGGTCGTGATGCCCGACGGTCCTGCCGTGCACCACCAGCCGGTCGCCCCTGTTTGCATGCATCAGGGTCCTCCCCGCCTCGGGGCGGCCGTACGACCGGTAGCCGACACTGCGACGGCCGACGGTTGAACGGCCAACGATTTCCATGGTTCGCGGGCCTGGCGTGACCCGGACGGCGGTACCTGCCGTCGCGGCAAGTTTACGTCCGCGGGCCGCGCCCGCACCCGGTAACGGCAGTCTCATCCCCTCCCGGCGGCCGGTCAGCCACGGGCTCGCTGGGTGACCGCGATGCACGCCAGGACCGCCAGCGCCGCCGCGGGGGCGGCCGGGGGCAGCCGCTCGCCGAGCAGCAGCACGGACCAGACCAGGGTCAGCAGCGGCTGGGCGAGCTGCAGCTGACTCGCCTTGGAGATGCCGATCGCGGCCATCCCGCGGTACCAGGCGACCATCCCGAGGAACTGCGAGCCGAACGCCAGCCACAGCAGCCCGCCCACCGAGTGCACCGTGAGCCGCAGCGGCTCCGTGGACAGTGCGAGCGCCGCGCACGCCACCGTCACCGGAAGCGCCAGCACCAGCGCCCAGCCGATCACCTGCCAGCCCGGCATATGGCGGGCGAGCCGGCCGCCCTCCGTGTAGCCGGCCGCACACACCAGCAGGGCCGCGAACAGCAGCAGATCGCCGCGGCCCGGCGTCCCGCCGCTCTGCTGCACCGCAAAACCGATGACGACGACGGCGCCGACCAGCGAGGCGACCCAGAATGTACGGGAGGGCCGGGCGCCGGTCCGTACGGCCGAGAAGGCGGCGGTGGTCAGCGGCAGCAGGCCGACGACGACGGCCGCGTGCGAGGTGGTGGAGGTCTGCAGCGCGAGGGTGGTCAGCAGCGGAAAACCGAGGACCACACCGCCCGCGACGACCGCGATGCCCGACCAGTGGCGCCGCTCGGGAAGGCGTACCCGGAACGCGGCCAGTGCGCCGCCGGCCAGCATGGTGGCCAGCACGCTGCGCAGCATCACCACCGTCCAGGGGCCCATGCCCTCCAGCGCCCATGCGGTCGCGGGGAACGTGAGGGAGAAGGCGGCGACGCCGAGTGCGGCGAGCAGGGCGCCACGGCCGACGAGGGCGCTGCGGGCGGTGGCGGCGGTCCGCGGGGTGCACGGGGCGGGAGTTACCGGGGCGCCCGGGGTGCTGACCGCTATCGCGACCGGAGCAGTAGCGCTATCGTTGTCTCTCATGCAAGAGCGTAGCAGTGGGGCAGAACTGGCCGCGACTCTCCGCAGAGAGCTGGACCGCTACTCTCCAGGAGAGAAGCTGCCCTCGAGTCGTGTCCTCGTGGAGCGGCATCGCGTCAGCCCGGTGACCGTCTCCCGGGCGCTCGCCGAGCTGACGGCGGAGGGCCTGGTCGTGACCCGGCCCGGCGCGGGGGCCTTCCGGGCCGAGCCGCGCAGCGAGGCACCCCGGCCGGCCGACACCTCCTGGCAGGAGATCGCGCTGAGCGCGGAGCCGGCCGGCGACCAGGTGCCACGCAGCGTCGACGCCTCGGGAGTGCTGGCCACGCTCGCCACCCCCGCCCCCGGTGTCATCGAACTCAACGGCGGCTATCTGCACCCCGATCTGCAGCCCGAACGCGCCCTCGCCGCCGCACTGGCACGGGCCGGACGCCGGCCGGGTGCCTGGGCGCGGCCACCGGTCGGGGGCGTGCCCGCGCTGCGCGCCTGGTTCGCACGGGAGATCACCGGCCCCGGTGGCCCGCTGGCGGCCAGCGACGTCCTGATCACCGCGGGCGGCCAGAGCGCGCTGACCGCCGCGCTGCGCGCCCTGGCCGCGCCCGGCGCCCCGGTGCTCGTCGAGTCCCCGACCTACCCGGGCATGCTGGCCGTGGCCCGCGCCTCCGGGCTGCGGCCGGTGCCCGTACCGGTGGACGCGGACGGGGTCCGTACGGATCTGCTCGCCGACGCCTTCCGTGCCAGCGGCGCGCGAGTGTTCGTCTGCCAGCCGCTGTTCCAGAACCCGACCGGCGCGGTGCTGGCCGCCGAGCGGCGCCGCGAGGTGCTGCGAGTGGCGCGCGCGGCCGGCGCCTTCGTGATCGAGGACGACTTCGCGCGGCTGCTGGTCCACGACGACGCTCCCGTGCTGCCGCCGACCCTGAGCGCGGACGACCGGGACGGCACGGTCGTCCATGTCCGCTCGCTCACCAAGGCGACCTCGCCCAACCTGCGGGTGGGTGCCCTGGCCGCCCGCGGCCCGGTTCTCGACCGGCTCCGCGCCATCCAGGTCGTCGACAGCTTCTTCGTGCCGGGCCCGCTCCAGGAAGCCGCCCTGGAACTCGTCGGATCGCCCGCCTGGGCCCGTCATCTGCGGCTGATCGCCGCC
Organism: Streptomyces sp. NPDC048434; assembly: GCF_043200375.1. Lineage (NCBI taxonomy): Bacteria > Bacillati > Actinomycetota > Actinomycetes > Kitasatosporales > Streptomycetaceae > Streptomyces > Streptomyces sp. NPDC048434. The sequence goes on along the minus strand of NZ_JBICXQ010000032.1, from coordinate 22,072 downwards.
GAGTTGACCGCCCGCCGGAATGCCCTGACCGCGGCCCTGCACCAGCAGCTGCCCGCGCTCGCCGAGCGGGGTCCGGCGCACGGGGCGGCATACGGGCACGACCCCGCGCCCGGCGGCCCCTACCTCCCGCCGGGCGGCTACCACCTCTGGCTGCGGCTGCCGGACGGCACCGACGAGGCGGCGCTGACCGGTGCGGCGCTGCGGGCGGGCGTCGCGGTCGCGGCCGGGCGGCCGTACTTCGCCGCCGAGCCGCCGGCCGCGCATCTGCGGCTGAGCTTCGCGGCCGCGTCCGGCACCGGCGAGATCACCGAAGGCGTCCGCAGGCTCCGTACGGCGTGCGAGGAGCTGGGCGTTCCCGCGCGCTGACGGGCCGGGCGGGGAGGAGGCGGCGGTGCGCGGGCGCGGCGGGCCACCGGCACCGTGCCCGTCCGCAATCGGCTCGACGCCGCCCCCGCCCTTCTGCGAACCTCCCGCCATGAACGATCACGCCCTCGACGGCTTCGAGATCTCCACCGACCCGGCGCGCCTGGACGCCGGCCTGGTCCACGACTGGCTGTCCACCGACTCCTACTGGGCCGTGGACCGGCCCCGGGAGCTGCATGACCGCGCCGTCGCGGGCTCGCTCAACTTCGGTCTGTACGAGGCCGGTTCCGGCCGTCAGGCCGGCTACGCCCGGGTGGTCACCGACCATGCCACCTTCGCCTGGCTCTGCGACGTCTACATCTGCCGCGACGACCGCGGCAAGGGCCTGGGCACCGCCCTGGTCGAGGCCATCGCCGACCATATGACGCCCTGCGGGCTGAGCCGGCTGACGCTCGCCACCAAGGACGCCCACGGCGTGTACGAGAAGGTCGGCTTCCGGACCCTGGTGTCCCCGGAGCAGTGGATGACCCTGGGGCTGATCGACCCGGGGCCTGTCGAGATCTGATCAACCGGGGTCGCTTGGACGGTGCTGCTCTTACCATCGGCGCATGAGCGTCCGATTCAAGCTGCTCGCCGCGGGCCGCAGCTCCTCGCTGCTCGGCACGCGGTTCGGCGATGACCGTCCGCTCGACGCCGCGGGATGGCACGAGGCCGAGCGGGCCGCGCCCGTCCTGTGCCGGCTCGCCGCCGCCGAACTGCGCTACCGCTCGCCGTCCGCCCGTTGCCGGGACACCGGCGAGGCCCTCGGCCTGGGCCCGCTGGCCCAGCCGTCGCTGCGCGACTGCGACATGGGGCGCTGGCACGGCCGCACCCTGGGTGAGGTGGCCGCCGACGAACCGCGCGCGGTGGAAACCTGGCTGGCCGACCCGCGCTCCGCACCGCACGGCGGGGAGTCACTGCTGGCCTTCATCACCCGCGTCGGCGGCTGGCTGGACACCCGGCCGGTCGAGGACGCCGACGGGCTGCTCGCGGTCGCCGAGCCCGGTGTCGTCCGCGCCGCCCTGGTCTATGCGCTCCAGGCGCCACCGCACTCGTACTGGCGCATAGACGTCCGGTCGCTGTCGGTGACCACGCTCACCGGCCGGTCCGGCAAATGGGACCTCCAGCTGGAGGCGTGAGCGGCGGGGCATCCTCACGCGGTGTGAGGTGCACGTCCCGGGGCGGCCCCGGTGCACCACCCGGAAAGCCCATCCCGCACGTTCCGCCGTCCGGGGCGTACGCACCCGTGTGACCTGCGGGAACAGTCGGCGCTACGGCGTCTTCCCCGGAAGTTGCCCCGGACGCGGCACACCATCGAGGTGCGCACCGCCGGGCCGGGCGCTTGTCTCGGGTTATGCACATACGCCACATTCCCCTCTACGCGCTGGCGGCCGGCGCCCTGGCGCTGTCCGTCACGCTCTTCGGTGACGGCGACGGTGCCGACGCCGCCACCGAGGCCGTCACCGGGACGGCGGCCGAGGCCGGCCCCGCGCCGGTCACCGCGAATGCGGTGGTCATCCAGCCCGACCCGGTCGCACCGGGCGCCGCCTTCTCCGTCTCCGACGGCGGCAGTTGCTCCGGTGACACCGCGGAGGTCACCTTCGACGACGCGGACATCCCCACGATGCAGCTCTCCGCCCAGAGCAGCCGGCTCGGTGGCACCGCGGTCGTGCCGGAGGGCACCGCGCCCGGCTCCTACCAGGTCACCGTTACCTGTGGCAGCGCCTCCGGAGCCCGGCAGAGCGCCCTGGACACCGGCCCGGCGGGCGAGGAGGAACAAGGCGAGGCACGCGGCAACGCGGACGGCGACGACCACGGCAGCGGACGCGACGAGGGGCACGGGCAGGAATCCGGCGACGGCCGGAAGACCCTCACCGGCACCATGATGGTCTCCGGTGCCGAGGAGGTCGTGCCCCAGGGCGGCGCGGACACCGGCCTCGGCGGCGCGGCCGGCACCGGCCGGGCCGCCACGACCCTGGGCGGTGTGCTGTTGCTGGCCGCGGCCGGCTGGGGAGCCCTCGCCCGCCGGGGGCGCACCCGCGGCACCCGGAGCTGACGGCGGTGTTCGCAGATCCACCACGGCGCGGCCTCGTCTTCGGCCTCGTCACGGCCCTCGCCATGGCGGGCGTGCTCGCGTTCGCCGCCGTCCGTCTCCGCGACCGCGACGCCACCAGTGAACTCGACGGCGGCACCCACACCGTGCTGCGCACCGAGATCGCCAGAACGCTCAGCGGCCAGCTCACCCTGCCCTTCCGCAACGGGCCCGACGCGGTGCACTGCTCCGACGACCTCCGGCCCGTGCCGTATGCCGAGGTGCGCTGTACGGCGCACTTCCCGCTCGGCCAGGACCGCCACCTGACCGTCGAGGTCACCCGCGTCCGCCACAACCAGGTCACCTACCGGCGCCACTCGCTGCCGCGCTGAGCGGTGGCGGCCGCCGGGGCGAGGAGGCCCCGGGCGCCCTACGGCGTGAGGTCCAGGGCAGCCAGCCCCGACCCGTCCATCAGGAACGGCACCGAGCTGTGCGTATGCGTGATCTTCCAGGTGCCGTCGATCTTGCGGAGTCCGACGGTGGCCCGGCTCCACAGCTCCACCTCGAAGCCGTCCGTCTTCGTCCCGTGCATCCGGTTGATGCTGTGGCTGAACGCGACATCGTCGCCGACCGTGATCTCGACCTGGGTCAGCGACACCTCGATCGGACCCTTCCAGGTCGCGTACCAGGCCTCGACGGCATGTCGGTCCAGCGCCTCCGGGCCCGTGAACTGCAGCGGAGGAGCGAGGTTGAAGTCCACCATGTCCGGCGCGCAGGAGGAGAGGAACCGCCGCGCGTCCCGCTCCGTGGTTGCGGCCGCCCGGTCCTCCAGCAGCTCCCGGATCTGCGCCTCGTCCGCTTTACGTGCGATGTCGGTGGTCATGAGGGGTCCTCCCGTCGGATGGCGCCGCAGCGCCCGGAATCTCCGTGCAACGGGTAGACGCCTGCGCCTACGGAAAATCATCGGCGGGAGCGCACGGGCCTTGGCGGAACCGCGCGCGCCGCGGGGCCAGCCCTACGGCGCGAGCCGCACCGCCGCCGGTCCCCGGGTCAGCCAGGCGTTCGCCGCCTCGACCCGGCCGCCCACCTGCAGCTTTGCGTAGGCGTGTTCCAGATGCTTGTCGACGGTGCGCGGGCTGATCGCCAGTCGGCTGGCGATCTGCTGGTTCGTCAGGCCGCGGGCGAGCAGGGCGAGTACGGCGGATTCGCGGTGGGTGACGGGGGACGGCGGAGACGTCGGCGGAGCGAGCCGGTTGAGGACGTGGCTGAGCCGGGTGCGCAGCAGGGCAGCGGCCGCCACATCGTCGTCGGAGAAGTCGCTGCCGCTGCGGCTGATCGCCACACACACCTTCCGCGGAACGCCGGCGGCGTAGCCCGCCGGGAACGACATCGCGAGCTGCTGCTCGGCGTCCAGCGGCCGGTAGACATCGGTATAGGCGGCGAGGGCGTGGAATTCGCCGCGGGTCTGCAGTGTCGAGCGGCGCATCGGGGTGCCGGAGCCGAGGGTGGTGTGGGTGACGAGGGAGTCGGCCGCCGATTCGCGGGCGAAGGCGTCCCGTACGTCCTGGGTCAGGAGGTCTGCGGGCAGGGTGAGCGGCCGGTCGGCGGAGCCGGCGCGGGGGGACCAGATGATGCTGTCGCCGGGAACCGCACCGAGCAACAGCGGCAGCAGTGCCGGGACAAGGGTGTCCTCGTCGACGGCATCGATCAGGAGGTCCACGACGGCGAGAATGCGTCGCAGGCCGGCCTCCGCGGCCGCGCTCATACATCCAGCGTGCCGAGGGGGCCCGGGCCAGTCAAGCGAGAGCCGCCCGGCCGGCCGGGGGAAGACCGGCCGGGGGCGCGTCAGGCGCGTTAACGCCCGACGGCATAGACGCGGTTGACGGGGCTCTCTGCGGCGAGTCGCCAGTGGTGGAGCCCGGCTTCCTCGGCGATCTGCCGCATCGCCTCCTCACCCGCGTGGTTTCCCAGTGCCTGCGGACCGTGTTGGGCCAGCGCCGACGGCAGACAGATCGCGACCGAGGAGGCGGTCACCGCCCGGCCGATGGGGTTGGCGTTCTCCTGGGCGTTCGCCGAGGCGTTCGGCTCGACGACCATGCATGTTCCGCCGTCGGCCAGTGCCTGCTCGGCGTGGTGCAGTGCGCCGCCCGGATCGCCGGTGTCGTGCAGGCAGTCGAAGAACGTGATCAGGTCGAAGTCCTCGCCGGGGAAGTCCTGGGCGGTGGCGACCCGGAAGCTGACCCGGTCGTCCAGTCCCTGCTCGGCCACGATGTCGCGGGCCGCTTCGATCGACGGGCGGTGGAAGTCGAAGCCCTCGAAGTGCGAGCGGGGGAAGGCCTGTGCCATGAGCGTCGTGGAGTAGCCGTAGCCGCATCCGACGTCCGCGACGCGCGCGCCACGCTCCAGCTTCTCCACCATGCCGTCCAGTGCGGTCAGCCACTCCGGTACCAGCGCGGCCGAGTAACCGGGGCGGAAGAACTTCGCGGTGCCGGCGAACAGCGCCGGGCCGTGTTCCTCCCAGCCGACGCCCTCGCCGGTGCGGAAGGCCTCCATGAGGGTGTCCTCGGTGGCATAGAGCGCCTGCAGCATGGTGAAGAAGCCCGCCGCGTACGTCGCCCGTTCCGGGTCCGCCAGCACGGCGGCGTGCTCGTCGGGCAGCAGATAGGTGTCGGTGCCGGGCGCGTAGTCGAGGTACTCGCCGGCGACCTGGGCGGCGAGCCATTCGCGGACGTAGCGCTCGTTCAGCCCGGTGCGGGCGGCGAGCTGTGCGGAGGTGAGCGGACCGGCGCCCGCCATGGCTTTGTAGAGGCCGAGCCGGTCGCCGAGCGAGGTGCACAGGCCGGCGACCGCGGCGCCGCTGTCGGTGATCACTTTCTCCAGGAACTGCTGCACCCGGTCTTCGTCCACCACGCCGGGTGTGACATCGGCGGAGGTCGTCATGGCTCTCACCTCCCTCTCCACTTCCTCGTCCTCTTACTGCAGCAGGACGGCCGCCCCGCGCGCCATACGGGATTCGCCGTATACGGCGAGGTGACGGCACCGGCCGACACTGGAGGGAAGGAGGTGCACCATGCGCAAGAAGGTCGACTGCCGGGATTACCCCAGTGAAATGAACTGCACCCTCGTCATCGCCGGCGAGGAGGAGGAAGTGGTCCGCGCCGCCAGCGAGCACGCCATATCCGTCCACGGGCACGAGGACAGCCCGGAGCTGCGGCAACAGATCAGGGCGTCCATGAAGGACGAGGTACCGCAGCACGCCTGAGGCGCGGGACAGCGGCACGCCGCCCCTGACCCGGGGCGGCGGCCCCGTGGTGTCCGGGTGCGGCCGAGCGCACGTACCGCGGCGGGTGCGGGCTACGAACGGCGGCGAGGCTTGCCGCGTTTGCCGCCCTTAGCACCGGCACCGCTCCGGGGGCTCTTGCCGGCCGACGTGCCGGCCGCGGGCTTGCGCCGCGCACCGCCCGTATCGGGGTGCTTGCCCTTCGGCTGCGCCGGGGCCGGGCTCGGGCGGCGCCCTCGCGAGCTGTTGACGGTCCGCCCGCGGACGATCCCGATGAAGTCCTCCACCAGATCGGTGGTCTCCTCCTGCGGCCACGACAGCGCGATACGTGACGCCGGGGCGTCCGACACCGGCCGGTACGTGAGGTCCCTGCGGTGGTGCAGACGGGCGAGGGACTGCGGGACGACGAGGACTCCCACTCCTGCCGCCACCAGTTCCACGGCGTCCGCCGTCGTGGCGGGGCGCTCGTTCGCGGGCCGTCCCGGACGGTGCTCCCAGTCGAGGGTGTCGTCGAGGGGATGCAGCACGATCTCATCGGCCAGGTCCTCGGCGGACACCTCGTCGGCGGCCGTGACGACGTGGTCCTTCGGAATCATGACCACGGTCGTCTCGGTGTAGAGGGGGATCGCGCTGAGGTCCGTCCGGTCGACCGGCAGCCGCACGAAACCCGCGTCGGCGCCACCGCCCCGCAAGACGTCGAACGCCTCGGCGGCGGACACCGCGACGAGGGTCAGGGGGACGTCGGGCAGCCGCTCGTTCCAGATCCGCACCCACTTCGCGGGCGTCACCCCCGGGACGTACGCGAGCCGGAACGAAGGGGATACTTCCGAGCCAGTCACGTGGACAGGTTACCGGTCGTGGTCGGAGGTAGCGCACACGATCGATACCCTTGACACCATGACGTCGCACCAGAGCACCCAGACGATGAAGCCCGCGACCGCGGCGAAGAAGCTGGGTGTGTACCTCGAGGCCACCCCCGCCGAGTTCCAGGAGGGTGTCGTCTCGCGCACCGAATTGAACGCGCTGCAGGCCGATCCGCCCCAGTGGCTGCAGGACCTGCGACGCAACGGCCCGCACCCCCGGCCGGTGGTCGCGGCGAAGCTGGGCATCTCCATCTCGGGCCTTGCGCGGGGTGGTGTCACCGAGCCCCTCACCACGGAACAGATCGACGCGTTGAAGCAGGACGGTCCCGAGTGGCTGCAGCAGGAGCGCGCCACCCAGGCCGAGGTCCGGAAGGAGGCGGCGCGGATCAAGGAGAAGAACGCGGCGCAGGGCGAGCAGCCCGGCTGACCGCGTTCCTGACCTCGCTGCCCGACCGTCGGCCGGGCGGGCCCGTGCCCCGCACCGCGGACGGCTGAGCGCCGTCCGTACGCAGCAGTAGCGGGGCGTGCTCAGCCGCCCGTCGACGGAATGAGGTGCTCCAGCCCCTCCGCGCAGCCCTTCGCGGCCTCGGCCGAGCGCGGCAGCATGACGCTCTCATAAGCACGGACGGCGTCGTCGACGGTGGGTTCGCCGAGGAGGGCGTGGGCGAGGTCGGCGCCGTCGAGCATGGCGAGGTTGGCGCCCAGCCCGAGGGGCGGCATCAGGTGCGCGGCGTCGCCCAGCAGGGTGACGCCGGGGACGTGCTCCCAGGTGTGCGGGGCGGGCAGCGCGAACAGCGGCCGGTTGGTGAACCCGCCGTCGTTGTACCGCAGGAGACGGAGCAGGCTCTCGTCCCAGCCGTCGAACATCGTCAGCAGGTGCGTCCGCACGGCCGCCGTGTCATCGAGGTCCACGCCGGCGGCCAGGTGCCAGTTCTCCGGGGCGCGGAAGGCTATGTAGGCGCGGATGTGGCCGTTGCTGTTGCGCTGGGCGAACAGGGCCTTGCCGCCGGCCTTCGCCACCATCGTGCCGGCGCCGACCATCCGCGCGAGGCCGGCATGGCGGGTGTCGCAGTCGTCGAAGCCGGCCTCGACGAAGGCGACACCGGTGTAGTCGGGTGTCGCGTCCGACAGGGCCGGGCGGACCCGTGACCAGGCGCCGTCGGCGCCGACCACCACGTCGAAGTCCTCGGAGGTGCCGTCACCGAAGAGCAGGCGGCCGGTGCCCTCCCCGAGCGGGGTGACCCCGCTGACGCCGCGGTCCCACCGCACGCTTCCCGCGCTGAGGGACTCCAGGAGCAGACCGCGCAACTGACCCCGGTCGATCTCCGGCCGGTCGTCCTCGCCGTGGTCCGCCGGGGGCCCCTGAAGGGGCAGGGCGGTGGCGGTGGCGGGGTCGAGCAGCCGCCACTCCTGGCCTTCGGGACGGGAGAGGGTGTGGAACCGGTCGAGCAGGCCGGCCGCGCGCAGGGCGGCCTGACCGGTGCCGGCGTGCATGTCGAGAGTCCCGCCCTGAGTGCGGGCCGCGGCGGAAGTCTCGCGTTCGAAGACGGTGACGGAGCGGCCGTGGCGCTGCAGGACGCGGGCGCAGACCAGGCCGCCCAGGCCGGCGCCGACGACCGCGACGCGGGGGTCACGAGCGGAGTTCATGGGGCTGTCCCCTCGGAAGGTGGGTGAGTGCCGGGATGTCCGGCACCACCAAGAAAGCACACTCACTAAATAAGCGCAATCACTAAACTTTCGCAGTGGGTCCACTTCGGGATACGGTGTGCCCGTGACCGAACCGACCGGGCGCCGTGAGCGCAAGAAGGCCCAGACCCGCACATCCCTGGCCGAAGCCGCGCTGCAGCTCTTCCTCGACCGCGGCTACGACCGGGTCGGCGTCAAGGACGTCGCCGACGCCGCCGATGTGTCGGTGACCACCCTGTTCAAGCACTTCCCCAGCAAGGAGGCGCTGGTTTTCGACCAGGAGGACGACATCGAGGCAGCGCTCGTCGCCGCCGTGCGGGACCGCACCCCCGGGCAGTCGATCCCGCAAGCGCTGCGCGAGCACGTCCTGTTGACGCAGACCCATGCCGCGGAGCCGCGGTTCGCCGCGTTCATGCGCCTGGTGGCGGACACCCCGGCGCTGCGCGACTACGCCCACCGCATGTGGATGCGCCACGAAGCGGCCGTGGCACGGGCCATCGCCGACGAGGCCGGCGCCCCCGAGGACGACATCACCTGCGCCGCCCTGGCCCGTTTCGCCCTGGAAGCCCGCGGGCTCATCCAGCGGCACCCCGACCCGCGACGCGCCGCCGACGAGGCCTTCGCGCTGCTCGAACACGGCTGGGCGGCCTCCCACCCCGAGGGCTGACCCGCTCCCTCGGGGCGTGCCGAGTGGGCTGCCGTCCGTGCTGCCGCAGCGGGCGCGGATCCGGCCGAAGCCCGTACGGACGGCGTCACTTACGAAATACTCAGGTCACCGCGCAGGAAGTTGAGGGGGCTCATGGAAGCCGGTCAGCCAAGTCGGACCGCGATGCGGGTGGCGCACGCCCGTGCCCGCCACCAGGCCGACCCCCGGCGGGTCTTCACCGACCCGCTGGCGTCGAAGATCCTCCACCTCGGCCCCGATGCGCCGATGCCGCTGCCCGACGACCCGGTCGCCCGGTACAACACCCGGTTCGTCGCCGCACGCAGCCGCTTCGCCGAGGACTCGCTCGCCTCCGCCGTGGCCGCCGGCACCCGGCAGATCGTGGTCCTCGGCGCCGGCCTGGACACCTTCGCCTACCGCAACCCCCACCCCGGCCTGACGGTGTTCGAGGTGGATCACCCGGACACCCAGGAGTGGAAGCGGCAGCAGATGGCAGCGGCCGGCATCGCCCGCCCACCGTCGTTGACCTTCGCCCCGATCGACTTCGAACGCGACACCCTCGCCGAGGCCTTGGAGTCGGCCGGGCTGGACCGCACCCGAGCGGCGTTCTTCATGTGGCTCGGGGTCACGCCCTATCTGACACGAGACGCCGTCCTCGCCACACTGCGGTTCGTGGCCGGGCACACCGCGCCGGTCCATGTGGTGTTCGACTACTACCTCGAACCGTCCCCGGCGATGTCACCAGAGCTGCGCGCCGCGCACCGGGCCGCAACAACGCTGGTGGCGGAGCTCGGCGAACCCTGGCTCAGCTACTTCACCCCTGACCGCATGGCCGACGAGCTGCGCGCGATGGGGCTGGACGACATCGAGGACCTCGCGGGCCCACAACTGCTCGCCCGGTACCTCGGCGAGCCCACGCCCGACGCCGATGCGTTTCAGCGGTCATGTGATCCGCGCCGGACGTACCACCGCCCGATAGCCACCCCGAACCATCCCCCCCACAGCTCGGTGGCGCCACGGCCCCGCAGCTGACGGGGCGCCGGCCCGGGGCCGGCACCGCGGGACGCCCGGGGCCGGTGCCCCTCCGCTCGCCAGAGAGGGGGCCCTTCACCAGGGGAGGGGGCCCTCGGCGTCGAAGTAGCCTCCGGTCGGCCCGTCGAGGGCCACCTGTGCCATGCGGACGATGATCTCGGCGCCCTCCTCGACGGTCTGCGTGCCCGTGTGCCCGTTCAGATCGGTGGCGGTGTAGCCGGGCTCAGAGCGTTTTCCGAGCCCTTCAAGGGGTGGCTTCGCGGATGCGCTCGCGCCCGGCCCGGCGATGCCGGCGAATAACCCACGCTGCAATGCTCACTGCTTGAAGACGCTCGCCTCGCCGGGCTCGATCTCCGGCGCCGCACGGTCGAAGATCGGCAGCCCGCGAGATCGGTCTGCGTCAAGCCCTCGGGGCCCAGCAGCGCCGCTGTCGGACGCGCCCGCCCTTATGGATCACCACGCCGGGCGGAGCCGGGCCCGGTGGGCGAGGGTGAGCCGTGGAGGTGGCTCATGGAACAGGTGCAGGCGGACGTGTGCGTGGTAGGCGCCGGTTTTGCCGGACTCGCGGCCGCGAGACGCCTGGTCCGAGCCGGCCATGAGGTGGTGGTGGTCGAGGCCAGGGACCGGGTGGGCGGCCGGGTGTGGAACCGGGAGCTTCCCGACGGGACGGTGGTGTCGGCCGGCGGCACCTGGCTGGGCAAGGGGCAGGACCGCATGTTCCAGCTCTGCCGGGAACTGGGACTTGAGGTGTATCCCCAGTACGAGCGGGGCGATCAGATCCTGCGCCTGGACGGAGTCAACCACCGCTACCACGGTGCCCTCCCCACCGTGGGCCCGCGGACGCTGATCGCCCTCGGCCTGGCGATGTCGCGGCTGCGTCTGATGGCGCGGCGCCTCCCGGCGGACGCCCCGTGGCGCGCCCCGGGTGCCCGTACGTGGGACGCCCGCACCCTCGGGCAGTGGATTTCCGACCCGCTCAACGTGCCCTCGCCCACCGCCCGCACCCTGCTCAGGGCGACCATGAATCTGCTGTTCTGCGCCGACCCGGCGGAGGTCTCACTGCTGGGCGCCCTCACCCTGGCCCGGGGCGGCGGCGGTTTCGGCTACTACACCGACTCGCGCAGAACCGAATCCCATCTCGTGGACGGCGGAGCCCCCGAACTGGCGAGGCGCATGGCCGAGCAGTTGGGGGAGCGGGTGCACCTGTCCAGCCCCGTTCAGCGGATCACCCACGACGGCAGCGCTGTGACGATCGTTTCCTCCTCGCTCGCCGTGCGGGCGCAGCGGGTGATCGTGGCAACGCCGCCGGTACTGGCGGGGCGGATCTCCTTCGACCCGCCGCTTCCCACCGCGTGCAGCCATCTGCTGCAGCGAGTCGTACCGGGTGTGATCATCCGGGTCCACACGGTGTATGACCAGCCGTTCTGGCGCGAACAGCAGCTGTCGGGGCAGACGCTCGCGCCCCACTCGGCCGTCCCGATCACCATCGACCAGACGCCACGATCGGGACACCCCGGAGTGCTCAGCAGCTACGCGTTCAGCACCGGAGCCCTGCGCCTGGAGCGCCTGGCCCCTGCCGCGCGGCGGGAGATCTGGCTGGACGCGCTGGCCGAGCGGTTCGGTCCCGAGGCGCGCCACCCCACTCAGTATCTGGAGACCGACTGGTCCTCCCAACAGTGGTCGCTGGGCGGGATGGTGGGCCACTTCCCGCCCGGCGTCCTGACCAACTACGGCAGCGCGCTGCGCAAGCCGGTCGGCCGGATCCACTGGGCCAGTACCGAGTCGGCAACGCTGATGCACGGCCTGATGGAGGGAGCGGTGCGCTCCGGCGAGCGAGCCGCCCAGGAAGTCCTGACCGCTCTGGCGCCCGGCCGCCGCGCCGTCGGCACGTCAGGCGGTCCTCCCTGACCCGCCTGCCCGGACCGGCCGGGCTCCACGCCTGCAGACCGCACCGGCTCACCGGCCCTGACCTGCCCAGACGCGGCCCGGCCCGGTCGTGTCGTCGCCTGGCGGGCCCTCGTGGACCAGCACACAATGGGGGCCACTGCAGAGGGTGGCAAACCAGTCAGCTACATCGGTCATCGCCCAGGAGGTAGCGATGCAGCAAACCCGTCTCAGCGAGGAGCCGGCCGCATACGCCGACGCCCGCGAGGAACTGCGACAAGCCGAGATCGAGCTGATGCGCCATCGCGAACGCGTCAGCGACCTGCGCCGCCGAATGCCCCCGGGACCTGCCGTCGACGACTATGTGTTCGAGGAGGGCCCTGCCGATCTGCAGGCCGGTGACGCGCCGGTATCGACCGTGCGCATGAGCGAACTGTTCACGCGGCCCGGACGCGACCTGGTCATCTACCACTTCATGTACGGCAAGCAGCAGGCTCAGGCGTGCCCCATGTGCACCATGTGGATCGACGGGTTCAACGGAATCGCCCACCACCTCGCGCAGAACGTCGACTTCGCGATCGTCGCCGCGGCCGACCTGCCGACACTCCGTGCACACGCCCGAAGCCGGCAGTGGACGAACCTGCGGCTGCTCAGCGCCGGTTCCAGCACCTTCAAGTACGACCTCGGCAGTGAGGACGCCGAGGGCAACCAGGACTCGACGGTGTCGGTGTTCACCCGCGACGACGACGGGTCGGTGCGCCACTTCTACTCGGTGCACCCCCGGATGTCCGACGACATCGATCAGCGAGGCATCGACCTGCTCAGCCCGGTGTGGCACCTCCTCGACCTCACGCGCCAAGGGCGAGGCAGCTGGTTCCCCACGCTCAGCTACTAGCCATCGGGCGGGGCTCGCCCACGGTGACACCTGGTCTCGGTGGTTGACACCACCCTGGGGGCACCCGGTGACCGGACACCGACTGATCGACGAGGGTGTGTCTTTCCGCAGGTCAGGGCACTGACCGCTACCCTGCGGGCCAACAACGCGCCTCAGCGGGGCCGGCTCAAGCGCTCATGGGCCAACTCGGCCGCTCAGTCTCACCCCCCGACCCGGCCCGACCCCAGGTCATTGCATAAAACTGCCACTATCCGTATAGTCATGCCATCAAGGAGGAGAGGTCCATGACGGTACGAGCAGCAGTGGCCGGTGCGAGCGGGTATGCGGGTGGTGAAGTGCTGCGCCTGCTCCTGGGGCACCCGGAGGTGGAGATCGGCGCGCTGACCGGGCACTCCAATGCCGGGCAGCGCCTGGGCGGGCTGCAGCCGCATCTGGCGCCGCTGGCCGACCGGGAGCTCCAGCCGACCTCTGCCGAGGTGCTGGCGGGGCACGACGTCGTCTTCCTCGCGCTGCCGCACGGCCGGTCCGCCGCGGTCGCCGAGGAGCTCGGTCCCGAGGTGCTCGTCGTGGACTGTGGCGCCGACTTCCGGCTCACCGACTCCGCCGACTGGGAGGCGTTCTACGGCTCGGCCCACGCGGGCACCTGGCCGTACGGCCTCCCGGAGCTGCCCGGGGGCCGCGCCGCGCTCCAGGGAACCCGGCGTATCGCGGTCCCGGGCTGCTACCCCACCGCCGTCTCGCTCGCCCTGTTCCCCGCGTACGCGGACCGGCTCGCCGAGCCCGAGGCCGTGATCGTCGCGGCCACCGGTACCTCCGGCGCCGGCAAGGCCCTCAAGCCGCATCTGCTGGGCTCCGAGGTCATGGGCTCGATGAGCCCGTACGGCGTCGGCGGCGGGCACCGGCACACCCCCGAGATGATCCAGAACCTGAGCGCGGTGGCCGGCGAGCGGATCAGCGTCTCCTTCACCCCGACCCTGGCTCCCATGTCGCGCGGCATCCTCGCCACCTGCTCGGCCAGGGCGAAGCCCGGCGTGGACGCCGGCGCCGTACGGGCCGCGTACGAGAAGGCGCTGGCCGACGAGCCGTTCCTGCGGCTGCTGCCCGAGGGCCAGTGGCCGTCGACCGCCGCCGTGTACGGCTCCAACACCGCCCAGATCCAGGTGACGCTCGATGCGGCGGCCGGTCGGATCATCGCGATCAGCGCCCTCGACAACCTCACCAAGGGGACCGCGGGCGGCGCGGTGCAGAGCATGAACATCGCCCTGGGCCTCCCCGAGGAGACCGGGCTCCCGAGGGTCGGGGTCGCCCCGTGACACGGGCGGACAGCGGGCGGCAAGGCGTGACCGGCGGGGCCGGAGAAGCGATGGAGGAGAAGAAGCAGTGAGCGTCACGGCAGCACAAGGGTTCACGGCGGCGGGCATCGCCGCCGGGATCAAGGAGAACGGCAACCCGGACCTCGCCCTCGTGGTGAACAACGGGCCGCGACTGGCCGCCGCCGGTGTCTTCACCTCCAACCGCGTCAAGGCCGCACCGGTCGTCTGGTCCGAGCAGGTCCTCAAGGGCGGCACGGTCTCCGCCGTCGTCCTCAACTCCGGTGGCGCCAACGCCTGTACGGGCCCGCTCGGCTTCCAGGACACCCACGCCACCGCGGAGCAGGCCGCCGAGGCGCTGGGGCACAGCGCCGGTGAGGTGGCGGTCGCCTCCACCGGGCTGATCGGCCTGCGGCTCCCCATGGACAAGCTGCTGCCCGGAATCGACCGGGCCGCGGCCGAACTGACCGAGCACGGCGGCGAGAAGGCCGCCATCGCGATCAAGACCACCGACAGCGTGCACAAGACCGCCCAGGTCACCGTCGACGGGTGGACCGTCGGCGGAATGGCCAAGGGTGCCGGCATGCTCGCCCCGGGCCTGGCCACCATGCTCGTCGTCCTGACCACCGACGCCGAGCTGCCGGCCGCCGAACTCGATACGGCGCTGCGGGCCGCGACCCGCACCACCTTCGACCGGGTCGACTCCGACGGCTGTATGTCGACCAACGACACGGTGCTGCTGCTCGCCTCCGGCGCCTCCGGCGTCGTACCGGACACCGCCGCGTTCGCCGAGGCGGTGCGCACGGTCTGCGACGACCTGGCACGGCAGCTGATCGGGGACGCCGAGGGCGCCAGCAAGGACATCCGGATCGAGGTCGTGGGTGCGGCGAGCGAGGACGACGCGGTCGAGGTCGGCCGCTCCATCGCCCGCAACAACCTCCTCAAGTGCGCCATCCACGGCGAGGACCCCAACTGGGGCCGGGTGCTCTCCGCCATCGGCACCACCTCCGCCGCCTTCGAGCCCGACCAGCTCAATGTCGCCATCAACGACGTCTGGGTCTGCAAGAACGGCTCGGTGGGCGAGGACCGCGAGCTGGTCGACATGCGCTACCGGGAGGTACGCATCACCGCCGACCTCTCCGCCGGCACCGAGTCCGCGGTCATCTGGGCCAACGACCTGACCGCCGACTACGTCCACGAGAACAGCGCGTACTCCTCATGAGCGAGCGCATCCATCACAGGCGCGTGCTGTGTTCACAGCCCGCCGACAGAAGCGAGGCCCGCGCATGAGCACCCGCAAGCACACCGCGCTCCCCAAGGCCCGCACCCTCATCGAGGCGCTGCCCTGGCTGACCCGGCACAACGGCAAGACCGTCGTCATCAAGTTCGGCGGCAACGCCATGATCGACGAGGAGCTCAAGCGGGCCTTCGCCCAGGACGTGGTCTTCCTGCGGCACGCCGGACTGCGCCCCGTCGTCGTGCACGGCGGCGGCCCGCAGATCAGCGCCCAGCTGGACCTGCTCGGCCTGGAGTCGGAGTTCAAGGGCGGCCTGCGGGTCACCACGCCCGAGGCGATGAACGTCGTACGGATGGTGCTGGCCGGCCAGGTGCAGCGCGAGCTGGTCGGACTGCTCAACGAGCACGGCCCGCTCGCCGTCGGCATGACCGGCGAGGACGCCCATCTGATGACCGCGACCAAGCACTTCGCCGACATCGACGGTGAGCGGGTGGACATCGGCAGGGTCGGCGAGATCACCGGCATCGACCCGGGAGCGGTCCACGCGCTCCTGGACGACGGCCGGATCCCGGTCATCTCCTCGATCGCCCGCAGCAGCGACGCGGAGGACGCTGCCTCCGGGGCCACCGGCGTCTTCAACGTCAACGCCGACACCGCCGCGGCCGCCCTGGCCGCGGCCCTCGGCGCCGAGACGCTGATGGTGCTCACCGACGTCGAGGGCCTCTACGAGGACTGGCCCCAGAGCGACGAGGTGATCTCCCGCCTCACCGCCACCGAACTGGAGAAGCTGCTGCCCGACCTGGCCAGCGGCATGGTCCCCAAGATGCAGGGCTGTCTGCACGCCGTCCGCAACGGCGTCCACACCGCCCGGGTCATCGACGGGCGGGTCCAGCACTCGATCCTGCTGGAGATCTTCACCGACGAAGGAATCGGCACGATGGTCGTGCCGGACGCGAACACGATCGAGGGGGCGACATGAGCGACGCAGGACACAGCCACGGCCCGGTGACCAACGCAGGACTCACCGGACGGTGGCGGGGCGCCATGATGGACAACTTCGGCACCCCCCGTATCCCGCTCGTCCGCGGCGAGGGCGCCACGGTGTGGGACGCCGACGGCAACGAGTACCTCGACTTCCTCGGCGGCATCGCGGTCAACGCCCTCGGCCATGCCCACCCCGCGGTGGTCCGCGCCGTCTCCGACCAGGTCGCCACCCTCGGCCACGTCTCGAACTTCTTCGTCACCGAGCCCACCGTGACCCTTGCCGAGCGTCTGCTCGCGCTGGCCGGACGCCCCGGCCGGGTCTACTTCTCCAACTCCGGCGCCGAGGCCAACGAAGCCGCCTTCAAGATCGGCCGGCTGACCGGACGCACCCATATGGTCTCCACGGCCGGCGGTTTCCACGGCCGCACCATGGGCGCCCTCGCCCTCACCGGCCAGCCCGCCAAGCAGGCGCCCTTCGCGCCACTGCCCGGCGACATCGACTACGTCCCGTACGGGGACGTCGAGGCAATGCGCGCCGCCGTCACCACCGACACCGCCTTCGTCATCCTGGAGCCCGTCCAGGGCGAGAGCGGCGTCATCGTCCCGCCGCCCGGCTACCTCCAGGCCGCCCGCGAGATCACCGCCGCCACCGGCACCCTGCTGGTCCTCGACGAGATCCAGACCGGCATCGGCCGGACCGGACACTGGCTGGAGTCCCAGGCACAGGGCGTCGAGGCCGACATCATCACCCTCGCCAAGGGCCTGGGCGGCGGTCTGCCGATCGGCGCGACGCTGGCCTTCGGCCCGGCCGCCGAGCTGCTCACGCCGGGTTCGCACGGCTCGACGTTCAGCGGCAACCCGGTCGTCTGCGCCGGCGCCCTCGCCGTCCTGGACACCATCGAGGCGGACGGCATCCTGGAGAACGTCAAGCGGGTCGGCGAGCGGCTGAGGAACGGGACCGAGGCCCTGGGGCACCCATTGGTCAGCCAGGTCCGCGGTGCGGGCCTCCTCCTGGGTATCGTCTTGACGGAGCCGCTGGCGCCGCAGGTGCAGCAGGCGGCTCAGGACGCGGGTCTCCTGGTGAACGCGGTCGCGCCGGACGTCATCCGGCTCGCCCCGCCGCTGATCGTCTCCGACGACGAAGCGGAAGTGTTCCTCCGGAAGCTCCCCGCCGTCCTGAACACGGCCCGCCAAGGGGCCGACGGGGAACGACGAGCCGGAGACTGACGACAACGATGACCGAGCTGCAGGACAACGAGTCGCACAACGGTGGCCAGGCCGTACCGCAGACCCGCACCGCACGCCACCGCCGGATCGTGGACATCCTCAACCGGCTGCCGGTCCGGTCCCAGAGCCAGCTCGCCAAGCTGCTCGCCGACGACGGCCTGTCCGTCACCCAGGCGACGCTCTCCCGCGATCTGGACGAGCTGGGCGCGGTGAAGATCCGCAATACCGGCGGCGAGCTGATCTACGCGGTGCCCAGCGAGGGCGGCGACCGCAAGCCGCGGGCACCGCTGGGGGAGTCGGCCAAGGAGGAGCGGATGCGCCGTCTCTCCAGCGAGCTCCTCATCTCCGCCGAGGCCTCCGCCAACCTCGTTGTCCTGCGCACCCCGCCGGGCGCCGCCCAGTTCCTGGCCTCGGCCATCGACCAGGCCGAACTCCACGACATCCTCGGCACCATCGCGGGCGATGACACCCTGATGCTCATCAGCCGCGACCCGGCGGGCGGCCAGGCGCTCGCCGACCATCTGCTGCGCCTGGCGCAGAAGCCGCACTGAGACGCGCGCGAGCCGCCCTTCGCGCTGCTCATCCGTCACACCAGCACTCTGGGCAACGACCGCCTCCCTGGGAGGCGGTCACGCCGGGTTCCTCCCCGAGCCACCCGCCGCATGCCGAACCGCATACGGCAGGATGGCAGTTCGCGTCGGGGTGTCCGCGGAGGTCCCGGCGCATTCGCAGCCTCAGAGACAAGCAGGTGACAGGTGACGACACTTCACATCCGGCTGATAGCCGATCCGTTCCTCCGGGCAGCGGGAGCCGGCCGGTGAACCGGGCTTTCACGATGCACGACATGATCGTCGCAGGGGCCGCGCTCGCCGTCGGCATCGCGGCGGGCCTGTTGCTGCGCCTGGCCCTGCGGTGGCTGGGGAAGCACGCCCTCAGGACGCGGTGGAGCGGGGACGACATCATCGTCGACGCCTTGCGGACCGTGGTGCCCTGGGCGGCGATCACTGCCGGTCTGGCGGCGGCGGCCGCCGCTCTGCCGCTGACGGAGGCGGTCGGACACACCGTCAACCGGACGCTGACCGTGCTGCTCATCCTGGTCGTCACGCTCACCGCGGCCCGGGTGATCACCCGTCTGGTGAAGACCCTGGCGCAGTCCAGGTCCGGCGTGGCCGGATCGGCCACCATCTTCGCCAACATCACGCGCATCGTGGTGCTGGCGATGGGCTTTCTCGTCGTCCTGCAGACCCTGGGCATCTCCATCGCCCCGCTGCTGACGGCGCTGGGTGTGGGTGGCCTCGCGGTCGCGCTGGCACTGCAGGACACCCTCGCCAACCTCTTCGCCGGCGTGCACATCCTCGCCTCGAAGACCGTGCAGCCCGGTGACTACATCCGGCTCAGCAGCGGTGAGGAGGGCTATGTCGTCGACGTCAACTGGCGTAACACCGTGGTGCGTCAGCTCTCCAACAACCTGGTGATCATCTCCAACCGCCAGCTGGCCGACACCAACATGACCAACTTCAGCCGGCCGGAACAGAAGTTGTCGATCCTCGTGCAGGTGGGGGTCGGCTACGACAGCGACCTCGAACATGTCGAGCGGGTCACCACCGAGGTCGTCGAGAGCGTGATGACCGACATCAGCGGCGGCGTCCCCGACCACGAACCGGCCGTCCGCTTCCACACCTTCGGTGACTCCCGGATCAGCTTCACCGTGATCCTCGGCGTCGGCGAGTTCAGCGACCAGTACCGGATCAAGCACGAGTTCATCAAGCGCCTGCACCAGCGCTACCGGACCGAGGGCATCAGGATTCCCTCCCCGGCCCGGACCGTGGCGTTGCAGAAGCCGGAGGAGATAGCGATACCGCACCAGCGCGACCTCTCGGACACCGTGCCGCCCGTGCCGTAGGGCGCACCGGCCGGCTCCGGTGACACCTGAGGGCTGCGGCAGCCGTGGGGCCCAGGTCAGGGCCCCACGCAGACCAGCTCAGCACAAGGGCGCCGTGATCGGACAGTTCTTCCAACCCCAAGTGGCACAGGCGACGCGCAGCAGCCGTTCTGGGCTGTGACGGCCTGTTATTCAGTCAACGATGTCCTGTGACGGGCCGTGAGGAAAAGTCGGTGCCGTATGCGGTGCGGACCACCGGAAATTTCACGGCCGCAGGAAGACGCCGAGAAGCGCGATCTGGGTACCGCGAGGGCGTGGAGGCGAACGAGAGTCTTTGCCCGTGCCGTCGGCAAAGCGTGCTTCACCCAAGCCGAGTCGGCCGATGCAGTGAACGACTGCCGCCGCTGTTGTACCCCTGGGAGCATCCCGCCGTTCGACGTCGTCGCCGAAGACTGAATCGCCCTGTTCCTCGATCGCTACGGTGTCCGCGACGAGGCACAGGCGGCCCGGCCCGTCAGATGAGGCCGGTGCGAATCGCGTACGAGACGGCGTGGGCGCGGTTGCGGAGCCCGAAGCGTTTCATGACTCCGTAGAGGATGTTCTTGACGGTGCGCTCGGAATAGGACAACTCCTGCGCAATGTCAGCCAGCTCGCGGCCCTCGGCGACCATGCGCAAGACGTGCTGTTCCCGCTCGGTGGTCCCGGAACGGGTCAGACCCATCGGGGCAAGGATCTCGCGCTGGGTTTTCTGGACCTGCTCCATCAGGTCGCCCTGGAGTGTGTAAGGGAACGATCCGCCTCCTTGTGCGACGGTCAGGATCGTCAGGGCGAGCCCCTTGGGGGAGAAGCCCGAGTGCCACAGCACCGCGCGCACTCCGCAATCGACCGCTATCGAGATCTCAATCCTCCACTGCCGTTTGACGATGACGAGGAAACGTGCGGTGGGGTCCGCACGCAGGCCGCGCAGCATCTTCAGGGTGGAGCCATCCGCGGTCTCCACGGCCACCACCACGACATCCGCTTCCCCGGCTTTGGCGGTATCGATCTCCGACAGTCGCCGGTCCTGCCGCAGACAGCTGATCAGCCCGGTACGGACGACGGCGTCCGTGGTGTGTAGGGCCACCCGGACTTCTTCCACGGGCGCCACCTGACGCGTATGCCCTTCTGGGACACGCTCAAGAATCCCTCGTTGGCGTTCCTCGGCGTACACGGCACACTTCCCTGTTCCCGGCCCGGGTGTGATCTCCACTCGGGCACCGAAATTCCTTATGCTCGCGGCCATGCCGCGTGACCAGCTTTTCCCGGACGGAATGGTGTCCTTTCATGCCCGCGAGTGGATGGGTGTTTCCGCTGGTCCGCAGCGAAGTCGGCCGCACAGGAGCGGGACGATGGTCCGCTCGGAGGTCGCCGGCCCGCTCGCGGCGATCCGCGATTTCTGCGTGCCGTTCCGGGGCGTGCGGACGTCGAGGTTGGTCTCGAAGCCCGCCCTTTCCAGGGCGTACGCGCGGCCGTGATTGCGGCGTAGAAGTGCCTGCTCCGCCAGAACGCAAAATGCCGGCGGACGGTCTCCTTGGAGATCCCAAAGGCTCCGGAGAGCTTGGCGAAGTCCACCGAGTCCGCGTTCCGGGCGAGCCAAAGAAAAGCCGGCCGTCGTACCTCGCCGTTCACGGCGCACCCACTTCCTGTTTTTTGGCCGGCGATTGCTCGTTCCGAGCACGGCTGGTGCCTCTGCGTGAGGAAGGGAGCCTCTGTCCTCCCCTGTGGAGCCGCTCCGATCATCAAAACGGTGGCGGCGTACCCGGTGTGCCCAATGCGTGCCCACGTAAGAGTCTCGTTACTGAATGCCTTGGGCCCGACCGACGTCCTCCTCGCCCGGTGTGCGATCGCCGTAGCGGGGCGACGACTCGCTACGCAGGTTTGCCCAGCATGGCGATTCCGATCTCATCGGCGACGGATCGGTAGCCGTAAGTGCGGTAGGCGGTGAGCATGCGCGAGGTCTCGGCCTTGGCACACGGGGCTTGACGGTCAGGTCCGTGCGGTCCACGACGACCCAGTTGGGCAACTGCCGGGGCAGCGCGGCCCGAGTGGTACCTGCGGCGTCGGACCTCTGGCAGACCAGGCTCACCGCCGCGGGTGGTGTTCGAAGTGACCGCGCAGGTCTCCGCTACCTCCTCCTTGGCGGTCGGCGGCTGGTCACCCGGTACCAGGACGCCTGGCAGCTTCGGCGTGGTGACCCTGCCGGTACAACAGCGGATTCCGCCTGCGTGTTCAGCCGCCGGCCGGACCGGACTGTGGCCCCGGTCCCGGCGAGCCGTCCGGCACCGGGCTGAGCCCGGCCAGGCTTCCGTCCAGCCAGGCCGCCGCCAGTTCCACCCGCGAGCGGCTCCCCGTGCGCTGGAACAGCCGCGCCAGTCGCTGCTCCACCGTCTTCTCGCTGCACGCCAGGCGGGCCGCGATCTGCCGATTGGTCGCGCCTTCGCTGACCATGCCGATCAGCCGTACGTCCGCCTCGCTCAGGCCCTCGCGCGCCGAACGGCCCCGCGGCAGCGGCACGTTGCGGCGTTGCGCCGACCGGCCGAGCAGGACGCGCCCGGGGCGTCCGAGCGACAGCAGGTGGGTGTGCCGCGCCGCCTCGGCCAGCCACGGCTGGGGATCGTCGCCGACCTCGGCGAGGACCTGGCAGCAGTACAGCAT
>NZ_JBICXQ010000031.1:0-125839 GCF_043200375.1 Streptomyces sp. NPDC048434 | reverse complement strand
AACCCGGCTCGGCCGGACACTCCCCGCGCGACGCTGGTCGGCCCGACCAAGACCAGACCTGCCAGCCGGAAAACAACCTAAATCACCGGTATTGCGCCTAGGTCGTTTCTTCCGGATCACCTCGCTGACCAGATGAAGATGGCAGCGAGGTGAAGTCCGGCCAGGTGGATGGCGGCGGTTTTGTCGTAGGCCAGGCCGCGCCATTGCCCGTTGATACCTCTCCGCCCGGGCCGGTGATCCGTTTCCGGCTTCTCTTCGACCTTGTAGAGGCACTATGCGCGTTGTCATCGCCCGCTTCCCCTTCAACCTGCTCAAGACCGAGGTGCAGGATGCGATGAAGGGCATCCAACCCGAACCCGTCATGGGTGAGTCCGTGCTCATCGGCCGCCGCCATTACCCCGTCAAACAGGTCGGGGAGATCATCACCGGGCAGGACCGTCGTGACTTCTCCGCCGGCGAAGTGACCCGAGCTCTGAGCCGCCTCGGCTTCGTGTGCCGCCCGGCTGCCGCGCTCGTGCCGCCGACCGGTCTCACACCACTGGAGACGGCGTCGGCCTTGCTGGGGCACCCGGCCCGGGCCTGACCTGACGGCTGTGGCGATGCAGGCCCGACGGTCCGAGGCTGACCTCCCCACACGCTGTTGCGGGGTCACTCCTGCCGTGGCTACCTGGTTGTCAGCGAGGCCCGACAGCCCGAAGGAGGACGGAAGCTGTGTCCCGCGACGCCGCCGAATCCGCAGGTGTGCCCCTCGCCCCGGTGAGGGGGGAACGTGCTCCAGCCGGCCAACCCCGCGGAGCACACCGTGACAGTGTCGGGGAGGGCTCTCACCCGGCTGCCGCTCCGGCGGAGCGGGCGGCCGGCCTGGTGGCGCCGATCAAGCCGAGGTTGCGTGGCTGGCTCCATGTCGGCATGGTCCCCGCCGCGCTGATCGCAGGCGTTGCGCTCATCTGCCTGGCTCGCACCCCGCAGGCGGCCTTGGCCTGCGCTGTGTACTCGGTTACGGCTCTGCTGCTGTTCGGGACGAGCGCCATCTACCACCGCGGCACGTGGGGGTCGCTCGGTGAGGCCGTTCTGCGTCGTCTCGACCACGCCAACATTTTCCTCATCATCGCCGGCACCTGCCCGACTCCCTCGACCGCGTGCTCAGCCCCGTTGGCGTCAGGCTGACGGCGAAGAGCTCCGGCGACGATATCGACGGAGCTCGTCTGCGTGGCTGCTGTGGGACGGGCTGTGACGCCGGCGTGTCCGACGCCGACTGGCCGACTGAACGTCCCCGGGGCGCGGCGGCCGTGCGCGGGCGCGGAAGCGAAGTTTCAGACGTCGGCCTTGGGGCGGGGCCCAGAGGGTGAAGTGCGCAGTTCTTCGTTGATGCGCTGAGCCTCGTCGAGCTGGTCTTGGAGGATGACGATGCGGCAGGCGGCGTCGACGGGGGTTCCCTGGTCGACGAGTTCGCGGGCGCGTGCGGCGATACGCAGCTGGTAGCGGGAGTAGCGGCGGTGGCCGCCCTCGGAACGCAACGGCGTGATCAGCTTGGCCTCACCGAGGGCCCGCAGGAAGGCGGGGGTGGTGCCGAGCATTTCGGCGGCTCGACCCATGGTGTAGGCGGGGTAGTCCTCGTCGTTGAGACGGTCGTGAGAGATTTCTGCGGTCATCTGCACCTCTGATGGGGGAATGCATCGTGGGGCCCTGGTGACGAACACGCACCAGGGCCCCGAGGGATCGAACACCATCTGCCGACTTACTGCGGTGCCGGCTTTCTGTTTCCGCACCGTCGCCCGGGAGAGGGCGGGAAGTGCGGGGATCGCGGATGCGTGACCGGGGACCACCTTCCAATCCGGGGCCTGCGGTACCCGAGCGGCTCACTTCCTCGCCCGGGCGATCCTGATGGCGTCTGCCTCCTTCTCTTCCTTCTGCCAGCCTGCTTGCTACTGCGGTTCCGCTCGCGACCCCGGGGGCCGCCCGTCCCGGCAGCCAGTCGCGGGGCCCACATGCGTACCTCTCGGCCCCGCGACTCCACTGCCGTGCCTCTTCTGACACTGCACGCACGGCAGTTCGACCTCTGCCGCGCCTTTCGATCTCTTGGCTACGACGAAAAGCCTAACCCCCGAGGGGACCCATGTCTACCGTCGCCATGACAGATTTCCTATGAAGGTGATGGTCGAGCTTCTGTCGTCCGTGCCTGATGGGAACTGCACCAGGAAGCGCACTGTCTGGGGTGTGGGAACCGAAGGGGCGGGCACATTGCCTGCCACGGCAAAAGGCGCAACAGATCACAGGTGGGGTGTACGCGCATGAACGGTATGAAGATCACCAGCGCCCCTCATCCCGTACCGACCGTGGTGCGGGGCGAAAGCCTGGACAGCATCCACCGGGCCCGCGAGGCGACCCGCGCATTCACCGACAACCTCACTCCGGCACCGGATCCCGAGCGCGCGGACACCTTCCTCCTGGTGGTCTCCGAACTCGCCACCAACGCACTGCGCCACGGCGGTGGCCGGTACACCCTCCAGCTCTTTGCCGGCCCGGACACGCTGACCGCCGCGGTCAGCGACCTCAGCTCAGCGGCTCCCCGCGAACGCACACCTGATCTCAACGGCGGCGGCGGTGGCTTCGGCTGGCACATGATCCGCCACCTCACCAGCCACCTGACCCTCACCCCCGCCCCCGGAACCGGCAAAACCATCCATGCCCAACTCCCCCGGCAGCGGGGCCTCGCTGGCGCCTGATGGTCTTCCTGGGTGCGTACGGTCCCATGCGGCCGGAGGGCGGCGCCTCGTGCGGGCCGCCCGCAGCAAGGCGGATCAGAAGCCTTCCGGTGCGGATCTGGTGCGGGACGCCTGAACCGGCCCGGACAACAAACAAGGCCCAGGTCTCCGACCTGGGCCTCAACTATGGAGCGGGTGACGGGAATCGAACCCGCGCTCTGAGCTTGGGAAGCTCATGTTCTACCATTAAACTACACCCGCGTAATCCCGCCTCTGATCGAGGGCGGAACATCGTCGCACACTCTACCCCATCGCCGCCTCGCGGTGCATTTGGCGTGCTCGGGCGGGGTGTGGCGGGCGTTCGGTCGGGGTGTGGGGCGGGGTGTCGGGGGTGTGGGTTGCGTGGGGTTCGCGGGGTGGGATGCGGGTGCGGGGCGCGGGAGTTGAGGCGTACGGTGGGGCGTCGGAGTGCCGCTTGTGGTGGCGCCCAGTTCATCCCCTAATGTGGCTTTTGTTGTCCACGCAGTTGGGAGAGGGACTTGATGGAGCGCACCGTCGTACGTTGTGCCGAGGGCCACGTGTTCAGCACCGCTTCGTTCCCGATGCAGACCACCGACCGGCTCGGTCCCGGACGGCTGTTGCGCTGCCCGCGCTGTGCTCGGCTGCGGCACTCGGTGCCCGTCGAGCACGCCAAGCGGTAGCGATCAAGAGACGTAGCGATTCGCAGTAAGAGGCGTCGCGACAAGCAGTAGGAGCGAGGAGTGGCAGGGCCCGGCTCCCCCGGTGGGGGCCGGGCCCCTCGTCGTGCGGCGGGGGCGGTGCGGGCGCGTATCCTCATCTGCGTGCTTCTCTCAGACAAGGACATCCGGGCCGAGATCGATGCTGGTCGGGTACGCATCGACCCCTACGAAGAGTCGATGGTGCAGCCGTCCAGCATCGACGTGCGGCTCGACCGCTATTTCCGGGTGTTCGAGAACCACCGCTACCCGCACATCGACCCCGCCGTCGAGCAGTCCGATCTGACCCGTGAGGTCGTGCCCGAGGGCGATGAGGCGTTCATCCTGCACCCGGGCGAGTTCGTGCTCGCCTCGACGTACGAGGTCATCACGCTGCCGGACGACCTGGCTTCCCGGCTCGAGGGCAAGAGCTCGCTGGGACGGCTGGGGCTGCTGACGCACTCGACCGCCGGGTTCATCGACCCGGGGTTCAGCGGGCACGTGACGCTGGAGCTGAGCAATGTCGCCACGCTGCCGATCAAGCTGTGGCCGGGGATGAAGATCGGGCAGCTGTGTATGTTCCGGCTGACCTCGCCGGCCGAGCACCCGTACGGGAGTGAGAAGTACGGCTCCCGCTACCAGGGGCAGCGCGGTCCGACGCCGTCCCGGTCGTTCAAGAGCTTTCACCGGACGCAGGTATGACGCAGCCGCTTCGGTGCGGGGGGCGCGCCCGACAGGGCGGGCGCGTGGCAGAGCGTGTGGACACAGAAGGTCTGAGAGAGATACGTGAGTGACGTGCGGGAGAACCTGACGTACGAGCGGTTCGGTGGGGCGATCCGCGAGCTGGCGCAGACGATTGCCGATGACGGGTACGAGCCCGATGTCGTGCTGTCTATCGCCCGTGGCGGCGTCTTCGTCGCGGGGGGTCTGGCGTACGCGCTGGACTGCAAGAACATCCACCTGGTGAATGTGGAGTTCTACACCGGGGTGGGGACCACCCTGGAGATGCCGGTCATGCTGGCGCCGGTGCCGAATGCGATCGACTTCTCGGAGAAGAAGGTGCTGATCGCCGATGATGTCGCGGACACCGGCAAGACGCTGAAGCTGGTGCACGACTTCTGCAAGGGGACCGTGGCGGAGGTCCGCAGCGCGGTGATCTATGAGAAGTCCCAGTCGCTGGTGAAGTGCGAGTACGTGTGGAAGCGCACGGACGACTGGATCAACTTCCCGTGGAGCGTCCATCCGCCGGTGGTGCGGCGCGAGGGGCAGATCCTCGACGCCTGAGGTGACGGGCGGAGCGCCGATCGCCGTCCCGGGTAAGGGAGTTGGCGGTCCGGCGGTTTCCCCTGCGCCGGTTTCGGCCAATCCCGTTCCGGGTGTTCCGCCGCTGTCTACCTGCGAGTACAACCCGCGGTAACAGCAGACCGGAGGGGAGTCCCCATGGTGCGTGCGAGACGCGGGCAGTGGGCGTTATGTGGGTGGCGTACGGGAGCAGGGGCGCGTACGGGGTACCGGGCGCGGGCGGGGGGCGGGCGGCGGCTGAGAGGTGTCGTGGCGATCTCGGCCGCGGCGTTGACCGTGGTGTTCTCCGTGGCGGCGGGCGGGGCGAGTGCCGCCACCGCCGCCGCATCGCGCCCGACGCCGGCCGGGGCCGCGGCCGCCAAGCCGCTGGCGCCCGAGCTGGAGAAGATCCGGGCGCAGGAGGCGGCGAAGCTCTACGGGGATCCGGCCGAGCGGCCCCTAGGGGAGCGGAAGACCTCGTTGATCTCGCTGGGGGACAGCGAGATCTCGGGGGAGGGCGTCGGGACGTATGAGCCCGGCACGGACGGCCCGAACAATTGGTGCCACCGGTCGCCGGACTCGGCGATCCACCGGACCGGTATCGCGGCGGACGTGACGTACAACGCGGCCTGCTCGGGGGCGTACAGCGGCAACATCGTGATCGGCGGCAGCAAGCAGTACGCCGATGAGCTGGTGCAGAGCGACAGTCTCGCCATCGCGGCCCGTAACACCCGGCTGAAGATGGTGCTGCTGGTGGCCGGTGCCAATGACGATCTGCAGTTCGGCTCGGTGATGACGGACTGTGTGGAGCGCTGGTTCCTGCTGCAGGGCACCTGCGAGCCGAAGTACCAGCCGGGCTGGCAGGCGCGGGTCGACGGGCTGGGGCCGAAGATCGAGCGGACGGCCGGCGATCTGCGGACCGTGATGCGGGACGCGGGGTACGCGGACGGCGACTACCGGCTCGTGGTGATGTCGTATCCGAGTCCGATCGGGCCGGATGTGGAGGACAATCCGCACTTCCCGGGGAAGCTGCCGGGCGGCTGCACGGGCTACACCTCCGACGCGGGCTGGGGGCGCAATGCCGCCGTGCCGGCCTTCGAGCGGGGTGTGCGGAAGGCCGCGCGGGACGCGGGGGCGACCTACCTCGACGCCTCGCGGCTGTTCCACGGGCACGAGGTGTGCATGGAGGACACCTGGGCCCGCGGGCTGTATGTGAATCTCTCCAACCCCGTCCCGCCGGACTCGAACTCCGTGCGGCAGTCGTTCCATCCCAACGCCCGCGGGCACCGCGCGTTCGCGTCCTGCCTGACCCAGCTGTACGCGTCGGGGCTGAGTGAGGCGTCCTGCGCCGATCCGGCGAGCACCGGGCAGCCGAAGCTGTACGCGGGGGCCTGGGACGAGGCGTACCGGCCGCTGAGGAACGCCGGTACGGGGAGTTGTGTGGACGCGACCGGCGGATCCAGCCGTAACGGGACGGTGGTCGGCGGCTGGGACTGCAACGGCCAGCGCAACCAGGACTGGTGGTACGACGGCGCTCAGCGGTCGGTGCACGTGGGGCTGACCCAGGACCGGTGCCTGGATGTGCCGGGCGCGGGGTACCGGGCCGGGGCCGGGCTGGTGCTGTGGAACTGCTCGGGCGCGGCCAACCAGCAGTTCGTACGGGCCGACGGCGGGACGATCCGGCCCGCCGCCGCACAGTCGCTGTGTCTGGCACTGGGGGCGGCGAAGGAGCCGCTGCGGCTGCAGGAGTGCGACGGGTCGGCGGGGCAGCGGTTCGCCTAGGCCCTGATCCATCGGACGGGCCTGGGCTCGTGTCCGCGAGGTGCCGGGCCCGCCACTACGGCGAGGGGCCCGCTCCGGAGACTGTGCTCCGGGGCGGGCCCCTTGCCGTGGGCGGTGCGGCCTTACAGGGTGCCGAGCTTCAGCAGGGCGAGCAGCGCGACCAACTGGATCGCGGAGGCCCCGAGGGCCTTGGGCCACGGCAGGTCGTGCGACTTGCTGACCATGGAGGTCAGCAGATAGCCGGTGGCGAGCCAGGTCAGCCAGCCCAGGACCTGGACCAGGGTGCTGTCGCCGCCGAGGAACATCGCGAAGAGCAGCCGGGGGGCGTCCGAGATCGTCATGATCAGCATGGCCAGGCCGATGGTCGGCTGCCAGGCGCCGTCGCCGCCGAGCTGGCGGGCCAGGGTGTGGGTGACCGTGCCCAGGATCAGGCTGCCGATGATGAACATCACAGCGGTGATCAGCACCCACGGGATGCTGTTGGAGAGGGTGGCGTTCAGCACATCCTCGCGGGCCTTGTCGAAGCCGAAGACCGCGAGCAGGCCGTAGACGAAGGTGACGATCAGCGCCGGGGCCCACACCGAGTGGTCACGCATCTGCCAGAAGGTGGCATCGGGGCGCAGCACGATGCCGGACAGCAGCTGCTTCCAGTGCAGCCGCGGGCCGGCCGGCGGCGCGGATGTCTGGCCGGCGCGGTAGGTGCCGCCGGATGCGTACGCCCCGTCGGGGTCGTCGTACCGGCCCTGGGGCGCGTCGTAGGCGTCCGGGGTGTCGCCGACGCTGAACTGCTGGGTGTGACCAGGGTTGTTGTCGTTCGCGTACGGCGCGTAGGACTGCTGCTGGGGTGGGTAGCCACCGTCGCCGAAGTACTCGGGCTCGCCGTGCTGCCCGTGCGGCTGCCCCTGCGGCACGCCGCCGTACTGCTGCGGTGCCTGCCGTGGTGCCTGCTGCGGTGCCTGCTGCCATTGCCCATGCGGTGGCGGGGGCTGCTGCCCGTACGGCCCTTGCTGCCCGTACGGCGCCTGCTGCCCCTGGTGCCCCTGCTGTCCGTTCTGCGCGGGGCGGGCATCCCGTCCGCGACCCATCCTGAATCCAGCCACGTACTCGAAAGTACCTGGTCCGCGTGGATTCGGTGGCGGAGCAGGGGGATCGGGCCCGGGTTTGCATCTGACCTGTGACATCCCCTAGGGGGTTCCCGGAGGGAACCGGGTGCCCGGGGGCGGGGTCCAGCGGAGGGTGAGCTCCGGCAGGTTCTCCATGTTGGCGTTGCCGTCGTTGATGGCCACGACCCGGAAACCGTGGTGGGCGTAGAACGCCCTGGCATCGGCGTTGAGTTGGAAGACGTGCAGGGAAAGACCCTCGGGGCGGTGCCGCCGCGCCGCGGCGAGGAGCAGGGTGCCGATGCCGGCGCGCCGGACATCGGGACGGAGGTAGAGCTGGTCGAGCAGCTCGCCCTGTACGGCCGCGTAGCCCAGGAGCTCCGGGCCACGGGCGGCGACGACGGTGTGACACTGCGGCAGCACGATCTCCCGGATCCAGCGGGTGACCTCGGCGTGGGTACGGCGCTGGGGCGGCAGGTAGGGCATGGTGGCCTGCCGTGACGCCTGGTGGACGGCGGCGATCGCGGGGGCGTCGGTGGGGAGCGCGAGCCGGACCGTGACGGGCGGGGCGGGCGGCGTCTCCCGTGGGGCGGGGCGTGCCAAGGCGCTCGGATCGTCAGCCGTGTCCCTGCCCGTGTCTGTGTTCATGGCGTCATGCTCGGATGTGTCCCGGTGCCGGGCAAGTGTATTAGCCACGGGCCACAATCAGCTGGGGGACCGTCAGGAAGCGGTGAAGTCCGCCGTGGTGAAGGAGAGGACGGGCCGCGCGGCGAGGCCTGACGGGCCGCCGGGCAGGACCGTCACCCTGTCGTGGGTGCGGCCGCGCCGGGTGAGGAGGACGAGGTCGGCGCGGTGGTCGCCGTCGAAGTCGGCGAGGGCGAGAACCGTGGAGTGCGGGCGGCCGGCACCGGGGAGACGGGGCACGGGGAGGCGGCGGGCGGTGGCGGAGAGCCCGTGCGCGGTGCCGCTCAGCAGGGCGGGGCGGGTGCCGCCGACGACGAGGTCCGGGTATCCGTCGTGCTGCACATCGGCGGCGGCGAGGGTGGGGACCCCGCCCGTACCCGTACGGATCCTGCCGGGGCGGCCGCCGACGGACAGCAGACCGCCGGTGTCGGCGGTGACGGAGGTCACGCCCCGGCCGGCCGCGGCGAAGCGGCCGAAGGCCGTGGCGTAGCCGGCCGGGTAGGTGGCCGGGCCGGCGCGGAGCGGGCCGCGGGGGCCGCCGAGGGCGAGGCGGCCGCGGGCGCGGCGGCCGGGGTCGGCGGCGCGTACGAGAAGGTCGTCGGCGCCGTCGTGGTCGACGTCGGGAGCCGGCGCGAGGGGCGCGGCAGCGGCCAGGGCGGTGCCGGGCACGCTGAGGGGCGCGCCGGCCGCTTCGGGGGCGCCGGTGCGGGTGAACGGGCCCCGCAGGTAGCTGATCCGGGGGCCGGAGGCGGTGACGGCCAGGTCGGGCGCGCCATCGCCGTCGAAGTCGCCGCAGACCGGCTGGTCGGGCCATTCGTTGCCGAATCGCGCCCGGTCGGGGATGCGGAGTTTTACGGCGCGGGCGGCGCCGAGGCCCCGCGGCGAGCCGAAGAGCAGCTGTACGGGGACGGGCGGGCGGCCCACGCCGTCGTAGGGCGGGTCGGTGGTGACGACGAGATCGCTGAAGCCGTCCCGGTCGAGGTCGCAGACGGTCTCGGCGTCGAAGGCGGCGGGGACGGCCGTGCCGGTGGGGGCGGCGTTCCGGGCCGGGGTGAGCAACTCCCGGGCGGCCGGGGCGAGTCCGTGCGCGGAGCCGTAGAGGATGCCGATGCCCGGGTCGTCGTCACGGCCGCGGGCGGGGGCGAGCAGGCTGTCGAGGACGAGATCGGGGTGGCCGTCGCCGTTGAAGTCGCCGTCGGCTTCGCTGCCCTGGCCGGCCGGGACGGGGCGCGCGGCGGGCAGCGACGAAGGGCGGTGCCGGGCGGGGCGGCGCGCGTCGTCCGCGGGGGAGAGCAGGCCGCAGGAGCTGAGGAGGAGGGCCAGGCCGAGCCCCGCCGCCGTGACGATCCGTCTTCGCATCCCGTCCCCACCCCGCCCGCACCGCTGTTGTCGTGTCGTCGTCCGCGGCCCCCGATGCTCCCGGGCGGTCCGCCGTCCCGCCATGCCCGCCCGCACCGGTGGTCCGGAACTGCCGACGGCCGGCCCCGTGCGAACAGGGGACCGGCCGTCGGCCAACGCGCGTACCCGCGCCGTTACTTCACCGGTTCCGGCTCCGGCGCGTCCTCCGGCTCCTCGTCGCCCGCCGGGTCGACGGGGGTCCTGACGGAGTCCAGCAGCAGCTGGGCCACGTCGACGACCTGGATGGATTCCTTCGCCTTGCCGTCGTTCTTCTTGCCGTTGACCGAGTCGGTGAGCATGACCAGACAGAAGGGGCAGGCCGTCGACACGATGTCGGGGTTCAGCGACAGCGCCTCGTCGACGCGCTCGTTGTTGATGCGCTTGCCGATGCGCTCTTCCATCCACATGCGGGCACCGCCGGCGCCACAGCAGAAGCCGCGCTCCTTGTGGCGGTGCATCTCCTCGCTCCGCAGGCCCGGCACCTTGGCGATGATCTCGCGCGGCGGTGTGTAGACCTTGTTGTGGCGGCCCAGGTAGCAGGGGTCGTGGTACGTGATCAGACCCTCGACCGGGGTGACGGGGGTGAGCTTGCCCTCGTCGATGAGGTGCTGCAGCAGCTGCGTGTGGTGGATGACCTCGAACTCGCCGCCCAGCTGGGGGTACTCGTTCGCGATCGTGTTGAAGCAGTGCGGGCAGGTCGCGACGATCTTCTTCGACGACTTGGGCTTCTTCGTCGACTCGTCCTCGCTGTCCTCGCCGAAGGCCATGTTCAGGGACTCGACGTTCTGCTGGCCGAGCTGCTGGAAGAGGAACTCGTTGCCCAGCCGGCGGGCCGAGTCACCGGTGCAGGCCTCGTCGCCGCCCATGATCGCGAACTTCACGCCCGCGATGTGCAGCAGCTCGGCGAAGGCCTTGGTGGTCTTCTTGGCGCGGTCCTCCAGGGCACCGGCGCAGCCGACCCAGTAGAGGTATTCGACCTCGGTGAGGTCCTCGACGTCCTTGCCGACGACCGGGATCTCGAAGTCGACCTCCTTGGTCCACGCCAGGCGCTGCTTCTTGGCCAGGCCCCAGGGGTTGCCCTTCTTCTCCAGGTTCTTGAGCATCGTGCCCGCCTCGGACGGGAACGAGGACTCGATCATCACCTGGTAGCGGCGCATGTCGACGATGTGGTCGATGTGCTCGATGTCGACCGGGCACTGCTCGACGCAGGCGCCGCAGGTGGTGCAGGACCACAGGACGTCGGGGTCGATGACACCGTTCTCTTCGAGGGTGCCGATCAGCGGGCGCTCGGCCTCGGCCAGCGCGGACGCGGGGACGTCGGCGAGCTGCTCGGCGGTCGCCTGCTCGTTGCCCTCCTCGTCCTTGCCGCCACCCGCGAGCAGGTACGGCGCCTTGGCGTGGGCGTGGTCGCGCAGCGCCATGATCAGCAGCTTGGGCGACAGCGGCTTGCCGGTGTTCCAGGCGGGGCACTGCGACTGGCAGCGGCCGCACTCGGTACAGGTGGAGAAGTCGAGCAGGCCCTTCCAGGAGAAGTGCTCGATCTGGGAGACGCCGAACTGGTCGTCCTCGCTCGGGTCCTCGAAGTCGATCGGCTTGCCCCGGCTGGTCATCGGCTGCAGCGCGCCGAGCGCCACATCGCCGTCCGCCTCACGCTTGAACCAGATGTTGGGGAAGGCCAGGAAGCGGTGCCAGGCGACACCCATGTCCGTCTTCAGCGCGACCGTGATCATCCAGATGAAGGACGTCGCGATCTTGATCCCCGCCACGAGGTACGTGAGGTTCTGGATCGTGCCGAGGCTGAGTCCCTTGAAGGCCGCGATCAGCGGGTACGAGGCGAAGAAGCCGATCTCGTAGCTGTCGACGCCGTGCTGCACACCCTCCAGCGCGCGCAGCGTCATGATGCAGAGGCCGACGATGAGGATGACGGCCTCGACGAAGTAGGCCTGGCCGAAGTTGGAGCCGGCGAAGCGGGACTTGCGGCCGGCCTTGCCGGGCTTGCTCAGCTGACGGATGACGATCAGGGTCACGATGCCCAGCGTCGTCGTCAGGCCGAGGAACTCGGTGAAGACCTCGTACGGCAGCCAGTCGCCGATGACCGGGATCAGCCAGTCGGACTGGAAGAGCTGGCCGATGGCGTTGACGATCGTCAGCAGCAGCGAGAAGAAGCCCACCGCCACGAACCAGTGCGCCACACCGACCACGCCCCAGCGATTCATCCGCGTGTGGCCGAGGAACTCCTTGGCGACGGTGAGGGTGCGCTGTGCGGGGTCGTCCGTGCGGGTACCTGCCGGTACGGGCTGGCCTAGCCGTACGAAGCGGTAGATCTGCAGGATGGCACGGCCGAACAGCGCGACGCCGACCGCGATTAGGACCAGCGACACGATGATCGCGGCGAGTTGCATTGGGGGCTCCTCGAACCTGCGAGAGCGGAAATCTGAGCGGAACTACTAAGCGGTAACTTTTCGGGTCTGCGCTGAGGTTACCCATTCTCCTCTGCGCCATGAAGCCGCCCGGCCGGTGATCTGCGTCGCGAAGGCAACCCTGATTGGACCCTCCGCGTCTTGGGGTGGAACCCTGGTGACGGTAAGCGCGACATAAAACTTGAGCGCACTAGGCTCAGGTCTGTTGACAGGATTTCTTCGGTACTGCACTGTTGAGCCTGTTCCACTCAAGTCAGCTGGAGGAATTGAAATGGCACGTGCGGTCGGCATCGACCTGGGCACGACGAACTCCGTCGTCAGTGTTCTCGAAGGCGGTGAGCCCACCGTCATCACCAACGCCGAGGGCGCCAGGACCACGCCGTCCGTTGTCGCCTTCGCCAAGAACGGCGAGGTGCTGGTCGGCGAGGTCGCGAAGCGCCAGGCGGTCACCAACGTCGACAGGACCATCCGGTCGGTCAAGCGCCACATGGGCACCGACTGGAAGATCGACATCGACAGCAAGGGCTTCAACCCGCAGCAGATGAGCGCCTTCATCCTGCAGAAGCTCAAGCGGGACGCCGAGGCGTATCTGGGCGAGAAGGTCGTCGACGCGGTCATCACCGTTCCGGCCTACTTCAACGACTCCGAGCGCCAGGCCACCAAGGAGGCCGGTGAGATCGCGGGCCTCAACGTCCTGCGTATCGTCAACGAGCCCACCGCGGCCGCCCTGGCCTACGGCCTGGAGAAGGACGACCAGACCATTCTGGTCTTCGACCTCGGTGGCGGCACCTTCGACGTCTCGCTCCTGGAGATCGGCGACGGCGTCGTCGAGGTGAAGGCCACCAACGGCGACAACCACCTCGGTGGTGACGACTGGGACCAGCGCGTCGTCGACTACCTGGTCAAGCAGTTCCAGAACGGCCACGGCGTCGACCTGGGCAAGGACAAGATGGCGCTCCAGCGCCTGCGCGAGGCCGCCGAGAAGGCGAAGATCGAGCTGTCGTCCTCCACCGAGACGACGATCAACCTTCCCTACATCACCGCCTCCGCCGAGGGCCCGCTGCACCTGGACGAGAAGCTCACGCGCTCGCAGTTCCAGCAGCTCACCTCGGACCTCCTGGACCGCTGCAAGACGCCGTTCCACAACGTGATCAAGGACGCGGGTATCAACCTGTCCGAGATCGACCACGTGGTCCTGGTCGGCGGCTCGACCCGGATGCCGGCCGTCGCCGAGATCGTCAAGGAGCTGACCGGCGGCAAGGACGCCAACAAGGGCGTCAACCCGGACGAGGTCGTCGCCATCGGCGCCACCCTCCAGGCCGGTGTCCTGAAGGGTGAGGTCAAGGACGTCCTCCTGCTGGACGTCACCCCGCTGTCCCTTGGTATCGAGACCAAGGGCGGCATCATGACCAAGCTCATCGAGCGCAACACCACGATCCCGACCAAGCGCTCCGAGATCTTCACGACGGCCGAGGACAACCAGCCGTCCGTGCAGATCCAGGTCTACCAGGGCGAGCGCGAGATCGCGGCGTACAACAAGAAGCTCGGGATGTTCGAGCTGACCGGTCTGCCGCCGGCGCCCCGTGGCGTCCCGCAGATCGAGGTCTCCTTCGACATCGACGCCAACGGCATCATGCACGTGACCGCGAAGGACCTGGGCACGGGCAAGGAGCAGAAGATGACCGTCACCGGCGGCTCCTCGCTGCCGAAGGACGAGGTCGACCGGATGCGCCAGGAGGCCGAGAAGTACGCGGACGAGGACCACGCCCGCCGCGAGGCCGCCGAGTCCCGTAACCAGGGCGAGCAGCTCGTCTACCAGACGGAGAAGTTCCTCAAGGACAACGAGGACAAGGTTCCGGGTGACGTGAAGACCGAGGTCGAGGAAGCCGTCACCGAGCTGAAGGAGAAGCTCAAGGGCGAGGACTCGGCCGAGATCCGCACCGCCACCGAGAAGGTCGCGGCCGTCTCCCAGAAGCTGGGCCAGGCCATGTATGCCGACGCCCAGGGTGCGCAGGCCGCCGAGGGTGCCGAGGGTGCCGCCGCCGGTGAGCAGGCCCAGGACGCCGCCGATGACGTCGTGGACGCCGAGATCGTCGACGACGAGAAGCCCAAGAAGGACGGTGCCGCGTGACGGAGGAGACCCCGGGCTTCGACGAGAAGCCCGACGTCCCCTCCGACGCCGCTCCCGAAGACGCGGCGCAGGCCGAGTCCGCCGACAAGGCGGGCTCGGCCCCGGCCGGGGACGTACCGGACGTAGCGCTCCAGGCGCAGCTGGACCAGGTACGTACGGCGCTCAACGAGCGCACGACGGACCTCCAGCGGCTCCAGGCGGAGTACCAGAACTACCGCCGTCGGGTGGAACGGGACCGGGTCACGGTCAAGGAGATCGCCGCGGCGAACCTCCTGTCCGAGCTCCTTCCCACCCTCGACGACGTCGGCCGTGCCCGTGAGCACGGCGAACTGGTCGGCGGCTTCAAGTCGGTGGCCGAATCGCTGGAGACCGTGGTCGCCAAGCTGGGTCTGCAGCAGTTCGGCAAGGAGGGCGAGCCCTTCGACCCGACGATCCACGAGGCGCTGATGCATTCGTACGCACCGGATGTCACCGAGACGACGTGCGTGGCGATCCTGCAGCCCGGGTATCGCATCGGTGAACGAACGATCCGCCCCGCGCGGGTCGCCGTCGCCGAGCCGCAGCCGGGCGCGCAGAGCGCCAAGTCCCCCTCCGACGAGGACGCCAAGGCTTCGGACGAGGAGAACGGTGGCCCGGACGAGGGCTGACGTGAGGGCAGACAGGAAATCCGCGCGGAAGGAGGGACGTCGGGGATGAGCACCAAGGACTTCGTCGAGAAGGACTACTACAAGGTCCTCGGCGTCCCGAAGGACGCCACCGAAGCGGAGATCAAGAAGGCGTACCGCAAGCTCGCCCGCGAGTTCCACCCGGACGCCAACAAGGGCGACGCCAAGGCCGAGGAGCGCTTCAAGGAGATCTCCGAGGCCAACGACATCCTGGGCGACAGCAAGCGCCGCAAGGAGTACGACGAGGCGCGCACGCTGTTCGGCAACGGCGGCTACCGGCCGGGTCCGGCCGGCGGCGGCTCCTTCAACTTCGACCTGGGCGACCTCTTCGGGGGCACGCAGGGTCAGGGCGGCGGGGGCTTCGGCGGCGGGCTCGGGGACGTCTTCGGCGGCCTGTTCAACCGCGGCGGCGCCGGTACGCGTACCCACGCGCGCCGCGGCCAGGACATCGAGTCCGAGGTGACGCTCAGCTTCACCGAGGCGGTGGACGGGGCCACGGTCCCGCTGCGGATGTCCAGCCAGGCGCCGTGCAAGGCGTGCTCGGGCACCGGCGACAAGAACGGGACCCCCCGGGTCTGCCCGACCTGTGTCGGCACCGGCCAGGTCAGCCGGGGCGCGGGCGGCGGCTTCTCGCTCACCGACCCGTGCGCCGACTGCAAGGGCCGGGGCCTGATCGCCCAGGACCCCTGCGAGGTCTGCAAGGGCAGCGGTCGCGCGACCAGTGCCCGCACGATGCAGGTCCGTATCCCCGCGGGCGTCTCCGACGGGCAGCGCATCCGGCTGCGCGGCAAGGGCGCTCCGGGCGAGCAGGGCGGTCCGGCCGGCGATCTGTACGTGGTCGTGCATGTCGACGCCCACCCGGTCTTCGGCCGCAAGGGCGACAACCTCACCATCTCGGTGCCGGTCACCTTCCCGGAGGCCGCCCTGGGCGGCGAGATCAAGGTGCCGACGCTGGGCGGTCCGCCGGTGACGCTGAAGCTGCCGGCCGGCACCCCCAACGGGCGCACCATGCGTGCCCGGGGCAAGGGTGCGACCCGTAAGGACGGCACGCGAGGTGATCTGCTGGTCACCATAGAGGTGCTGGTCCCCGGTGACCTCAGCGACAAGGCGAAGAAGTCGCTGGAGTCCTATCGCGAGGCGACCGCGGGCCCGGACCCGCGGGCAGAGCTGTTCCAGGCCGCGAAGGGAGCTTGAGATGGACAGCCGGGGCGGGCAGCGTCGTAACCCCTATGAACTGACCGAAGAGTCGCCGGTGTATGTCATCTCCGTCGCGGCTCAGCTCTCCGGCCTGCATCCGCAGACCCTTCGTCAGTACGACCGGCTGGGGCTGGTCTCGCCCGACCGCACGGCCGGGCGGGGCCGCCGCTATTCGGCCCGGGACATCGAACTGCTCCGTACGGTGCAGCAGTTGTCCCAGGACGAGGGCATCAACCTCGCCGGCATCAAGCGCATCATCGAGCTGGAGAACCAGGTCGCGGCCCTGCAACAGCGGGTCATCGAGCTGCAGGGCGCCCTGGAGGGCGCGGCCAGCACGATGCAGCAGCGGGAGGCGGCGGTGCACGCCTCCTATCGGCGTGATCTGGTGCCGTATCAGGATGTGCAGCAGACCAGCGCGCTGGTGGTGTGGCGGCCCAAGCGGTCGGAGTGATCCGGCCGGCCGGGGCGTGAGCACCCGGCGCGTGACATGGCAAAGGGCCGGGGAAACCCGGCCCTTGTCGCGTCAGCGGTGTGCGCCGCCCCCGCGGGTGTCTCTCCTGCGTGCGTCCGTCGTCCGCGGCCGCTCCGGCTCAGCAGCCGTTGTACCCCGCCGTCGGCATCGACAGCCTGCGGTGCACATGTGACCTCATCGCCAGGGTGTAGACCGGCTCGTCGAGGTCGGCGGTCTCCAGGCGTACCCCGGCGGCGGCGCACCGCTCGGTGAATTCGGCGGTGCCGTCGATGGCGTTCTCCAGCGCCCGGCGGTTGGGCGTCACGAACACATCCACCAGGCCCTCTTCGACATCGCGCCACAGTGCGCCGTGGTCGGCGCGCAGGTGGTGCAGGCTGAGCCGGCAGGTCAGGTGGTAGTCACGGGCTGCCGCCCACTGTTTGCACATGTCGTGCTGGCTGCGGTCATCGACCAGGAACGGATCCTCGTCCAGCTCGGACAGCGGCATCAGGCAGGCGATCGCCGTCACTCGGACCGAGTTCATCGTGTCCTCCGGGGCGTGGCGACTGTGGGGGCGACGATACCCCCGCGGGTGCCTCGTGGAGGAGGGGCTGTACCGGGCGGCGAAGCGTAACCGCAGGCGTGGCAGATCTTCCAGCCGTCCTGATTGACCGCCAGTTGGCCGCCGCAGCGCGGGCAGAGCTCGGCGTGCGGGTGCGGCCGGGCGGGGGAGGGACGGCGCGGAACGGTCGTCACGATGTGCCATGCCGACGCCATGCGGCCTCCAGCTGCCGTCTTTTGCCTGGGGCAGGCCCGATGCCGTCCGTCGTTGCACGGAGCTGTTCGGTTCCCGTCGCTCTTGAGTACCAGGTGGACGGCGTACAGCGGAGCGGGCGGGTCCGTTTTCGGCCAGGGGGCCAGGGGGCCCCGCCGGTGGGTTCGGCGGACGTTGGGGGCGGCGGGGCCGGCCCTCAGGCCCGCCCCATCGCCTTGGTCACCGCGATCTCGATCATGATGCGATCGGGGTTGGGCGCCGGCGTCCGGCCGTAGCGCTCGGCGTACCGGCCCACCGCGTCGGCCACCGACTCGCTGTCCGTACGCACTCGCGCGATGCCCTCCAGGGTCGCCCAGCGGCCCTTGTCGACCTGGCACACGGCGACGGTGGCGCCGTCCGCCCCGGCGGCGAGGATGTTCTTGACCTTGGCGCTGTCCTTGCGGGTGATGATCCGCGCGATCCGCTGCCCGGCGTCGTAGGTGACGCCTACGGGAACCACATGCGGGGTCCCGTCCGTACGCAGGGTGGTGAGCGTCGGCATCAGGTACTCGCCCCAGAAGGCGAGGTACTCCGGGCTGAGGGCACTGAGGTCATGGGCCATGGGGGCAAGGGTAGTTCGGGGCCCGGGATTCAGCGGAAGCCGGTGGTCTCCAGGTCGAAGGAGAAGGGGCGGGGAGGGGGAGGGGGTTGCCGATGGGCCTCCCCCTCGATCGGCTCGGCCCGGAAGCCCTCGGGTCTCCGGGTGAGCGAGGCTGGGGTGGGTGACCCGGTGGGCGACTCCCTGAACCAACCTTGAGTGGAATAGACTCAACTTATCGCACGCCGGCATGAGCAGGATGTGCCGGTCACCGCACGGACGGGGCCCAGACTGGGCGCAGAGGCTGTTCAGGACGAGTCGAGGAGGATCGCGAGGACGTGGACGCCGAGCTGACCAACAAGAGCCGGGAGGCGCTGAGCGCCGCCAACGAGCGGGCGGTCACCGCCGGGCATGCGGACATGACGTCCGCCCATCTCCTGCTCGCGCTGCTGGCCGGGCAGGACAACGAGAACATCATGGACCTGCTGTCCGCCGTCGAGGCGGATGCCGCCGCACTGCGGAACGGAGCCGAGCGGCAGCTCGCCGCGCTGCCCAGCGTGCAGGGCTCGACCGTCGCGCCGCCGCAGCCGGACCGCGATCTGCTCTCCGCCATCGCGGACGCCACCCAGCGCGCCAAGGAGCTCGGTGACGCCTATGTCTCCACCGAGCACCTCCTCATCGGTATCGCAGCCAAGGGCGGGCGCACCGGCGCTCTGCTGGAACAGCAGGGCGCCTCCGCCAAGAAGCTGCTGGCCGCCTTCGAGGCGAGCCGCGGCGGGCAGCGGGTGTCCAACGCCGATCCGGAGGGCACGTACAAGGCGCTGGAGAAGTTCGGTACGGACTTCACGGCGGCCGCCCGCGAGGGCAAGCTCGACCCGGTCATCGGCCGGGACCACGAGATCCGGCGCGTGGTGCAGGTGCTCTCCCGCCGTACGAAGAACAACCCGGTGCTGATCGGTGAGCCGGGCGTCGGCAAGACCGCCGTCGTCGAGGGGCTGGCGCAGCGCATCGTCAAGGGCGATGTGCCCGAGTCGCTGCGCAACAAGCGGCTGGTCGCGCTCGACCTGGGGGCGATGGTCGCAGGCGCCAAGTACCGCGGTGAGTTCGAGGAGCGGCTGAAGACCGTCCTGGCGGAGATCAAGTCCAGCGAGGGCCGGATCATCACCTTCATCGACGAGCTGCACACCGTCGTGGGCGCGGGCGCCGGCGGCGACTCCTCGATGGACGCCGGCAACATGCTCAAGCCGATGCTCGCCCGTGGTGAGCTGCGGATGGTCGGCGCGACGACGCTGGACGAGTACCGCGAGCGCATCGAGAAGGACCCGGCGCTGGAGCGGCGCTTCCAGCAGGTGCTGGTCGCCGAGCCGACCGTCGAGGACACGGTGGCGATCCTGCGCGGGCTCAAGGGCCGCTACGAGGCCCACCACAAGGTGCAGATCGCGGACTCCGCACTGGTCGCCGCCGCCTCCCTCTCCGACCGCTACATCACCTCCCGCTTCCTGCCCGACAAGGCCATCGACCTGGTCGACGAGGCCGCCTCCCGGCTCCGTATGGAGATCGACTCCTCCCCCGTGGAGATCGACGAGCTCCAGCGCGCCGTGGACCGGCTCAAGATGGAGGAGCTGGCGCTGCGGAACGAGACCGACGCCGGCTCGCTCCAGCGGCTGGAGAAGCTGCGCAAGGACCTCGCCGACAAGGAGGAGGAGCTGCGCGGTCTGACCGCCCGCTGGGAGAAGGAGAAGGAGAGCCTCAACCGGGTCGGTGCGCTCAAGGAGAAGCTCGACGAGCTGCGCGGCCAGGCCGAGCGCGCCCAGCGCGACGGCGACTTCGACACCGCTTCCAAGCTGCTCTATGGCGAGATCCCGGGCGTGGAGCAGGCGCTGGAGGAGGCGGCCGCCGCCGAGGCCGAGCAGGAGGCCTCCAAGGAGTCCATGGTCAAGGAGGAGGTCGGTCCCGACGACATCGCGGACGTGGTCGGCGCCTGGACCGGCATTCCGGCCGGCCGTCTGCTGGAGGGCGAGACCCAGAAGCTCCTGCGGATGGAGGAGGAGCTCGGCAAGCGGCTGATCGGCCAGACCGAGGCCGTCCGGTCGGTGTCGGATGCCGTACGCCGTACCCGCGCCGGCATCGCCGACCCGGACCGGCCCACCGGATCGTTCCTCTTCCTCGGCCCGACCGGTGTCGGCAAGACCGAGCTGGCCAAGGCGCTCGCTGACTTCCTCTTCGACGACGAGCGGGCGATGGTCCGTATCGACATGTCGGAGTACGGCGAGAAGCACAGCGTCGCGCGGCTGGTCGGGGCGCCGCCCGGCTATGTCGGCTACGAGGAGGGCGGCCAGCTGACGGAGGCGGTCCGCCGCCGCCCGTACTCCGTCGTCCTGCTGGACGAGGTCGAGAAGGCCCACCACGACGTCTTCGATGTCCTGCTGCAGGTCCTGGACGACGGCCGGCTCACGGACGGCCAGGGCCGCACGGTCGACTTCCGCAACACCATCCTCATCCTGACCTCCAACCTCGGCTCCACCTTCCTCATGGACCCGCTGCTCAAGGAGGACCAGAAGAAGGAGAAGGTGCTGGAGACGGTCCGGAGCTCCTTCCGGCCCGAATTCCTCAACCGGCTCGACGACGTGGTGGTCTTCCACCCGCTCGGCACGGACCAGCTCCAGCGGATCGCCCGGATCCAGCTCGACCACCTGCAGCGCCGCCTCGGCGACCGCCGTCTGACACTGGACGTCACCGACCGTGCCCTGACCTGGCTCGCCTGGCTCGGCCAGGAACCGGTCATCGACGCCCCCGCCCCGGACCTGTCCTACGGCGCCCGGCCGCTGCGCCGTCTGGTCCAGACGGCCATCGGCGACCCGCTCGCGCGGGCCATCCTGGCGGGCGAGGTGCGGGACGGGGACACCGTGCGGGTGGATGTGGACGGCGATCAGCTGTCGGTGGAGCCGGGCGGGCGGGCCGTGGCCTGACCGGTGCCGGAGGGATACGGCTGCGCGGCCCGGCCGTGTCCCTGATCATTTCCTTGACCGACACCTTGCCCGCATCCGCTCCGTCCCGGGTTGCCAGGACGGGGCGGATGTGGGGGAGGATGGCAGGGACCATACGAAGGGAATTCCACGGTGAGCATCGACCCGTCCTCGATTCCGAATTTCGGGGGCCAGCCCGAACCCGAGCCCTCGGGGCCTGAGGGTCCCGTCGTGCCTGACCAGGACCTGGTCAAGCAGCTCCTCGACCAGATGGAGCTGAAGTACGTCGTCGACGAGGAGGGTGACCTCGCCGCTCCGTGGGAGCAGTTCCGCACGTACTTCATGTTCCGGGGCGAGGAGGAGCAGCAGATCTTCTCCGTCCGTACGTTCTACGACCGTGCCCACGGCATCGACGACAAGTCGAAGCTGCTGGAGGCGATCGACGACTGGAACCGCCGGACGCTGTGGCCCAAGGCCTATACCCACACCCATGACGACGGCACGGTCCGTCTGATCGGTGAGGCATCGATGCTGATCGGCACCGGCGTCTCGCTCGAACACTTTGTGTCGAGCACGGTCAGCTGGGTCCGCGCCTCGATCGAATTCGACAAGTGGATCGTC
Source organism: Streptomyces sp. NPDC048434 (assembly GCF_043200375.1). Taxonomy (NCBI): domain Bacteria; kingdom Bacillati; phylum Actinomycetota; class Actinomycetes; order Kitasatosporales; family Streptomycetaceae; genus Streptomyces; species Streptomyces sp. NPDC048434. The sequence goes on along the minus strand of NZ_JBICXQ010000031.1, from coordinate 104,370 downwards.
GAGCAGCTCGGCCTGGAGGCCGAGATCGAAGGCGACTCCGACAAGAAGCAGGGTGACGACGAGGCCTGAGCCCCGTCCGTCCCCCACCCACCCCGCTGCGCGGGCCTCTGGAGCGGTTGGCTCCGGGGGCCCGCGTCTGCGTGTCACGGTCCGGGCGGTCCGGGCGGTGCGGTCTGCGGGGCGCGCGGCCCCTCAGAGCTTCTGCAGACGGCTGACCGCCTCCTCCAGAACCTCCACCTGCTTGCAGAACGCGAAGCGGACGTAGGGCGCGCCCTGGTCCTTGTGGTCGTAGAAGACGGCGTTGGGGATGGCGACGACGCCGGCGCGTTCGGGCAGGGCGCGGCAGAAGGCGAAGCCGTCGTCGTGGCCGAGGGGGCGGATGTCGGTGGTGATGAAGTAGGTGCCGGAGGGGCGGAAGACGCCGAAGCCGGCCTCGGACAGCCCGCGGGCCAGGACGTCGCGCTTCGACCGCAGATCGTCCCGCAGCCGGGTGTAGTAGCTGTCGGGGAGGGCGAGCGCCTCGGCGACGGCGTACTGGAAGGGCCCGGCGGACACATAGGTGAGGAACTGCTTGGCCGAGCGGACGGTGCTGACCAGCTCCGGAGCTGCGGTGACCCAGCCGACCTTCCATCCGGTGAAGGAGAAGGTCTTGCCGGCCGAGCCGATGGTGACGGTGCGCTCGCGCATCCCGGGGAACGACGCGAGGGGGAGGTGCTCGCCCTCGAACACGAGGTGCTCGTAGACCTCGTCGGTGATGACGAGGAGATCGCGCTCGCAGGCCAGACGGGCGATCTCGGCGAGCTCCTCGCGGGACAGCACGGTGCCGGTGGGGTTGTGCGGAGTGTTGAGCAGGATCAGGCGGGTGTCGGCGGTGATGGCGTCCCGGAGTTCGTCCAGGTCGAGGCGGTAGGCACCGGACTCGGGGTCCGCGCGCAGGGTCACCGGGACGCGGCGGCCGCCCGCCAGCGCGATGCAGGCCGCGTACGAGTCGTAGTACGGCTCCAGCGCGATGACCTCGTCGCCCGGCTCCAGCAGCGCCAGCAGGGCGGCGGCGATGGCCTCGGTGGCGCCCGCGGTGACCAGGACCTCGGTGTCGGGGTCGTAGGAGAGTCCGAGGTGTCCGTAGAAGCGCTGCTGATGGGCGGCGACGGCGGTGCGCAGCTCGGGGATGCCGGGGCCGGGTGGGTACTGATTGCCGCGGCCGTCGCGCAGGGCGCGCACCGCTGCCTCCCTGACCTCTTCCGGTCCGTCGGCGTCGGGGAAGCCCTGGCCGAGGTTGATGGAGCCGGTCCGTACGGCGAGTGCCGACATTTCGGCAAAGATCGTGGTGCCGAATTCGGCGAGGCGGCGGTTCAGCAGCGGTCGGTCCATGGGCGCCATCCTCCGTCGAACCTCTGGAATTCCTCAACTGTGCTTTGAGATCCCGAGGGTCGGGCATCAGCCCCGCACGAAAGACAGTGACGGCCGTCGACGAGGACGGTCCCGGCGCGGGACGGCGCCGGAGCGGCGCACCGGGCGCCGGACGGAGCGGGTGCCTCGCTTCGGGGGAGTGAAAGGAGTGTGAGGCAGATGGGGATCGTGATTTTCCTGGTGATCTGCGCAGCGGTGATCGGCCTGGTGGCCCTGGCTTCGCGGGGCGGCGCCGGCGGACGGGGAACCGGTGGCTCTGGCGGCAGCTGGTGGGCCGGCGGTGACGGGGGCTCCGGCCTGGGCGGCGGGCACCACGGCGGCGGGCACCACGGTGGCCACTCGTGCGGCGGCGGTTCCTCGTGCGGAGGAGGCGGCGGCTGCGGTGGCGGTGGCGGTGGTGGTGGCGGTGGCTGCGGTGGCGGCGGCGGCTCCTGAGACGACGGCCCTTCCAACTCCACTTGCACGGAAGGGTAGTTGCTTTCCGCATATGCGCCTGGCGGGTGCTGATGAATTCATCAACACCCGCCAGGCGCTTGGTTGTTGAACAACTGAACTGCAGGGCCCCCGAGCGGATGGAAACCCGGCGAAGATGGGTAAAAGCGCTGTGAGCGACAGGGCTTTCATGATTCCCTCTCCCTGGAGAATCCCCCACGTTCTCCGATCCCACGTGGGCACGAGCCGGCAGGCATTCGGACATCCCAGGCCTTCAACGGGCGGGCCGGCCCACCATTCCACTGCGTGCTTGCGGAGCCGACCCATGCTCACCACTTTGCAGACGGCGTACACCGATACCCGTGCCTCCGACCTGGCCTGGGCGCTGGGCAGGGAACCCCTGCCGGCCCTCGCCGTACTCGATCTCCAACTTCACGGCGCATCGCTGCAGTTGAGACTGCTCGGCGCCTCTCACCAGGTGCTTCTCCAGGAGGAACGCGGCACCTGTTCCGAAACGGTCGCCTGTATGCCGGGCAGCAGCACACCGCTGCCGCTGGGTGTGGCGAAGCGGCTCGGCGACTGGGAATACGAATTCGCCGCCCATGTCGAGACGCTGTCACGAGGCTCTTTCGCGGGGCGTGCACAGGAATTGCTCGCGCTGGTGGCCGAGCATCCGCACGGTCTTGCCGGTACGTTCCCCGGCTCGCCGCACGCCTTCACCGCGATGCTGGCGCAGTGCCAGCAGGGACAGGTCCGCTGGCGGACCTGGCACGCATATCCGCAGGAGGGCCGCCTGGTGGCCACCCGTACCCGCGTGGGCGTAAGGGCGGCGGTCGCGGCGGTCTAGGCCCGCGTCCTTCGTGGGTGAAAGCGGCCGGTCCGGTCGGCAGGAGGGCGTGGGGGCGTGGGCGGTGCGAGGGCGCGAGGGCTGTGCGCCGGGGGCGTGGATGTCTGGTGGGGCGCGGACGGTGTGATGTGCGCGGTCCCACCCGCCGGTGTGGTGCGGATGTGGCACGTGCGCCCCGGGCAATGAAAATGCCCCAACTGACGCGTGTAGCCCGCAGAGTGCACTCGTGTGGGTGACGGAGGGCCACAGGTTCGTCACGTAGCGTTCACTTTATGATCGACCCGCCAGAGCCCGTTCTCACCGGCGTCCCCGGGCTGCCGGAGGCCATGACGCCGGCGCGGTTGCCCGTGCCGACCGGGCTCGGCCGGCTGCTCGTCCTCGCCGTCGTCTTCGTCTGCGCCGCCTGCGGCCTGGTCTACGAACTCGAACTGGTCGCGCTGGCCACGTACTTGGTCGGCGACTCCGTCACCCAGGCGTCGGTCGTGCTGTCCGTCATGGTCTTCGCGATGGGCATCGGTGCGCTGCTCGCCAAGCGGCTGCGCTGCCGGGCCGCGGTCGGCTTCGGCGCGGTCGAGGCCGGTCTTGCGCTGGTCGGCGGCAGCTCCGCGATGGCGCTCTACGCCTGCTTCGCCTGGTTCGGCCAGTCCCGCTCCGCGCTCGTCGGCTTCTCCCTGGCCATCGGCATCCTGATCGGTGCCGAGGTGCCACTGCTGATGACGCTGATCCAGCGGGTGCGCCGGCAGGACGCGGGCGGCGCGGTCGCCGACCTGTTCGCCGCGGACTATGTCGGCGCGCTCGTCGGCGGCCTGGCCTTCCCCTTTCTGCTGCTGCCGAGCTTCGGCCAGCTGACCGGCGCGCTGCTCACCGGCGGTGTCAACGCGGTGGCCGGTGGCGTGCTGGTGCTGTGGCTCTTCCGCCACGATCTGAGCGCCCGCGCCCGCTGGGCGCTGCTCGCCGCCAACGCCCTGGTCCTCGCGCTGCTGGCCGCGGGCATGCTGCTGGCCACGCCGTTCGAACGGGCGGCCCGGCAGGCGGTGTACGGCTCCTCGGCGCGGGTCGCGGTGCAGACCGGCGTCCAGGAAGTGGTGCTGACCGGCGGCACGGGCGCCGGAGCCGGTGCGGGGCGGGGGAGGAAAGGTTCCGGCGGACCGCTGGCGCTGTATCTGGACGGCCGGCTCCGGGTCAGCGCGGAGACCGAATACCGCTACCACGAAGCGCTGGTGCATCCGGCGATGGCGGGCGGCCCGCACGGGCGGGTGCTGGTCCTCGGCGGCGGCGACGGCCTCGCGGTGCGCGAGATCCTCCGCCACCGCTCGGTCCGCTCGGTGACCGTCGTCGAACTCGACCCCGGTGTTCTGCGGCTGGCACGCACCGACCCCGGTCTCTCCCGCCTCAACCACCACTCGCTCAGCGATCCGCGGGTGCATGTGGTCACCGCCGATGCCTTCGACTGGCTGCGGCAGCAGGGCCTGTGCGGCCGGCGGCCGGCGCCGTACGACGTCATCGTCTCCGACCTTCCCGACCCCGGGATCGCCGCGAGCACCAAGCTCTACTCGCAGGAGTTCTACGGCCTGACGGCACGGCTGCTGGCGCCCGACGGGCGGCTGGTGGTGCACGCCGGGCCACCGGTCGAGCGCGCGCGCCTGTATTGGACGGTGGAGTCCACGGTCCGGTCGGTGGGCCTGGCGACCGTGCCGTACCGCCTGGCCGGCCGGCCCGCGTCGTTCTACGGCGGTCCGGACCGCACGGCCGACCCCGTCCCGCCGGTGGACGGCGAGGTGCCCGCCGCAGCGCCGGTGGCCGGCCGGGACCGGTACTGGGGCTTCGTGCTGGCCGCGCGGCACCGGCCGCGGTTCGGTCTGGCGTCCGATGCGCCGCCGCCGGCCGGCCTCACCCCCGAGGAGCTGCAGGCCGGGCGGCGCGGCGAGGCCCGCGACCGACTGCCCGGGCTGCCGGCGTCGACGCTGATGCATCCCCGGTACCTCGACTGAGCGGGTGGGACCGGGGCCGCGCGGCGCCGGTGCGGGGAGGGCGCGGTCGACGCGGGAGCGGTGCCGGGGGCGCGGCGGACGCGGGGGCGGTGCGGGGGGAGGGCGCGGCCGGCATGGGTCCGGTGCGGGGGCCGGGGCCTTTGTGCAGAAAGTTCTGTGCGGTCGGGCACGGGGTGCGGGGGTGCTGGGTAGGCTCCCATGTCATGGAGCATGAGGTGTACGTTCCGTTTCCCGTCGGGACCGTGCGGCAGGCGCTCACCGAGCCGGAGCGGGTGGCGCGCTGTGTCCCGGGAGTCCAGCTCGACGCCGATGCGGCCCCCCGGTCCCCGGTGGGCCGGCTGCGGCTGCGTATCGGAAGCTCCACCATCACCTACCGCGGCACGCTGACGGTCGGCGCCGCCGCGGACGACAGACCCGGCGAGGACGGTGTGGCCCCCACGGTGACCGTCGAGGCGAAGGGCACCGAGGCACGGGGCGACGGGTCGGTCGCGCTGACCCTGGCCGTACGGCTCTCCCCAGCCACCGAGCCCGGTCCCGGTACGACGCTGGCCTGCTCCGGCACGGTCCACGGCGACGGCCGGTTCGCCGAGGTCAGCGACCACTCCGCCGAGACCGCCGGCCGCCGGCTGCTGGACCGCTTCGCGGAGAACCTCGCGGCCGATCTGCGGCAGCGGCCGGTGGCGGGGCAGGGCGTCGACGCTCCGGCCGACGGCGACGGTCCGGCCGGGGGCGCCGCAGAGGTGGCCAAGCCGGGGGTGTTCGACACCGAGGTGCCGCCGCCGTCCCTGGATCCGGGCAGCGACGAGGACGCCATGGAAGCGGCGGACCCCGACGATGCCGCCGAGGACCTCGACGCGGGGGACACCGAGGACCTCGACGCGGGGGACACCGAGGACCTCGACGCGGGGGACGCCGAGGACGCGATCCATGCGGTGCACGATGCGCATCCCGAGCACGCCTACGGCCACGATGCGGACGGCATCGCCCCCGCCGAGGCCGCGCACGCCCGCCGGACGATGATCGGGCGCAGCGCGGAGGAGGTCGACCATGCCCCGCCGCGCGGGCGGTACGCACCGGTGCCCGCGCCCGAGCAGAGCGCCGCCTCGGCGACCCTGCGCTGGGCGGCGCCCGCCGCCGCGGTGGTGCTGGCGTCCGCCGTGGTCGTCGGCCGGGTGCTGCGCCGGCGGCGCTGACCCCGGCGTTCACGGGCGCTGCGGACCGGCTGCGAGCCCGTCCCGGCGTCCCGCGCCGGGCGCCGGGGCACCGCTAGGGTCGGTCCCGTGAGTACCGACAACACCCCGCAGAACGCAGCGTCGGCGCAGGCATCACCAGGCGTACGGCTGGCCGCGGGAGACACCGAACTGACCGTCCATCCGGACAACGGCTGCCGGATCGCCGGCCTCCGTGTCGGCGGTACGGAGCTGCTGCGGCAGGGCGCCAAGTACGGCTGCTTCCCGATGGTTCCGTGGTGCGGCCGGATCGAGCACGGGCAGTTCCGCAACGGGGCCGAACTGCACCAGATGCCGCTCAACGCCGCGCCGCACGCCATCCACGGCACCGGCCGCAACCTCCGCTGGCGGACCGCGCGTTCGAGCGCCACGGAGGCGGTCTTCACCTACGACCTCGCCGATCCGGCGGCGCCCTGGCCGTACCCGGGGCGGGTGACCCAGCTCGTCGAGCTCGCCGCGGACGGCGGCTCGCTCACCCTCACCATGGGCGTCGAGGCGACCGGCGACTCCTTCCCCGCGCAGGCCGGATGGCACCCGTGGTTCCGGCGGAATCTCGGTGAGGGAGGCGAGGACGCACGTCTCGACTTCACGCCCGGGTGGCAGGAGGAGCGGGGCGACGACCATCTCCCGACCGGCCGGCGGATCGTGCCGCAGCCGGGGCCCTGGGACGACTGCTTCGGTATGCCGCAAGGGGTCGAGGCCACCCTCACCTGGCCGGGCCGGCTGGAGCTGAAGATCAGCAGCCGCGCCGAGTGGGCCGTGGTCTACGACGAGCAGGAGGCCGCGGTCTGCGTCGAGCCGCAGTCCGGCCCGCCGAACGGTCTCAACACCCTGCCGCGCCTGGTCACGCCCATCGACCCGCTGGAGATCTCCACGACCTGGAGCTGGCGGAGCCTGTCGGGGGACACCGCCTAAGCTCATGCGCATGAGTGACGACGCGCGCGGCGAGCTGCTGCAGCAGATCAAGGACAAGGCCGTGGTGCACGGCAAGGTGACGCTTTCCTCCGGCAAGGAGGCCGACTACTACATCGACCTGCGCCGGATCACCCTGGACGGCGAGGCCGCGCCGCTGGTCGGTCAGCTGATGCTGGAGATCACCGCCGATCTGGACTACGACGCGGTCGGCGGGCTGACGCTCGGTGCCGACCCGGTCGCGACCTCGATGCTGCACGCCTCCGCCGCACGCGGCGGCCGGCTGGACGCGTTCGTCGTCCGCAAGGCGCAGAAGGCGCACGGGATGCAGCGCCGTATCGAGGGTCCGGACATCAAGGGCCGCCGGGTCCTGGTCGTCGAGGACACCTCCACCACCGGCGGCTCCCCGCTGACCGCCGTCGAGGCGGCGCGTGAGGCGGGCGCCGAGGTCGTTGCGGTGGCAACGATCGTCGACCGGGGTGCCGCGTCCGCCATCGCGGAGGCCGGACTCCCCTACATCACCGGCTACCAGCTCGGCGACCTCGGCCTGAGCTGACGTCGGCCGAGGGGCCGCGCGGAACCGGAAAAGCCGCGCTGAACTGCGGCTTTGTCGACGGGCGGCTGGTTTCACGTGAAACCGGCCGCCCACACTGCGGGACGGCCGGGCGCGGAATGTGGAGCAATTCGCCGAGTCTGGGAAGATGTGCTCGGCGAAGTCCTCGCCCCCTGGTCAGGGCCAAGAACGCAACCCGCATACACAAGGAGCGGACAGATGCCCATCGCAACTCCCGAGGTCTACAACGAGATGCTGGACCGGGCGAAGGCAGGAAAGTTCGCCTACCCGGCCATCAACGTCACGTCGACGCAGACGCTGCACGCCGCGCTGCGCGGGTTCGCCGAGGCCGAGAGCGACGGCATCATCCAGATCTCCACCGGTGGTGCGGAGTTCCTGGGCGGCCAGTACAAGAAGGACATGGTGACCGGCGCGGTCGCGCTCGCCGAGTTCGCGCACATCGTGGCCGAGAAGTACGACGTCACCGTCGCGCTGCACACCGACCACTGCCCGAAGGACAAGCTCGACGGCTACGTACGCCCGCTGCTGGACATCTCCGCGGAGCGCGTCGCCAAGGGCCAGAACCCGCTGTTCCAGTCCCACATGTGGGACGGCTCGGCCGAGAACCTGGCCGACAACCTGGCCATCGGCCAGGAGCTGCTCGCCAAGGCCGCCGCCGCCAAGATCATCCTTGAGGTCGAGATCACCCCGACCGGCGGCGAGGAGGACGGCGTCACCCACGAGATCAACGACGAGCTCTACACCACGGTCGACGACGCGCTGCGCACCGCCGAGGCGCTGGGCCTGGGAGAGAAGGGCCGCTACCTGCTCGCCGCCTCCTTCGGCAATGTCCACGGCGTCTACAAGCCGGGCAATGTGGTGCTCCGCCCCGAGCTGCTGAAGGACCTGCAGGAGGGCGTCGGCGCCAAGTACGGCAAGACCGCCCCCTTCGACTTCGTCTTCCACGGCGGCTCCGGCTCCACCCCGGAGGAGATCGCCATCGCGCTGGAGAACGGCGTGGTCAAGATGAACCTGGACACCGACACCCAGTACGCCTTCACCCGCCCGATCGCGGACCACATGTTCCGTAACTACGACGGTGTGCTGAAGGTCGACGGCGAGGTCGGCAACAAGAAGCACTACGACCCGCGCAGCTGGGGCAAGCTGGCCGAGGCCGGCATGGCCCAGCGCGTCACCCAGGCCTGCGACAACCTGCGCTCCACCGGCACCAAGATCAAGTAAGCGCGGGGCGGCCGCACGGCCGGCTCGCTGCGCACCAGGCTCCGCATCCGCCGGGATGCGGAGCCTGCTGTGTGTCCGGACGCGCTGACCGCCGTGTGCACAGGGCGGGCGAGCGGGCGCGGTTACGGGCATGCTCGCGGTATGAGCGAACCGAGCGCGCCCGGCGCGGTCCGGCTGACCACGGCACAGGGCCGATGGGTGCTGGCGACGGCCGTGCTGGGGTCCGGCATGGCGATGCTCGACAGCACCGTCGTCAATGTCGCACTGCCCAGGATCGGCGAGGACCTCAACGCGGATCTGGCGGTCCTCCAGTGGACCATCACCGCTTACATGCTCACCCTCTCCTCGCTGATCCTGCTGGGCGGAGCCCTCGGCGACCGCTTCGGCCGGCGCCGGGTGTTCGTGATCGGCGTGGTGTGGTTCGCCGCGGCCTCGCTGCTGTGCGGGCTGGCGCCGGATGCCGGGGTGCTGGTCGCGGCCCGGGCGCTGCAGGGCGTCGGCGGAGCGCTGCTCACCCCCGGCTCACTGGCCCTGATCCAGGCCGTCTTCCACCCCGACGACCGGGCGCGGGCGGTCGGCGCCTGGTCGGGGCTCGGCGGCGTGGCCGCGGCGGTCGGCCCGTTCATCGGCGGCTGGCTGGTGGACGGGGCCGGCTGGCGCTGGGTGTTCTTTCTGAACGTGCCGCTGGCGGCGGTGTGCGTACCGGTGGCGCTGCGGCACGTACCCGAGACCCGGGAGCGGGACGCCCGCGAGCGCCGCGGCTTCGATGTGCAGGGCGCGGTGCTGGGGGCGCTGTCGCTGGCCGGGGTGACGTATGCGCTGATCGCCGCGCCGGGCGGGGGCGCCGGGCCCGGCGTGATCATTCCGGCGGTGGCCGGAGTGCTGCTCGGGGTGCTCTTCGTCCATGTCGAGCGGCGGCGGGCGGATCCCATGCTGCCCCCGGCCATCTTCGGCATCCGGCTGTTCTCGGCCGTCAATGCGGTGACGGTGTGTGTCTACGCCGCGTTCGGCGGCTTCTTCTTCCTGGCCGTGCTCCAGCTCCAGGTCGTGGTGGGGTACTCGGCGCTGCAGGCCGGTACCGCGCTGCTGCCCACCACCGTGCTGATGCTGCTGCTGTCCGCCCGCTCCGGACAGCTGGGGCAGCGCATCGGGCCGCGCATTCCGCTCACCGTCGGACCGCTGCTGTGTGCGGCGGGGATGCTGCTGATGATGCGGGTGGGCCAGGGCGCCTCGTACTTCGCCGATGTGCTGCCCGCGCTGGTGGTGCTGGGCGCGGGGATGGTGACGCTGGTCGCACCGCTCACCTCGACGGTGCTGGCGTCGGTGGACGTGGACCGGGCGGGCCTGGCCAGCGGTATCAACAATGCGGCGGCGCGGGCCGCGAGCCTGATGGCGGTGGCCGCACTGCCGCTGCTGGCGGGCATCGGCCCGGAGGCCTACCGCTCGGCGGACGAATTCGGTGCGGCCTTCCAGCGCGCGATGCCGCTGTGTGCGGGCATCCTGGTGGCCGGCGGGCTGATCGGCCTGCTGACCGTGCGCACCAACGTTCTGCGCGCCGAACCGGGTGCCGCGGAGCCGTGCCGGGCGGAGACGACCTACCACTGCGGGGTGAGTGCGCCGCCGCTGGACCCGGGTGAGGTCACGGCCCGGGAGGTGAAGCGGTTGCCGGGTACCGGGGGACCGGAGCGACCGGCCGAGGGCTCTTAGGGCCTGTCCGACGGGCCAGGGCCGGGCGCCCGGAGGGCCGGTCTCCGGCCAGTATCCGCCTTCCGTCCCGTCGCACAAGCGGGGCAAGATCCTGGCCGCTCTCCACCCCGCCCCCGCAACCAGGCAGACTGGGAAGCATGGCCATTCACGAGAACCTCCTCGGGGGACCGCCCCCGACCCATCTGCCCGACGACCCGGAGCCGCGCGAGCTGCTCGCCGCGGGCACGGCACCGTCCGACGTCGCCGCGAAGTACCCGACCTCCTCCCTGGCCTGGGCCCAGCTCGCGGACGACGCCTTCGAACAAGGCCGGGTCGTCGAGTCGTACGCCTACGCCCGCACCGGCTACCACCGCGGCCTGGACTCGCTGCGCCGGGCCGGGTGGAAGGGCCACGGGCCGGTGCCCTTCGAGCACGAGCCCAACCGCGGCTTCCTGCGGGCGCTGCACGCCCTCGCCCGCGCCGCCCAGGCGATCGGCGAGCAGGAGGAGTACGAGCGCTGCTCGACCTTCCTGCGGGACTCCTCGCCGACCGCGGCCGACACCCTCACCTGAGGGCCGCCGCCGGTTCCCCCGGGGAACCACAGCTCCCCCCGCCGGGGAGCGCCGGGCAAGATCAACGGGCCGGCCGCGTGCTCGCGGTCGGCCCTTGCGCGGTCGCTGTCCAGCACGGATGATTTCCAGTGGGCCGGGTCATCCCGCGCCCGAGGGGACCGGGGCTCCCGAGCCGACGAGGAAGGGGCGGACCGCTACCCGGTAGTTCGCACTTGAGGAGTCCCTCATGTCGCAGCCGTCTCCCATCGATTCCGTGGAGAGCGCGTCGACCGCACCCGCAGCGGGTTCCGCACCGGCCGGCGCCGCCGAGTCCGACCCGCCGTTCGCCCCGGATCTCAGCATCGGCAGCAGCAGTACCACCCCGTACGAGGACTATGTCCAGGCGGATGTCCTGACCCACCTGCAGCACCCGCTCTCCGACGACCCCGGCGAGATGGTCTTCCTGGTCACCACCCAGGTCATGGAGCTGTGGTTCACGGTCATCGTCCATGAATGGCACACCGCCGCCGAGGCGCTGCGCCGCGACGATCTGCCGGTGGTGATGGAGGCGCTGCGCCGCTCCACCTACGAGCTGGAGGCGCTGAACGCCGCCTGGAAGCCGCTCGCCCGGCTGACCCCGGCGCAGTTCAACGCCTACCGCAGCGCGCTCGGCGAGGGCTCCGGCTTCCAGTCCGCCATGTACCGGCGGATGGAGTTCCTGCTCGGCGAGAAGTCCGCGTCGATGCTGGTGCCGCACCGCGGGGCCTCGCGGGAGCACGCCGAGCTGGAGAAGGCCCTCCAGGAGCCGAGCCTGTGGGACGAGGTGCTGCGGCTGCTCGCCCGCCGCGGCCACGCCGTGCCCGAGGCCGTGCTCCGGCGGGACCCCGCACTGCGCTACGAGGCGGACCCGGACGTCGAGGCCGTCTGGGCCGGGATCTACGCCGGGTCGCAGGAGTCCGACCTCGTCCGGCTCGGCGAGGCGCTCACCGATGTCGCCGAGCTGGTCTGGCGCTGGCGCAACGACCATCTGGTCGCGACCCGGCGGGCCATGGGGGCGAAGATGGGGACCGGCGGTTCCGCGGGCGTGGCCTGGCTGGAGAAGCGGGCCCGCAAGAACGTCTTCCCCGAGCTGTGGACGGCGCGCAGCCATGTCTGAGACCCCGGAACTCCGCGGCGACGACGGCCTTCACGCGCCCTCCCGTGACATGGCCGCGCGCGCCGCGGAGTGGGACGCCGCCGACCCGCTTGCCGCGGTCCGCGACCGGTTCGTCCTCGACTCCGCGCCCGATCATGCCTCCGGCGATGCCGGGGTCTACCTGGACGGCAACTCCCTCGGTGCGCTGCCCCGTACGGTGCCCGGCCGTCTCGCCGATGTCATCGCCCGCGAGTGGGGCGAGCTGCGCATCCGGTCCTGGACCGAGTCCGGCTGGTGGACCGCGCCCGAGCGGGTCGGCGACAAGATCGCGCCGCTGATCGGGGCGGCACCGGGCCGGGTGGTGGTCGGCGACTCGACCAGCGTCAACCTCTTCAAGGCCGTGGTCGGCGGTGTCCGGATGGCCGGCAAGGGCTGTACGGAGATCCTCGTCGATGCCACCACCTTCCCGACCGACGGCTATATCGCCCGGTCCGCGGCCCGGATGACCGGTCTCGCGGTGCGTCCGGTCGAGCCCGCGCGGATCGCCGACGAGGTCACCGAGCGGACCGCGCTGGCGCTGGTCAACCACGTCGACTACCGCACCGGCCGGCTCAACGACCTGCCCGGCATCACCAACGCGCTGCACTCCGCGGGCGCGCTCGCCGTCTGGGACCTGTGCCACAGCGCCGGCGCGCTGCCGGTCGGCCTCGATGCGCACCACGTCGACCTCGCCGTCGGCTGTACGTACAAGTACCTCAACGGCGGCCCGGGTTCGCCCGCCTACCTCTACGTCCGCGAAAGCCTCCAGGAGCGGTTCGAATCGCCGCTGCCGGGCTGGAACTCGCACGCCGATCCGTTCGCCATGGATCCCGCCTACACCCCCGCCGAGGGCATTTCGCGCGCCCGGGTCGGCACCCCCGACATCCTGTCGCTGCTTGCGCTGGAGGCGGCGCTGGAGGTCTGGGACGGGGTGTCCATCGAGGCCGTACGCACCAAGAGCCTCGCCCTGACCGACTTCTTCCTGGAGTGCGTGACCTCCTACGTGCCGCTGGGCCGGGCCCGCTCCGTCACGCCGTACGACCACCAGCGGCGCGGCAGCCAGGTGTCGCTGGAGTGCTTCCCCAAGCTCTCCGCTTCGGCCGAGCAGGGAGCTGTCCCCATGGCGAGAGAGGTGATGGACGAGCTGATACGGCGCGGGGTGGTCGGCGACTTCCGCCCACCCGACGTGCTGCGCTTCGGCTTCACCCCGCTCTACACCTCCTTCGCGGACGCGGAGCGGGCGGCGTGGGTGCTCGGCGAGGTGTTGCGGGCGCTGCCCGATGTCGAGTCCGGGGCGGCCGGGGCCGACGGGTGAGCGTGGCGGACGAGGAGGCGGCGCTGCTGGGGCTCGCCCCGGTGGCGCCGGACCGGACCGTGGCGTACGGGCCGCATCCGGACCAGATCGTCGACCTGTACCTGCCGCGGGCGGCCGACGGCGGGCGGGCCAGGACGGCGGGCGGCCCGCCGGTCGTCCTCCTGCACGGCGGCTTCTGGCGCGCGGCCTACGACCGCCGCCATCTGTCGCCGCTCGCCGCCGAACTCGCCGGGCGGGGGCTGCCGGTCGCGCTCGCCGAATACCGCAGGGTCGGTGCGGGCGGCGGGGCGCCGCAGACCTTCGAGGACGTCACGGCGGGCATCGCGGCGGCGGTGCGCGAGGTGCCCGGGGGCGGAGCTCCGGTCCTGGTCGGCCACTCCGCGGGCGGCCACCTCGCGCTGCTCGCCGCCGGCCGCCCGGGCACCCCCGTGTCCCGCGTCCTCGCCGTCTCACCGGTCGCCGACCTCGCCCGCGCCCATGCGCTGGGCCTGAGCAACGGCGCGGTCGCCGAGCTGCTCGGCGCCGGGCCCGGCCTCGCGGCGCGCATGGCCGCGGCCGACCCGGCGTGCCATCCGCCCGCCGGTGTCCCGGTCACGATCCTGCACGGCACCGACGACCCCGATGTCCCCCTCGACCTCTCCCGCCGCTACGCCGCCCACAGCCCCGGCACCACGGACCTGCGCGAGCTGCCCGGCGTCGGCCACTACGGCCCCGTCACCCCCGGCAGTCCCAGCTGTCACACACTTGTCGCTCTCCTGCACCGACCATGTAGTACTTGAGGCGGATCCGGGCAGATCCCCACTGGTGGGGACGCCCGGGGGCCCGTCGTTGCTTACCGTTGTCAGCGTGAACGACACGACCCAGTCGCAGAGCAGTCTGCGTTCCGAGGCCCGGATAGCCCATGGCGCACTGCACCGGCTGCGCCAGGACCTGTTCGTCGATGCCTTCGCCTTCCGCCCGATGCCGCCGCTGGAGGACGCCAAGGTGTCCCGGTGGGTGCCGTTCCTGCCGCAGCGGCTGCGGCACTGGATGCGCTGGCTGCCGCATTTCGCCGTCGGCTTCTTCTCGATGTGCGTCTTCCTGGCGAACCTGACCAGCAGCTCCGAGCCCGGGTCGGTGCACTCCGTCCTGGTCACCGGCTTCAGTGCGCTGGTCGCCGCGGGGCCGATGCTCACGCTCTTCCGCCCGGTGGGCGCCTACTGGCTGTCGCTGTCCGCCTTCGTGGTGTCGGCGTTCGTCTATGCGGGCTTCTCCTCTCCGTTCGCCAGCCTCTTCGGGGGCGCCGCCTTTGCCACCCACCTCGCGGTGATGGTCCTCGTGGTGCTGCGCACCCGGCCCCGGCTGGCCATCGAGATGTGGCTGGTCACCTTTGCCCTGTCGGCCGTGGTGACGGCGCTCGTGGGGAAGGACACCGGCGATCTGCCGCCGGTGGCGATCTTCTGCGGAGTGTTGCTGGTCTCCGCCGCCGCGATCCGCGCCTGGCGCGAGGAGCGCCGGCAGGTCGTCGAGAACCGGACCGCCACCGCGGAGGAGCGCTCCCGGCGCACGCTCCTGGAGGAGCGCGCCCTCATCGCCCGTGAGCTGCACGATGTGGTCGCCCACCACATGTCCGTGATCGCCATCCAGGCCGAGGCGGCTCCCTACCGCGTCAAGGACACCCCGCCCGAGCTCGCCACGTCCTTCGCGACGATCCGTGAGAACGCCGTTGCCGCGCTCGCCGAGCTGCGCCGCATCCTCGGTGTGGTCCGCTCCGCGGACCCGGACGCCTTCGCCGAGAGCGATCCGGAGGCCCCGCAGCCGACGCTCGGCAGCCTCGACGCGCTGCTCGCCAGCGTCCGCAGCGCCGGGCTGACCGTCGAGGCGGTGACCACCGGTGCGCCCCGGCCGCTGCCGCAGGGCGTCGAGCTGTCCGCGTACCGGATCGTGCAGGAGGGGTTGAGCAATGCGCTGCGGCACTCGCCGGGCGCCGAGGCGCGGGTGGAGGTCTCCTATGTGCTGGGCGGGCTGGGCGTGCGGATCGTCAATGGTCCGCCGAGCCGGCTGGCCAAACCGTCCCCGGGCGCGGGGCACGGTGTCCTGGGGATGCGGGAGCGGGTACAAATGCTGGGCGGCGAGATGACGGCCGACCGCACCGAGGACGGCGGCTTCGAGGTCGCCGCGTTCATTCCGGTGTCGCACACGGCGGGCGAGACCAGGGCGGGGGGCAAGGCATGATCCGGGTACTGATCGTCGACGACCAGGTGATGGTCCGAGAGGGCTTCTCCGTCCTGCTCAACGCCATGCCGGACATCGAGGTGGTCGGGGAGGCGGTCGACGGCCGCCAGGCGGTGCGCAAGGTCGCGATCCTCAAGCCCGATGTCGTCCTGATGGACATCCGGATGCCGGAGATGAACGGCCTGGAGGCGACCCGCGAGATCGTGGCCGCCGACGCGGACGCCAAGGTCCTGGTGCTGACCACCTTCGATCTGGACGAGTACGTCTACCAAGCGCTGCGCTCCGGGGCCAGCGGCTTCCTGCTCAAGGACGCCTCAGCCGGCCAGCTCGCCGAGGGCGTCCGCATCGTCGCCTCCGGCGAGGCCCTGCTCGCCCCCACCGTCACCAAGCGCCTGATCTCCGAGTTCTCCCGGCTGGGCACCCCTCGTGCCCCCGCCCAGGAGCGCATCGCCGACCTCACGGAGCGCGAGACCGAGGTCCTCGTGCTGGTCGCCCAGGGCCTTTCGAACGGCGAGATCGCCGAGCATCTCGTCGTCGCCGAATCCACGGTGAAGACCCATGTCAGCCGCATTCTGGTGAAGCTGGGGCTGCGCGACCGCACCCAGGCGGCGGTGTTCGCGTACGAGGCCCGGCTGGTGACGCCGGGGGGCTGAGGGCCGCTGCTCCCGGAGGGATGCGGGGCGGCCGCCGGCGGGCGAGGCCCGGCCGGCGGCCCCAAACCCCCGGCCTTACGGCTGGGGCACCTCCCGCACCAGCTTCGAGGTCCACGGGCACCAGATCAGCCCGGGCAGGAACGGGCCGCCGGCCTCGTCCAGATGGTCTTCGACATAGGGCGTGGTGGCGTCACAGACCTCGATGGCGAAGTCGAAGAAGTCGATCGTCTCCGGGCGGAGGTGGAAACTCCAGCGCCAGTTGTACGGGGCGGGGCGCTTGTCGATCCTGCCGATGACATGCGGCTCCGAGTGGGACGCGCCGCTCAGCAGGTCCCGGGCGTGCTGGATCTTGCGGGGGTCGGTGAGCTTGATGACGAATTCCTCGTGGGTGATGTCGGTCATCACGAAGTAGGCCGCCGTCTCGGCCTGGGTGCGGTGCGCGGCGTCGCTCGCCTGCTTGCCCTGGGCGGGCCCGGCCGCCGCGACGGCGAGCAGTGCCGCCGCCGCGAGCATGCCGATCTTGGTGGTGATACGTCGCATGAACCCCTCCGATGCCGCAGGTCGTGGTCACGACCGTGCATGCGGAAAGTAACGGGGAAGTCACCCATTGCTCCATAGTTACTGCGGGTTAACGCGCGGCCAGGTGAAATGGCGAGGAGTGACTGGCGCTCGGCGGGTTCCTGTGCTTTGTCCACAGCCTGTGGATGTCGCCGCGCCGACCCGGCGCACGGCACGGAAGTGCGCCGCCGGAGTCCGCTACAGCTCCGGCGGCGCACGTAGGGGGAGGCGGCCGGCCGCGGGAGGACCGGCCGCCGGGGGATCAGCCGATGTCGCGCCGACGCAGGCCCGCCAGGCCCACGAGGGCGAAGAGGGCGGAGAGGGCCAGCAGCCAGACGAACGGGGCGGCGGTGGCGTCCGCGCCGGGGAGCTTGGGGAGATGGCTGTACGGGGAGAGGTTCATGGCCCACCGGGGGAACTTGAGGGACGGGCCGATCCAGCCGAGGGCCAGGCAGCCGCCGACCAGGGCCCAGACGGCGCCGGTGGCCTTGGGGAGCAGGCCGAAGACGAGGACCGCCAGACCGGTGAGCGTCCAGACGGCCGGGACCTGGGAGAGGGCGGCGGCCAGCACCGGGCCGAGTCCGCCGCCGAGGTCGTCGGCCGAGAGGCCGTAGGCGAGGCCGAGGGCCAGGCCGCCGCAGGCCAGGATGACGGCGGTGCCCGCGTACGCAAGGGCCAGATGGCCGGCGGCCCAGCGGAGCCGGCTCACCGCGCCGGCCAGCACCGGCTCCGCGCGCTCGCCGGTCTCCTCACCGCGCAGCCGGAGCACCGCGCCGGCCGCGTAGATCGCCGCCACCATGCCGAGCATGCCGGTCATCGTGGCCAGGAAGGCATCGGTCAGGCCCTGCTGACCACCCATCCGCTCGACGATCTCGCGGGTCTGCCGATTGCTGCCGACCAGGTCGGAGGCGCCCTCGGCGATGCCGCCGAAGATTCCGCCGGCGCACAGGAAGCCGAGCGCCCAGCCCAGCAGGGTGGTGCGCTGCAGCCGCCAGGCCAGGCCGAAGGGGCCGCTCAGCGAGCGTGGTGCGCGGGCCGGTCCGGGGCGGGCCGGCAGAAAGCTCATGCCGAGGTCGCGGCGGGCGGTCAGGGTGTAGGAGGCGGAGACGGCCAGGGCGGCTGCCGCCAGGAAGAGCAGGACGATCCACCAGCGTTCACCGGCGTACGGCCGGAGGTTCTCCGACCAGCCGATCGGTGAGACCCAGGTGAGCGGGGACGTCGCCTCGGGGCCGGCGGCGTCGCCCGCGGCGCGCAGTGCGAAGGCGAGGCCGAGGACCGCGCCGGTCAGGCCCTTGGCCGGCCGCGCGCTCTCGGTCAGCTGGGCGGCGATGGCGGCCAGCCCGGCGAAGAGCAGTCCGGTGCAGCCGATGGCGGCGCCGAGCGCGAGGGAGCCGGCGGCCTGCTGCCCGGAGGCGGTCAGGCCGCCCGCGATCAGTGCGGCGATCCCGGCGTTGGCGGTCAGTGCCGTCAGCAGGGCCGCGGTCAGCGGTGCGCGGCGGCCGACCATGGCGGCGGAGAGCAGCTCCTGACGGCCCGTCTCCTCCTCCTCGCGGGTGTGCCGGACGACGATCAGCAGGCTCATCACCGCGGCGAGGACGGCACCCAAGCCGGCCATCCGCCAGGCGACCAGGCCGCCGATGGAGTCGCCGAAGACCGGTCCGTACAGCGCGCGCATCGAGCCGTTGCCGTTCATCGAGGCGGCCAGCTGGGCGCGTTGGGCGGCGGTGTCGTAGACCGCCTCGAAGGACGAGCCCATGGTGGCGACGGTCAGTCCGAGGGCCAGCACCCAGGCCGGGATCATCACCCGGTCGCGGCGCAGCGCGAGGCGCAACAGGGCACCGGTGCCCGCCAGATGACGGGCGCGTGCGGTGGGTGCGGGGAGGGCTGTGGTCACGGCGGTCATCGCGCGATCGCCTCTTCACCGCGGACGTCGTCCTGGTAGTGGCGCAGAAAGAGCTCTTCCAGGGTGGGCGGGGTGCTGGTGAGGCTGCGGACGCCGGAGGTGCCGAGCGAACGCAGCACGGCGTCGAGCTTGTCGGTGTCGACCTGGAGCTGGACGCGGTGGCCCTGGCTCCCCCGGATCGGCTGCGTGGCCAGGCCGTGGACGCCGGGGAGCGTGGCCAGTCCGTTGGGCGGGCCGGCGAGTTCGGCGATGACCGAGGTGCGGGTCAGATGGCGCAGCTGGCCCAGCGAGCCGGATTCGACGGTCCGCCCCTTGCGGATGATGCTGATGCGGTCGCAGAGCGCCTCGACCTCCGACAGCACATGGCTGGAGAGCAGCACCGTACGGCCGCGGTCGCGCTCCTCTTCGACGCAGCTCTGGAAGACCTCCTCCATCAGCGGGTCCAGCCCGGAGGTCGGCTCGTCGAGGATGAGCAGATCGACGTCGGAGGCGAAGGCGGCGACCAGCGCGACCTTCTGACGGTTGCCCTTGGAGTACGTCCGCCCCTTCTTGGTGGGGTCGAGTTCGAACCGCTCCAGGAGCTCGGCCCGGCGCGCGGCGTCGAGTCCCCCGCGCAGCCGTCCGTAGAGATCGATGACCTCGCCGCCGGAGAGATTGCGCCACAGGGTCACGTCACCGGGGACGTAGGCGATACGGCGGTGCAGCTCGACGGCGTCCTGCCAGGGGTCCTTGCCCAGGAGCCGGGCCGTGCCGGCGTCGGCGCGCAGCAGGCCGAGCAGGACGCGGATCGTCGTGGACTTCCCGGCGCCGTTGGGCCCGAGGAAGCCGTGTACCTCACCGGCGTCGACATGCAGATCGAGGCCGTCCAGCGCGTGGGTGCGGCCGAAGGACTTGTGGAGGCCGTCGACCCGGATCGCGGGAGCGGGAGAGATTGCCTTGGTCATGTTTTGGAAGCTACGCTAGTTTCACAAATTTGTGAAGTTAAGAAAGCGTATAAAATTGGGGTGGGTGGCTCTGATCAGGGGAGATGATGCGGATATGAGCGAGCAGCTACAGCAGAGCGCGGCCGGGACCAACGAGACACCCCAGGACACGCGCACGGACAAGCGCGACGACGAGGCGGTCTCGCAATTCGTCGAACGGTTCGCCGCCCAGCTGGTCGACGCCGGTATGCAGCGGATGTCCGCCCGGGTCTTCGCCTGTCTGCTGGCCTCCGACTCCGGCGTGCTGACGTCCGCGGAACTCGGCGAGCGCCTCCAGGTCAGCCCCGCCGCCGTCTCCGGCGCGATCCGCTATCTCTCCCAGGTCGACATGGTCAGCCGGGAGCGTGAGCCGGGCTCCCGCCGCGACCGCTACCGCGTGCACAGCGACCAGTGGTACGAGGCCCTGGCGCGCCGGGACAACGTCCTCACTCGCTGGGAGGGCACCCTGCGCGACGGTGTGGAGAGCCTCGGCGAGGACTCCCCGGCGGGCCGCAGGATCGACGAGACGCTCGTCTTCTTCGAGTTCCTGCAGAAGGAACTCACCGGGCTGCTGCAGCGCTGGCGCGAGCACCGCGACCAGATGCGGGCCGAGCGCGACGGTGCCGGCCGCTGAGGCACCCGCCGGCGCTCACCCCCGCGGCAGCTGGAGCCGCCAGGCCCCCGGCTGCAGGGTCCACGTACGGGTCCTGACCGGCCCGCCGACCACCGCGTCCGCCCGGTAATGGAAGTCCGCGCCGGACACCGTCACCGCCCGCGCCCGGGCCCGTACCGGCCGGCCTCCGCCCGGCCAGTGCACCACGACCTCCGCAAGCTCCCCGCCGTCACCGGCCCCGGGCCGCCGCCCGTCCGCCCCGGCCCGTCCGCCGGGCATCACCGACACCCCGCGCACCGGCCGGTCCAGATCCGCCAGCAGCACCCCGTCCGCCTCGATCCGCAGCCGCTGCCCCGGCACCCGCGCGCGCCGCCCGCCCAGCCCGGCGGCCGGCGCCGCCAGCAGCGCCAGCGCCGTACGGGCGGTGCGCGCGGCCGGCTTCCACCACGGCCGGTGCCCGTCGAGGCCGCCCGACAGACCGTCCCGCCCCTCCATGGCCTCCATCGGATCCGTGGGTGCCACCGCAGGGACCGCCGCCGGCACGTACACCCCGTGGCCCTGCCGGGTCGCCTCGCTGCCGCAGGGGATCCGCAGTCCGCCGAGCACGATGCCGTCGCTGTCGTCCGTGAGCAGATCCCGCGGCCGCTCCCCGCCGTCCAGGACGGCGCGCGCCGCGGCCACCGTGTCCGTGGGGATGCCCAGGGCGCGGCTCAGCGCGACGGCGGCCGGTGCGCCGACCGGGACCATCGACAGCGGCACCGCGGCCAGCTCACGTTCCTTGTGCAGCAGGCCCACCACCCGCAGCAGCGCCCGGTCGTCACCGATCACCACCGGCCGCCGGTGGCCACGCCGGGCCAGGATCCGCGCGAATTCCTCCGGCCCGTCCGGAAGGCAGATTTTCGCCCCCGCGCCCGCGCACAGGACATCCTTCGCGATTCGCACGGATTCACCGTCCGTACTGCGGGCGACCGGGTCGATGACCACGAGCAGGGGGTACCCCCGAACGGAGTCCACGGGAGAGTGCCCAGAAGGCTGCGCCGACACCTCGGTCCTTCCTCAGGTAGCATCTCGGTGCAAGAGCCCCTTGCGCTATTGCGCCAGGGGCTTCGTCTATTCCGGGGCACCGGTCCGACGGCTCTAGCGATGACGTACGCGTGAACAAGCACGCCGACGCCATCCACGCACGTTGGACATGCCCCGCCCGGAAGGGGTGTACGCCTGTGCCCGCACTTGTGCTGCTCGGTGCTCAGTGGGGTGATGAGGGCAAGGGAAAGGCCACCGATCTGCTCGGTGGGTCCGTTGACTATGTGGTGCGCTATCAGGGCGGCAACAACGCCGGCCACACGGTCGTCGTCGGCGACCAGAAGTACGCGCTGCATCTTCTCCCTTCCGGAATCCTCTCGCCGGGATGCACCCCGGTCATCGGCAACGGCGTCGTGGTCGACCCGGCGGTCCTGCTCTCCGAGCTGAGCGGACTCAACGAGCGCGGCGTCGACACGTCCAAGCTCCTGCTCAGCGGAAACGCTCACCTCATCACGCCGTACAACATCACCGTCGACAAGGTGACGGAACGATTCCTCGGCAAGCGGAAGATCGGCACCACCGGGCGCGGCATCGGCCCGACCTACGCCGACAAGATCAACCGTGTGGGCATCCGGGTGCAGGACCTCTACGACGAGTCGATCCTCACCCAGAAGGTCGAGGCGGCCCTCGAGGTCAAGAACCAGCTCCTGTCCAAGCTCTACAACCGCCGCGCCATCGAGGTCGACCAGGTCGTCGAGGAGCTGCTGGGCTACGCCGACAAGATCAAGGGCTATGTCGCCGACACCACCCTGATCCTCAACAAGGCGCTGGACGACGACAAGGTGGTCCTCTTCGAGGGCGGCCAGGGCACGCTGCTGGACATCGACCACGGCACCTACCCCTTCGTCACGTCCTCGAACCCGACCGCGGGCGGCGCCTGCACGGGTGCCGGCGTCGGTCCCACGAAGATCAACCGCGTCATCGGCATCCTCAAGGCCTATACGACGCGCGTCGGCGCCGGTCCGTTCCCGACCGAGCTGTTCGACGAGGACGGCGAGGCACTGCGCCGCATCGGCGGCGAGCGCGGTGTCACCACCGGCCGGGACCGCCGCTGCGGCTGGTTCGACGCGGTCATCGCCCGCTACGCCACCCGCGTCAACGGCCTGACGGACTTCTTCCTGACGAAGCTCGACGTGCTCACCGGCTGGGAGCAGATCCCGGTCTGCGTCGCGTACGAGATCGACGGCAAGCGCGTCGAGGAACTGCCCTACAGCCAGAGCGACTTCCACCACGCGAAGCCGGTCTACGAGACGCTGCCGGGCTGGTCCGAGGACATCACCAAGGCGAAGTCGTTCTCCGACCTGCCGAAGAACGCCCAGGCCTACGTCAAGGCGCTGGAGGAGATGTCCGGCGCCCGGATCTCCGCGATCGGCGTCGGCCCCGGCCGCGACGAGACGATCGAGATCAACTCGTTCCTGTCGTAGGGGACACCCCGCGCGTTCCCCGGGCCCGCCCTTCCCTGAGGGCGGGCCCGGGGGCACCGCAGCACAGCAGCCGCGCAGCTACTCCGCCCTGGAGTAGGTGCGCGGCTGTTTGTCGTCGCCCAGGAACTCGCGGTGCAGGGTGCCGTCGCCGTTCAGGCGCAGGACGGAGGTGCTGCTTCGCGCGCAGCCGGGAGCGGGCCGGTCGACGACCGACGGGCCGACGGTCAGCGCGCCGCCCTCCGCCGCGTAGAGGTCGGCATGCGCCGTGCAGCGGCCGCCGCGGCCCACGACGACGGTGGTGAGCACCGTGCTGCCCGCCGGGGCCTGGGTGAGGGTGAGCCGCTGGCTGCCGTAGCCGTCGGCGTTCGGCCGCTGCCAGGTGCCGAGGTAGCCGGACGGGACGGCGGCGGCGGCCGTGCGGTGCAGCGTCGCGGTGCGCCCGGCCGCCGCCCAGGTCAGGGTGTGGGCGCGGCCCGCTTCGAGGGTGTGCTCGCCCAGCGCGGCGCAGCGGCCCGCGGGGATGGACCGTACGACCTTGGTGTCCAGCCGGAGCGCCGGGTGCCCGTCGTGCGCCATGACGGACACCAGCTTGCCGTCGCTGCGGCATTCATAGGTCGCGCCGAGGCTGGTGCTGTTGGCGACCACCTCGCCGACCTTGCCGTTGGTGATCACGAACCGCCGCTGCTGCCCGGTGGGCGCCCCGTCCCGCAGCACCGGGCCCGACCAGGTGCCGACATAGCGGGCGGGGATGTCGGACGGGCTCTCGTCGGCGCCCGCGCCGCCGCTCAGCAGCGGGACCGTGACGGCGGTGGCGGCGGCCGCGATGACGGCGGTGGCGAGGACGGGAAGCCAGCGGGCGCGGCGGCGTGACTCCGTGGCGGCCGCCTCGGCACGGGGCGGCGGTGCGGGGCTGGGCGCGACCCTGGTGGAGGTGAGCGTCGGCGGCTGGCCCCCGGGCGGGGTGTCGGTGTCCAGGAGGCGTACGGCGTGCTGCCCCAGGCTCGCAATCAGCTCCGCCGGCAGCCAGGGGGCGGCCGAGGTGCCGCCGGGCACCGGCCCGATCCGGTCGATGATCTCCTCGGGGGTGGGCCGGGCCGCCGGGTCCTTGGCCAGGCAGTCCTGGATCAGACCGCGGATGCCGTCCGGCGCGGCCGCCAGCTCGGGCTCCTCCTGCGCGATCTTGAACATCACCGCGTGGACGCCCGAGGCGGCGCTGCCGAACGGCTGCCGCCCGGTCGCCGCGTACGCCAGCACCGACCCCACACAGAAGACATCGCTGGCCGGGCCGACGCGATGCCCCTGGACCTGCTCCGGCGACATGAAGCTGGGCGAGCCGAGCACCGTGCCGGCCCGGGTCTGGGTCTGGTCCCCGACCGCGTCCAGGGCCCGCGCGATACCGAAGTCGATGACCCGTGGCCCGTCGATGGTGAGCAGCACATTGGACGGCTTGAGGTCACGGTGCACCAGGCCGACGCCGTGGATGTCGAGCAGCGCGCAGGACAGCCCGTACGCCAGCCGCCGCAGCGAATGCTCCGGCAGCGGGCCGTTGCTCCCGGGGCGCCCGTACGAGCCGCCGACGACCTCGTTCAGTGTGGGGCCCGCGATGTACCCGGTGGCGACCCACGGGACCGCTGCCTCGGTGTCGGCGTCCAGCACCGCCGCGGTCCAGCGCCCGCCGACCCGCCGCGCGGCCGCGACCTCGGCGCGGAAGCGGTCCCGGAACTCTTCCTCCGCGGCCAGTTCCGCCTTCACCAGCTTCACGGCGACGGTCCTGCCACCCTCGGAGCGGGCGAGGTAGACCCGCCCCATCCCGCCGCTGCCGAGGCGGCTGAGCAGCCGGTAGTCCCCGATCCACTGCGGATCGTCGGCCGTCAGCTCCCGCAGGCCGTCCATCCGGGCGCCCTCCCCCGTCTCGTTCCGTGCCTGAGGCGCGTTCCGGCAGCAGGCGTGCTCCGAGCGTAGGCCGCTGCGGATCGCGCCATGGGCGAGGGATCGTCACGACGGGAGAACAATCGATGCCCGGCGGGAACGCGGGGTGCGACGGGGCGCGGGAAGGGGAGCGCGGCCGAGCGCCTCCCAACGGGCCGTCAGTCCCTCAGCCCCTCAGGGCCGTCAGCTCCTCGGGGCCGTCAGCTCCTCTTGCCGTTCGGCAGCTTGCGGTACGACAGCGCCTTCCCGTCGTCGAAGGCGCGGCGCAGCTTGCCGTGCACCATCTCCAGGGTGCTCGGCGAGCCCGGAAGGCAGCTGTCGGTCGGCCCGGAGACCACGGTGGAGGGGCCGAGGCGGACCGGCGGCCCCGCGTGGGCCAGGGCGGCGGCGAACTCACAGCGGTAGGTCATCCCGGTCGCCGTCATCGTCAGCACGATGTCACCGGCCCTGCCCTGAGCGAGGGTGAAGCGCCTGACCTCGTCGGAGGAGTCGCCCAGCGTCGTCTCCCACGTGCCCAGGTAGTCCGCGGGAAGCCCGGCCTTCGCGGCGGGCCCCGCCGCCCTTTGGGACCTGGTGGCGCCTGCGTCGTCGGCCGAGGCATCCGTCGACCGCAGGCCGCCGCCGTCTGCGCTCATCAGGGCGTACACAGCGACCGCACCGGCCCCGGCGAGCACCAGCGCGGCCCCGGTGACCAGGGCGGTACCGGCACCGCGGCGGCGCAGCGGGTTACGGGCCCAGGCGGAAGCCGACGCTGCGTCAGGGTGGGATGCCAGGGCGGCGGGTGGGTACGCCGCCGGGCCCCGCGGCAGCGGTGGCGGTGTCGCCGGGGTGCGGCCCGGTGCGGGCACGACGGCGGTGGGCGAAGCGGGCGGCCCAGGGTCCTCGGCGGTGGGTGACGACGGTGCGTCCGCCCGTCGCGGATGGCTCTTGGCGCCGCCCTCGCCGTGCTCCCCGTCCCGGGCGGTGTCCCGGTCCTGTGGGTTCTCCGCCGCCAGCAGTTCCACAGCGTGCCGCCCCAGCCGGGCGGTCAGTGCCCCCGGCAGCCATGGCTCGTCGTCCGCACCCGGCCCGTCCCCGTCACTGCTGCCGCCCTCCGCCTGCGCCACCAACCGCGCGGGTGTGGGCCGCTGTCCGGGGTGCTTGGCGAGAGCGCCGGCGATCAGTCCGCGCAGTCCCTCGGGCACCGCGGAGAGATCGGGCTCCTCCTCGGCGATGCGGAACATCACCGCGTGCGCGACGCTGTCGGCCGTCCCGAACGGCTGCCGCCCGGTCGCCGCGTACGCCAGCACGGCACCGAGGCTGAAGACGTCGCAGGCCGGGGTGAGCGGCGCGCCGCGCACCTGCTCCGGCGACATGAAGCCCGGCGAGCCGATGGCCCCGCCGGTATGCGTGACGCCGTTGCCGGACACCGCCTCCAGGGCCCGCGCGATGCCGAAATCGATGACCCGCGGCCCGTCGATGCTGAGCAGCACATTGGACGGCTTGAGGTCGCGGTGGATGATTCCGGCGGCATGGATCGACCCCAGCGCACGGGCCAGCCCGGCGGCCAGGATCCGTACCGTCCGCTCGGGCAGCGGGGTGCCGCTGCCGCCGACGACCTGCTGCAGGGACGGCCCCGCGATATAGCCCGTGGCGAGCCAGGGGGTCTCGGCCTCGGTGTCCGCGTCCAGTACGGGCGCGGTCCACTCCCCGGCGACCTGCTGCGCGGCCCGCACCTCCCGCCTGAAGCGCGCCCGGAATTCCTCCTCACCGGCCAGCTCCGCACGCACCAGCTTGACCGCGACCGTACGGCCGCGGTCCGAACGGGCCAGGAACACCCGCCCCATGCCGCCCTCGCCGAGCCGTCCGATCAGGCGGTAGTCCCCGATCCGCGGCGGATCCTGCGCACCCAGCGGCGTCAGCCCCGCCGGCACTTCCGCGCGCCCCTGTCGCCCCTGCCGCCCCGCATGTTTTGGCCGTTCCACGATCTGCCGCCCCTTCCCCCCGAATCCGCCCCGCGGGCGAGTGGGCGGGCCGCCTGTGCACACGGGCTGCCCGCGCCCCCTCCTCCGCGGTGAGGATAGCGAGGGCGCCTTGGCCCCCGGCAGGCCGCAGGCCCGTCATGCCCCCGCAGCCGGCGGTAGCCAGGGGCGCCGGCCAACTCTTCCGGCGCCGCCGAGAGTTCCTCCAGTGCCGCCATGACCCGCCCGACCATGGCCGGGATGCGACGGTGCCGGATGTCTGTTTCCGCGTCCCGGAACTTTCCGGGGGCGAGGAACGTCGTACGCGTACCTCAACGACCACCGCGCCTACCGCGACCACCGCGACACCGACCTCGACACCACACCCACGGAACAGCAACGGAACAGCGCGCTCCCCGGTCCCGCACGTCCCCCTCCCCCCGTCGCCATCCGACTGCCAAGGAGACCGTGTGATTCCCGCCGTACGAGCCCTCGCCCGTGCCGCCATGGCCGCGCGCCCCGTGCCGCTCGCCGACGTCCAGGCGCGGGCCGAACTCCTCGCCCGTTTCGACCGCCGCTATCTCGTCCCGGTCGAGGTCTTCGCCGCCTTCGCGGCCGAACTCACCGACCACCGGCGGCCGGGCGGCCCGTTCGCGGCGCTGTGCATCAACGGGCGGCGCTGGTTCCGCTATCGCTCCGTCCACTACGACACCCCTGACCTGCGGTCCTTCCACGACCACCGGCAGGGCAGGCCACTGCGCTACAAGATCCGCGAGCGGCTGTACGAGGACACCGGGGAGCGGCAGTTCGAGATGAAGCTCAAGGGGCGGCGCGGCGAAACGGTCAAACACCGGCAGCCGCTGCTGCCGGGCGCCCCGGCCCTCGGCGCGGCCCCGCGCGGCTTCCTCGCCGCCGTACTGGACCGCACCTACGGCATCGTCGCCCCCACCGACCTGGACCGTTCCCTGGAGACTGACTACACCCGGGCCACCCTCGTCGCGGACGGCCAGCGCATCACCTGTGACGCGGCGCTGCTCTGCCGGGACCTGGCGTCCGGCCGCACGGTACGCGCCGACGGCGGACTGGTCCTCGTGGAGACCAGGACCGCCGGCCGGCTGACCGAGGCGGACCGGCTGCTGCACGGCCACGGCGTGCCCACCGCCGCCTTCACCCGATACTGCGGCGGCCTGTCGGCGCTGCGCCCGGACCTGACCGCCGACCACTGGCGCCGGGCGGTACGGACGGCCTTTCCCACGGCCGTCTGACGGCGCCCGTCGGGCGCGGCGGGGGATCCGGCGGTTGCGGAATCGGGGACCGCGAGCGCCCCGGGCGCCAGGCCACCGCGGGCTTTCCGGCCGTCGCTTCCCGGTCGCGCGCCGCCCGCCGTCGTCCCCCGGAGATCCCTTTACCCGGCCTCGCCCGGCCCCTGGAGCTTCCTACAGCCCGTAGACATTCTGTCTGTGCGCGTGGTGAGCGACATACACAGTGTCGGTACCGCTCGGCGGACCGTGATCCCTAGGCTGAGCGCGTTCGCCGCGCCGATCCCCCGGCGGACCCGAGCGACCCGATCCGAGGTACTGACCGTGAGCACGACGCCCTCCACCTCCGCCGCCGCCGACCCCGCTGCCGGTGCGGCCGTCAAGGCCGCCGACCGCGCGCACGTCTTCCACTCCTGGTCCGCGCAGGGCCTGATCGACCCGCCGGCGATCGCCGGCGCCGAGGGCTCGTACTTCTGGGACTACGACGGCAACCGCTACCTCGACTTCTCCTCGCAGCTGGTCAACACCAACATCGGCCACCAGCACCCGAAGGTCGTCGCGGCGATCCAGGAGCAGGCCGCGAAGCTGTGCACGATCGCGCCCGGATTCGCCGTGGACGTACGGTCCGAGGCCGCCCGGCTGGTCGCCGAGCGCACCCCCGGCGACCTCGACAAGATCTTCTTCACCAACGGCGGCGCGGAGGCCGTGGAGAACGCGGTCCGGATGGCCCGGCTGCACACCGGCCGCGCCAAGGTGCTGTCCGCCTACCGCTCGTACCACGGCGCCACCGCCACCGCGATCAATCTGACCGGTGACCCGCGGCGCTGGCCCTCCGACACCGCCTCGGCCGGTGTCGTGCACTTCTGGGGCCCGTTCCGCTACCGCTCCGCCTTCCACGCCGAGAACGAGCAGCAGGAGTGCGAGCGCGCCCTCGCGCACCTGGAGCAGACCATCGCCTTCGAGGGGCCGCAGTCGATCGCGGCGATCATCCTGGAGACCATCCCCGGCACCGCCGGGATCATGGTCCCGCCGGCCGGCTACCTCGCCGGGGTCCGGGAGATCTGCGACCGCCACGGCATCGTCTTCATCCTCGACGAGGTCATGGCCGGCTTCGGCCGTACGGGCAAGTGGTTCGCCGCCGACCACTTCGGCGTCACCCCCGACCTGCTGACCTTCGCCAAGGGCGTCAACTCCGGCTATGTCCCGCTGGGCGGCGTCGCGATCAGCGCCGAGATCGCCGCGACCTTCGACCAGCGCCCCTACCCGGGCGGGCTGACCTACTCCGGCCACCCGCTGGCCTGCGCCTCCGCCGTCGCCACCATGAACGCGATGGCCGAGGAGCGGATCGTGGAGAACGCCGCCGAGATCGGCGAGCGGGTCATCGGCCCCGCGCTGCACGAGATCGCCGAGCGGCACCCGTCCGTCGGCGAGGTCCGCGGGATGGGCGTCTTCTGGGCGCTGGACCTGGTCAAGAACAAGGAGACCCGCGAGCCGCTGGTCCCCTACAACGCCTCCGGTGCCGCCAACGCCCCGATGGCCGAATTCGCCGCGGCCTGCAAGCGCGGCGGTCTGTGGCCGTTCGTGAACATGAACCGGACGCATGTCGTCCCGGCCTGCACGATCACCGAGGCCGAGGCCAAGGAGGGCCTCGCCGCCCTCGACGAAGCCCTGACGGCGGCCGACGCACACACCGTCTGAGCCTCGCGCAGGACGCCGTCGGAGGAGCGGAATCGCAGGTCACGGCGGTGGTCCGCAGCGGACCCTGGGTAACCTCGCGCGGCATCGGGGTGCGGCCCTCGCCTATCGTGGGCGGGGGCCGCACCCCTCTGCGCGGTCAGGGACGTCGAAGGAGACGCAACGATGGCCGCCGTCGGAGACAGCTCAGTCATACGACGCAGCACCCTGCGCCAGCAGATCGCCGACGCGTTGCGCGACGAGGTCCTGGCCGGCCGGCTGCCGTCCGGCCACCCCTTCACCGTCAAGGAGATCGCCGAGCAGTACGGCGTCTCCGCCACCCCGGTGCGCGAGGCGCTGCTCGATCTGTGCGCGCAGGGCCTGCTCGATGTCGAGCAGCACCGCGGCTTCAAGGTGCACGCCTTCACCGCCGACGACTTCCGCGCCATGGTCGAGGCCCGGACCCTGGTCATCGAGGGCATCTTCCGCAGCGGCGCCGACCGGGCGCTGCGGGACACCCCCGCCGAGGTGCTGATCTCCATCCGGCGCCGCGCCGACGAGGCCGAACGGGCCGCGCGGGGCGGCGACCTGGACGTCCTGATCGGCTACGACCTGCGGTTCTGGCGCGAGCTGAGCAGCATGGTGAACAACGTCTACATCAGTGACTTCCTGGACCGGATCCGCGTCCAGACCTGGATGTTCGCGGTGCCGCTGCTGCGCCGCGAGGCCGACCTCCGGGGGCATCTGTGGCAGGGCCACAGCGCGTTGGCCGAGGCACTGCTCCAGCACGACCTGCCCGCGGCCCAGCGGCTGATCGCCGAGTACAACGAGCACTCCCTCGCTCTCGTCGGAACGCGCGGCTAGCACTACGCTGTCCCGACCATCGGCCGTAATGGGCCGTACCCGTAGCTGTACGTGCGCCGGCGTCCCTGTTCCCGACCGGAAGCGAGCCCTCACTCGTGGCATGTGACCTGTGGCTGGTACCCCTCGTCGATGTGCTGTGCCACAGCCCCGACAACCCGTTCTCCGAAGAGATCGCCGCCTACGACAAGGCCCTGACGGAAGCGGGCCTGCCACCGGTCCCGGTCTTCAGCTACATGCCCGGCCTGTCCGGTGACGTCGCCCCGGTCGCCGGCTTCGACTACGACGCCCTGCACTTCCTGCGCCGCGCCTACCTGCTGCGGCTGTGCGGCCTGGAGGTGACACCGGTCGACGAACTGGGTGGTGATTACGAGCAGTTGCTGGAGATGTTCGAGGCCACCGCGCAGCAGTCCCATCTGGTGTGGCACTACGACCATGCGGGCGCCTACGTCCCGGTCGACTTCCCGCACCCGCTCGCCAACGACGAATTGCTGGAGGGCGGCGGCCCGCTGGGCTCCTCGCACGGCCTGCTGCGCGACCTCGAACTGGTTGCGCCATCCCTCGGTATCGATCCGGCCAATCCGCCGGCCGCCCCCGCACCGCCGGCCGGCCCCACCTCTCTGGAGGAGCGGGCGGGCGCGGTACCCCTGGACGACAGCCCGTTCGCCCGGGAGCGGCACGTATGGCTCGGCCTGCACGCCGCCGCCACCCGGAGCCTGGGCCAGGGCTCCATGATCGTCTTCAGCTGATACCGGGCC
This sequence comes from Streptomyces sp. NPDC048434, assembly GCF_043200375.1. Classification (NCBI taxonomy): domain Bacteria; kingdom Bacillati; phylum Actinomycetota; class Actinomycetes; order Kitasatosporales; family Streptomycetaceae; genus Streptomyces; species Streptomyces sp. NPDC048434. The sequence continues at coordinate 73,197 of NZ_JBICXQ010000031.1, read as the reverse complement.
CGTACGGGCGGAAGCGGCAGGGGAGCACGCCCCTGGCCGCTCCTGCCCGTACCGGTCCGGTGCATCCCGGCGACTCCTGCCCTGCCGTACCGGTGCAGTCCGGCCGTTCCGCCCCGCCGTGCCGGTGAGGGCGCGCTTCCGGGGTGGCGGCTCCGGCGGCCGGCGGTCAGCGCGGTGATTCCGGCGGCCGCTGCCGCGGCATGTTCGGGCGCGTACCGGGCGGCGGCAGCGGGAACCGCGCCGGCTGCCCCGCACCCTCCTGCCGTGCCGCCGCCCACGGCACGATCGACTGGGTGGCCTGCGGCACCGGACCGGCCCGGAACTCCGCCATCCAGTCGGCCGTCTCGGCCCGCACAAGCTCCCCGAGATCCTCGTTGAACCGCCGCAGCACGCCCAGACAGCGCTCCGCCGCCTCACCCGCCGTGCCCTCGGCCGGCCCGAGCACCTCGCGCACGCTCTCCACCGCCCAGTCGAACTGCAGCGCCTCCAGCCGCCGGTGAATCGCCTGGGCGGTCGCCAGGTCCCGCATCCAGCCGACGGTCACTCCGAAATACCGGTCGCAGCCCACACACACCGCCGCCAGCAGCAGCGACAGACAGCCCCAGGGGGCCCCGCCCTCCCAGATCCCGGCCAGATCCAGCAGCGGGAGCGCCCCGCCCACCGTCACTCCGCCGGCGGCCCCCAGCCGTAGCGCCCGCGCGCCGCGGCGCTTGGCCAGCCGGCCGCGCAGATACCAGTCGGCGCTGCGCAGCGCGCCCTCCTCGGTCCAGAGATAGAGCGCGTCCAGACGGTCGGCCGGTTCCCCCCAGTCGCCGAGCGGAAAGACCCGCCCCGCAAGATCCCTCCGGCCGCGCTCCCGGCTGCCGCTCTCCCGAATGGGGCTGCCGCCCTCCCGAGGGGGCCCCTCGGGCTGCCTCTCCGGATGACTCACCCGTGCACTCCCTCTCTATAGCTCTCCACGGATACCTGCGGTGCATGCGTGACGTACGAGACGGCCGTTGCGCACAGCCCCCTTCCTACCGCCGAACGGCTGGCGTCGGCCCCACGATCACGCGCTTTCCGCCCGGAAGTGGTGCGGGATCGGATATAAGGCCACGGGGTATCTCACCCGAAAGAGTTGCCACCGCGGCGACGCACGGTTTCCAGCCGCACCGGGTCCGTTCGTCGCCCGGGCCCGGCCGACGTCCGGCCGCCCCGGGCTCTCGTCTAGGCTGCCACCGTGAAGGTCCTCGTCATCGGCGGCGGCGCCCGCGAACACGCCCTGTGCCGCTCTCTGTCCCTCGACCCCGACGTCACCGCGCTGCACTGCGCTCCCGGCAACGCCGGCATCGCCGAGGTGGCCGAATTGCACGGGGTCAACGCCCTCGACGGCGCGGCCGTCGCCGAACTCGCCGCCGGTCTGCAGGCCGACCTGGTCATCGTCGGTCCCGAGGCCCCCTTGGTCGCGGGCGTCGCGGACGCCGTGCGCGACCGCGGCATCCCGGTCTTCGGCCCCTCGGCCCAGGCCGCCCAGCTGGAGGGCTCCAAGGCCTTCGCCAAGGACGTGATGGCCACCGCGGCCGTCCCCACCGCCCGCAGCTACGTCTGCACCACCCCGGCCGAGGTCGAAGTGGCCCTCGACGCCTTCGGCGCTCCCTACGTCGTCAAGGACGACGGTCTGGCGGCCGGCAAGGGCGTCGTGGTCACCGAGGACGTCGAGGCGGCCCGTGCGCACGCCCTGGCCTGCGACCGGGTGGTCATCGAGGAGTTCCTCGACGGACCCGAGGTTTCCCTCTTCGCGGTCACCGACGGCGAGACCGTCGTCCCGCTGCAGCCCGCCCAGGACTTCAAGCGTGCCTACGACGGCGACCAGGGCCCCAACACCGGCGGCATGGGTGCCTACAGCCCGCTGCCCTGGGCCGACCCCAAGCTGGTCGACGAGGTCATGGCCACCGTCCTGCAGCCCACCGTCGACGAGCTGCGCCGCCGCGGCACCCCCTTCTCCGGGCTGCTCTACGCGGGCCTGGCGATCACCTCCCGCGGGGTGCGCGTGATCGAGTTCAACGCGCGCTTCGGCGACCCGGAGACCCAGGTCGTCCTCGCCCGCCTCAGGACCCCGCTCGCCGGTCTGCTGCACGCCGCGGCCACCGGAACCCTCGCCACCCTCCCGCCGCTGCGCTGGAGTGACGGCGCGGCGGTCACCGTCGTCATCGCCTCCCACAACTACCCGGACACCCCGCGGACCGGCGACCCGATCGACGGCCTCGCCGACGTCGCGGAGCAGGACGGCCCCAAGGCGTACGTCCTGCACGCCGGCACCCGGCGCGACGACTCCGGCGCGGTGCTCAGCGCGGGCGGCCGGGTGCTGTCCGTCACCGCCACCGGCTCCGACCTCACCACCGCCCGGCAGCGCGCCTACCGCGCCGTCGGCCGGATCTCCCTGGACGGCTCGCAGCACCGCACGGACATCGCCGCCAAGGTCGCGGACGAGGCGGCGGAGGCGCAGGGCGCCTAGGGCGTCTCCTGAGACCCGTCCGGGGGTGGTCCGCCGGGCGGGGCTCGACACGTGCGGGGCGCGCGGACGTGCTCGGCGCGCCCGCTGCGGTCTGTGACATCTCTGCTGGGGCATGTGCCGCATACCGTGACATATGCCCCAGTCCTATAGGTGCAGACCCGGCCGAAGTGCCCATGGCCCACACCCGCCCGGCACCGGTTCCCGGCTTTCCCCAAAGCCATTCCATCGAGTGACCGCACCAGGTATACGGCTGACGAGGCCCACACCCCCAACTAGGGTGCCGCGCAAGCGTCCTGTGGTCGCCGGGCCGGAATCCGGCCCGGTTGCCACGGCGACGTCCGGCAAGTGGCTCACCGGCATTGCGATGTCAGTGGCCGGTGCCACAGTGGTGGTGGAGTGCGAGCGCTCCACTCACCGCGCAATTCTCGTACGTCCGTCCCGTGTTCTCTCCGTCCGGCTCCTTCAGGACAGCAGGGGGTGTACAGGCTCGTGGCAAGTCCGGAAACAGGCGTCCTGGCGGCGCGTGCCCGCGCCCTTGCCGTGCTGCGGATCCGCAGCACGGCGCTGGCCGTTGCACTGCTGCCGGCGGCCGTGGCCGTGGTGCTGTTCGCCGGCCGGGCGACCGGCCATCTCGGCGCGGGCACCGGCTGGGATCTCGCCCGCTGGATCGCCGGCGGCCTCGCGGCGCTCAGCCTTCTGCTGGCCGCGCTGGTCACCGCCGTCGTCGCGCGCGCCAGACCCGCGCTCAGCCCGTCCGTGCCGATCTCCGAGAAGTCGGCCCCCGACCTCTACCGTCTCGTCCGCGATCTCGCCGACCGGCTGGAGGTCCCGGCGCCCTCGGCCATAGCGCTCACGCCGGACTGCGACAGCTGGCTGGAGGACCGTACCCACCGCGCCCACGGCCCGCCGCGCGGCGGGAAAGCGGCGACCGGTGAAGGACGCCGGGTCCCCGAGGCGCCCGTCCTGGTCATCGGCTCACCGTTCCTGTGGTGGATGCGGGTCGCCGAACTGCGCGCCCTGCTGGCCCCGGTCGTCGCCGGCACCGGCCCGTCCGCCCACCCCGATATAGCCGCCGCGCGCCGCTTCATCCGCGGCCTGGACGCCGCCGTTGCCGTATCGGCCCGCGCCCGGGGCCCGCTGCGCGCACTCCCGCTCCGTTTCGTCGGCAGGGTGGCGCGACTGCTGCTGCGCGCCGGCCGCGAACACGCCACGATCATGGAACGTGCCGTCGCGGCTGCCGCCTCCGAGCGCGCGCAGAACGTCGACTACGGCCTGCGGATCGTCGCCCAGGAGCAGGTCGGCCTCGCCTACGCGGGCTGGGACCGGCTGCTGACCCGGGTCGCGCTGCCCGCCTGGCGGATGGGCCGCTGGCCCTCCCGGCTGGACGCCGGTGTGGTCTCCGCGCTCACCGAACTCTCCCGCCGCGACCGCCTCGCCAACGGCTTCGCCTCCCGTCTCGGCGAGCGCCCCGCCTGCGACCTCCTGGAGGAGCCGGGCGCCATCGACCGCGCCGCCTCCCTGCTGGCCGCCCGGCTCTTCCACGGCGGTCCGGCCGAGCCCGGACCCGACTGGTCGCCGGTCGGCTGGAGCCAGTACCCGGAAGAGGTCGTGGACCGGAAGTGGCGGCTGGAGGCCGCCCGTCTCCACCGCGTCCTCGACAACCTCCCGGCGACCGCGCTCCCTGCGGCCCCGCCCACGCCGGCGGCCCCGGACCCGGCCTCCGCCCCGCCCCTCTCGTACGCCCGCTCCGCCACCCGTACGCCCGCAGGTCGCCACCCGGCGGACCGCCCCGCCGGCGGCCCGCCGTCCGCCGGCCGGCGCGACGACCGGCCGGCCGTCCCGGCCCCGGGCCCGACGCTGGCCCGCGTCATCGACCGGCTCGCCCAGGGCGAGCAGGCGGGCGATCTGGTCGCCGCCCGGCTGGGCGCGGAGGTCGAGCGCGAGGAACGCGAGGAAGCGGCCCGCCAGGTCGCCCGCGGCAGCTCGGCGCAGGACGCCACCATCGGCGTGGCCTGGGGCGACGGCATGGTCTCCGAGGGCGGCCTCCCGCTGTTCCCGCTGCAGCCGCCCCGTACGGGCCGCGAACTCCTGGCCGACCACGTCACCGCCATGGTCTGCTGCGCCGCCGTCGACACCGCCGGCGCCGCCCCCGGCCTGGACTGGCTCGACGGTCCGGCGCTGCTGGTCGACGGCGCCCGCCGCGCCGACCTCGGCCGTCCGGTGCTCAGCCTGGTCGACGACGGCGATGCGGAACCGCTCCGCGGCTGGCTGACGACGGTCGGCGTACGCCCCGAGAAGCCGGTCCGGCTGGTATGACCGGAAAGCCGTACTTATCCGCCGGGCGGGAGCCGGGCTCCTCGTCCCCGGCCTCCCGCACCACCGGCTGAATGTTCCCTTCCAGTTCGCATTTCGGGGGCGGTGCCCTCTAAATTCACGACGAAGGGTGACGAAGTGAGTGCGTAATGTGATGTGCTGGGGGATGGCCGGCCGGGTTCGCCCGGCCGGACGCAGCACCGGCTCGATCGGCCGCGGCCGATGGGGGATGCGGGAGGGGAGTGGAAGGTGGCCACGGATCAGATCAGGCGCTGGGAGTCGGGCGCGCTCGCCCACGCGGTCACGGACCCGTTCGGGCAGGGCCCGCTGCCCTGGCTGCGCGACAGCGAGAGCTACTTCGACTCCGGCCGCATCATTCCCTGGTACGTCGACCCCGCCGTCGCCCAGGGCGATCTGCGGGTGCCCGTACCCAGCAAGCACAACGGCCCGCGTACCGCCGATGACGTCCACCGTCAGATCAAGGGCTTCGCCGGCCCCGGCGCGGTGGCCCCCGGCGAGGCCATCGACTTCCGTGTCTCGGTCGATCCGCCCCAGCCGTTCAACATCGGCATCTACCGCATCGGCCATTACGCGGGCGCCGGCGCCTCCAAGATCGCCAACAGCCCCCGTCTGGCCGGCATCGTCCAGCCGCCCCCGCTGACGGCGGACCGCACGGCCTCCTGCCACCACTGGTGGCTGTCCTGGCGCCTCCAGGTCCCCACGTACTGGCAGCTCGGCGCCTATGTCGCGGTGCTGACCACCGCCGACGGCCGCTATCGCTCGCACATCCCCTTCACGGTCCGCGACAACCAGCCCGCCGACCTCCTCCTGCTGCTGCCCGACATCACCTGGCAGGCCTACAACCTCTACCCGGAGGACGGCCGGACCGGCGCCAGCCTCTATCACGCCTGGGACGAGGAGGGCGCCCTGCTCGGCGAAGGGGACGCCGCCACCACCGTCTCCTTCGACCGCCCCTACGCCGGCGCCGGGCTGCCCCTCCATGTCGGTCATGCCTACGACTTCATCCGCTGGGCCGAGCGCTACGGCTACGACCTCGCCTACGCCGACGCCCGCGATCTGCACGCCGGCCGCGTCGACCCGTCCCGCTACCGCGGCCTGGTCTTCCCCGGCCATGACGAGTACTGGTCGGTGCCCATGCGCCGTACGGTCGAGCGCGCCCGCGACGCCGGCACCTCCCTCGTCTTCCTCTCCGCCAACACCATGTACTGGCAGGTCGAACTCTCGCCGTCGCCCTCGGGCCCGGACGCCCTGCTCCACTGCCGCAAGCGCCAGGGCCCCGGACGCCCCGCGCTCTGGCGGGAGTTGGGGAACCCCGAACAACGGCTGATGGGCATCCAGTACGCCGGCCGGGTCCCCGAGCCGGCCCCCATGGTCGTCCGCAACGGTGAGCACTGGCTGTGGGATGCCACCGGCGCCCACGAGGGCGATGAGCTCCCGGGCCTGGTCGCCGGCGAGGCCGACCGCTACTTCCCGCGCACCAGCCTCCCCGAGCACACCCGCCGCATCCTGCTCTCCCACTCCCCCTACCGCGACAGCGAAGGCGCCCGCCGCCATCAGGAGACCTCGCTCTACCGCGCCCCCAGCGGCGCCTGGGTCTTCTCCTCCGGCACCTTCGCCTGGTCCCCCGCTCTCGACCGCCCCGGCCATGTCGACGAGCGCGTCCAGCGCGCCACCGCCAACCTCCTCGACCGCATCTGCAAACGCGACTGACCGCGCCCGCCGTTCGTTTCGCCGTGCCGTGCCGTGCCGTGCCCGCCCGCTAGCGCGCCGCGCGCGGCCCCAACTCCCGTGCCAGTGCGACCGTCAGCGCCCGGAAGATCCGCACCTCCTGATTCGGGTCCCCGGCGCGAGTGGCGAGCACGCTGTGCGCCCACGGCGCGTCCAGCACCGGCACATACGCCGTGCCCGGCCAGGGGTAGTAGCGCGCGAACGACTTCAGCGCCGAGCCCGCGCCCCGCCCCGCCGCCACGCTCGTCAGGCAGTCGTGCGGGGTCAGGGCGCAGTCGGGACTGCGGCGTGCGCCCTCGTCGAAGTAGAGGTAGTCGGTGAAGGGCCGGGGCGTGTGCGGAGGCAGCCGCAGATACGGCAGGTCGATGATGTCGGCCAGCCGCACCCCCTCCCGCGCCGCCGCCGCGAGCCCGGACGCCGCCGGCACCACCACGATCCGCTGCTCGGTCGTCAGCACATCGACCGCTATCCCCTCGCTCTGGAACACCGGCCGCACGAACGCCACATCCACCCGGTCCTCCCGCAGCGCACTGCAGTGCTCGGTAAAGGTCAACTGGACCAGCGACAACGGGACTTCGGGCCGCGCCCGGCGGAAGGCGCTGACCGCGGCGGGGGTCACCTCGGCCGATCCGTGCCCCATGACGCCGACCCGCAGCGGCCGGCTCGGCGCCGCCTCCCGGGCCGCTTCCGCCACATCGTCCATGGCGGCGTTGGCGGCGGCGAGCAGCGTACGGGCGTGGGAGACCAGCCGTCGCCCGGCCGCGGTCGGCACCACGGGGCTGCGCTCCAGCAGCGCGGCGCCGAACTCCCGCTCCAGCTGCTGCACATGCCCGGTCACCGCTGCGGGCGACAGAAACAGCCGGGCCGCCGCCCGCCCGAAGTGCCCCTCCTCGACCACGGCAAGGAAGGAGGAGAGCCGCCGCAGATCCATGCGGCCCACGATAATTCCGGACCCGCGCCGCCGCCGGGTCCGTTCACATTTCCTGAACGGGGGAAGCGCCACCGCCCGCGCGGCCCGTACAAACCCCTTCCATGACGACCACGGCACCCCCCACCGGCCGCCACCCGCTCCTGCACCGCCACTGGCTGCGCACCGGCTGGGTGATGACCGCCTCGGGCTGGAGCGCCAACCAGTTCTCCGCTCTCCTCGGTGCCTACCACTCCGACCTCGGTCTGACGGCGGCGACGACCACCGCCCTCTTCGGCGTCTATGTCCTGGGCCTGATCCCCGGCCTGCTGCTGGGCGGCCCGGCCGCCGACCGCCGTGGCCGCCGCCCCGTCGTCCTCGCCGCGCTCGGGCTCTCCGCGCTGGCGACCGGACTGCTGATGGCGGGTTCGGTGGTCACCGGCCTGCTGTGGCCCGGCCGTTTTCTGACCGGCATCGGCGCCGGTGCGCTGCTCGGCGCCGGCAGCGCCTGGATCAAGGAGCTGTCCTCACCTCCGTACGACACCCACTCCACGGGCGGTGCAGCGGCCCGCCGTTCGGGCCTCTTCCTCTCCGCGGGCTTCGCCACCGGCGGGCTGGTGGCGGCGCTGACAGCCCAGTGGGCCCCGGCGCCCCTGCTCACGGCGTACCTGCCCCACCTCGTCCTCTCCGTGATCGCCGCGCTCCTGGCGGCCCGCGCACCGGAGACGGCCCGCCCCGGCGGCCGGCCGGCGGCCCCGGCATCCGACGCGCCCGTGCCCGCGCCCGCGACGGCGCTGGCCCCTGCGCCCGCCGACTCGACGGAGGTACGGTCCCCCGCGCCGTACGGCCCTGCGGCGGAACCGTCCACCGCCCCCGCCACCGCCTTCCGCCGTCTGGTCGCCCCCGTCGCTCCCTGGGTGTTCGTCGCGCCGAGCATCGCCCTCGCCACCCTCCCCGGGCTCGTCGATGCCGGGCTCACCGGCTGGCAGACCGTGTACGCCGGCCTCATCACCGTCGTCACCCCCGGCACCGGCCTGCTCGTCGCGCCCCTCGCCCGGCGCCTCGCCGCCCGGCACCGCATCGCCACCGCCGTCGCCGGTCTGGCCGCCGTCATCCTCGGCCTGCTCCTCGCCGCCTTCGCCGTCGCCCGCATACGGCCCGATGCCGCGCTGCTCGCCGCCGCCGTACTCGGCGCGGGATACGGACTGTGTGTGGCGTACGGCCTCACCGAGGTCGCCGCCCTTGCGCCCCCGGACCGGCTGGCCCGCTTCACCGCCCGCTTCTGGGCCCTGTGCTACCTGGGCTTCTGCACCCCGTACGCGATCACGCTGCTCACCGGCCCGTTCGCCCCGGCCACGGTGCTGCTCGCGGCGGTCGTCCCGGCCGCAGCCACCCTCGCGCTGATCGCCCGCCGGGGCACCCGCCCCACCGTCTGACGCCCGCCTCCACGGCGTACCCGGCCCCCGTCCGTCACCTCCGGCCCGCGTAAGGGAGAATCGGTATGACTCCTGGATCAACCTACGCGGAGGAAGCGTGCCCGGTTTTGTAGAAAAGCCTGAGCCGGTGGAGGTTCCCGGGCTCACCCACCTTCACACCGGCAAGGTGCGCGACCTCTACCAGAACGCCGCCGGCGACCTGATCATGGTCGCCAGCGACCGCACCTCCGTCTACGACTGGGTGCTGCCCACCGAGATCCCCGAAAAGGGCCGCATCCTCACCCAGCTGTCCCTGTGGTGGTTCGAGCAGCTCGTCGACCTGGCCCCCCACCACGTCCTCTCCACCGACGTCCCGGCCGGCGCTCCCGCCGACTGGGAGGGCCGCACCCTGGTCTGCAAGTCGCTGCGGATGGTCCCCGTCGAGTGTGTGGCCCGCGGCTACCTCACCGGCTCCGGCCTCGCCGAATACCGGCAGACACGTACGGTCTGCGGGCTGGCCCTCCCCGAAGGCCTCGTCGACGGCTCCGAACTCCCCGCGCCGATCTTCACCCCGGCCACCAAGGCCGCCGTCGGCGACCACGACGAGAACGTCTCCTACGAGGAGGTCGTCCACGAGGTCGGTGCCGATGTGGCCGCCCAGCTGCGGCAGACGACCCTCGCCGTCTACGGCCGGGCGCGCGATATCGCCCGTGAGCGCGGCGTCATCCTGGCGGACACCAAGTTCGAGTTCGGCTTCGACGGTGAGCAGCTGACCCTGGCCGACGAGGTCCTGACGCCCGACTCCTCGCGCTTCTGGCCCGCCGACCTGTGGCAGCCGGGCCGCGCCCAGCCGTCCTTCGACAAGCAGTTCGTCCGCGACTGGCTGACCTCCCCCGCCGCGGCCTGGGACCGTACGGGCGAGCTGCCGCCGCCCGCCCTCCCGCACGAGATCGTCGAGAGCACCCGCGCCAAGTACGTCGAGGCCTACGAGCGCCTCACGGGTCTCAGCTGGTCATGAGAGCCCCCTCCGGCCCGGGTCCGCACCCGGGCCGGAGAACCGGCAGCCGGCCGCACCCGGCCCGCAGCCACCGCACCCGGGCATACGAGAAGGCCCCGTCCGGCATCGCTGCCGGACGGGGCCTTCTCCTTCTGAGCGGACGACGAGGTTCGAACTCGCGACCTCAACCTTGGCAAGGTTGCGCTCTACCAACTGAGCTACGTCCGCATGCTCCGTGCAAGGCTCCTGGGATCAGTCGCCGCCGCGCGGTGCGGGCACCACTATAGCCAACCTCGCTCGCGGGCGAGGCGCGCCGCGGCGTGACGGTTCTCCGCGCCCAGCTTCGCGGTCGCCGACGAGAGGTAGTTCCGTACCGTGCCCGGCGACAGCGACGCGCGCTCCGCGATCTCCGCGACCGGCGCCCCGTCCTCGGCGCATTCCAGCACCTCCGCCTCCCGGACCGACAGCGGCGACTCCCCGGCACTGATCGCATCCGCCGCCAACTCCGGGTCCACGTAGCGGTTTCCGGCATGGACCGTGCGTATGATCTCCGCCAGCCGCTGCGCCGACACCGTCTTCGGCACAAACCCCCGCACCCCGGCCGCCAGCGCCCGCTTCAGATGCCCCGGCCGCCCATGACTCGTCACGATCATGGAGCGGCACCCCGGCACCTCACCCCGCAAGGATGTGGCCACCGCCACACCGTCCGCCCCCGGCATCTGCAGATCCAGCACCGCCACATCCGGCCCGTGTGCCCGGGCCATCGCCCGCGCCTCCGGCCCCGACGCCGCCTCGGCCACCACCAGCAGATCGTCCTCCAGCGACAACAGCGCCGCCAGCGCCCCACGGATCAGATGCTCGTCATCCGCGAGCAACACCCGGATCACCTCGCCACGCACCCCGTCGCTCACCCGTCACCCCATCTCTCCGCTCACCACGAATCCCCGCACCGTGCCGTCCCCCCGGGGGCTCCTACCCCGCCACCGCTCCCACCGGCAGCTCGACCGTCAGACGGTAGGAACTCTTCAGGACCGGACCCGACGTCAGGGTGCCGCCCAAGGGGTGCAGTCGTTCCCGCAGCCCCTTGAGGCCGTTGCCGGGCAGCGAGCCGGCCCCGGTCGTGCCCGGCTGGTGGATGACACCGTCGTTCTCCATGGTCATCACGAGCACCGAGCGGTGCGGATCGATCCGGGTCCGCAGCGCACAGTGCCGCACCTCGGCGGCATGCCGCAGGACGTTCGTGGTGCCTTCCCTTACGACCCAGCCGAGCGCCGACTCCACCTCCGGCGGCAGCCGCGTCCCCTCCCCGCCGTCGATACGGCAGTCCACCCCGGCCGCCCGCAGGATGGAGCGGGCCCCGGCCAACTCCGCCTGCAGATCGGCCTTCCGGTAACCGCGCACCACCTCCCGTACCTCCCGCTGGGACTCCTGGGCGATCCGCTGCACCTCCACCATCTGCTCCACTGCCTCCGGCCGCTCCCGCCGGGCCAGCTGGACCGCCAGCTCGCTCTTCAGCGCGATCACCGCAAGGTTCCGCCCCATGACATCGTGCAGATCCCGGCCGAACCGCAGCCGCTCCTCGGCGACCGCGAGCCGGCTCTCGGTACTGCGCGCCGCATCCAGCTTCCGGACCACACCGAGCAGCCAGCCCGTGGGCCGCGCTATCGCCAGGCTCCACACGCCGGCGAGGACCAGCAGACACGCCAGGGCCAGCGAGCCCAGCCAGAGGCCCGTGAACAGGGCGAGCAGCAGGGTGAGTCCCATCGCGGCGCCGGTCAGCGTCGCAAGGAATCTCCGCTTGGAGACCACCAGGCAGTGCGCCATGAAGAACGGTGTGAGGCTGGCGCCGGCCGCCAGGGACATGGTGCCTAGGCTTTCCCTGTCGGCGATCCCGTTGACCGCGATCAGTGTGAACAGCGCGATTTCGGCGGCGAGCGTCAGCACACCCGAGACGAGCAGCAGGCCGCGCGGCGTCGCCCCCAGCCTCAGATAGCGGTTCAGAGCCCGGTTCAACAGCGGGACGGCCAGCACGCACTGAACCATATTCAGTCCGGTGGCGACAGCGGCCAAGGTGGCCGGCAACGGGCCGCCCGCCGGCTTGCCCATGACGGGCATCACCCCGCCGAACACGGGAAGCCAGGGCAGGGCGTACAGAGTCCAGCGGAAGTACGCCTCGACCATGCCCACCTGGCTCCGCCGTCGCCACATCGCCTGCAGCCGTCCGATCATGCGCCGCTGCCCCCCGTCGTCCCGGTCACCTTGCGTCGCTAGCGCCGCGGCTCCCAGCGGAACCACCGCTGCACAGCAAACAGCGCGAGCCCGGCCCAGGCCAAGCCGATGACCAGCTGCCCCAGCGTCTCCTGGACATCCCCGCCGCCGGTCCAGCCGGCCCGTATCAGCTCCATCGTCGGTGACAGCGGCAGGAATTCGAGGAACCCGGCGACATGCTCCGGAAGGACGTCCAAGGGGACCAGCATCCCCGAGCCCGCCATCGACAGCATCATGAAGGGCAGCACGGTCAGCTGTGCGGCCTCGGTCGACTTCGCGAAGGCCGAGGACGCCGCTGCGGCCCCGACGACCGCGACCATGCCCAGCACCACTCCGGCAATCAGGAGGTGCGGCGCGCCGGGCAGGCCGGTGCCCAGCGCCGGACTGCCGAGGACGACGAGGAGCGCGCACTGCGCCAGGCCCAGCAGTACCGAGGGAAGCGCGGTGCCCGCCAGTATTTCCAGATCCCGCAGTTCACCGGTGCGCAGGCGCTTGAGCACCAGCTCCTCGCGCCGGGCGACATAGGCGCCGGTGAGGCTGGAGTAGACGGCAAAGAGCAGAACGTATCCGAGAGTGGCGGGCAACAGCACCGTTTCGAGCGACAGCCCCGTGCCGGCCAGGTTCATCGAACCGACCGCCTGTTTCATGGCGAACGCCATGGCAATCGGGATGATCAGCGACGTGTACAGCACGGTCTTGTTACGGCCGAGAAGCGTCAACTCGGCCTGACCCAGGGAGAGTAGACGTCCGGCGGTGCGGGTTTCCGCGGGAATATTCGCCCGCTCATGGCTGACGGCTGCGCTCGTACGTGGACTCATGTGTTCTCCAGCCCCTTTGCGATGTGCAGAAATGCCTCTTCCAGCGACGCAGATCTGACGTCCAGTCCGCGCAGCGTTATCCCCTTCTCCTGCGCCCAGACCAGCACTCCGGTCGCGGCCCGCTGCAGTTCGTCCGTCCGCAGCCGGACCGTGCGCCCGGCCGTCTCATGGCCGATGACGCCCAGTTCCCCCAGCGGTGGCAGATCGCCGAGATGGAATCCGTCGGGCAGCTCGAAGGAGAGGTGCGCGGGATGCGCGGCCACGACCTCCGCGACATGTCCCGCTGCCGCTATCCGCCCGTCGTGCAAGATCGCCAGCCGGTCCGCCAATTCCTCGGCTTCTTCGAGATAGTGGGTGGTCAGCACGACCGTGGTCCCGGAGTCCCGCAGCTCGCGGACCAATTCCCAGGTGGCATGGCGCGCTTCGGTGTCCAGCCCCGTCGTCGGCTCGTCCAGGAACAGCACCTCGGGCCTCCCCAGCAGCGCGAGTGCGAGATCCAGCCGACGGCGCTCGCCCCCGGACAGCTGCTTGACCCGGACGTCCCTGCGCCGGTCCAGCCCCACGGTGCCGAGGACTTCCGCGATCTGGCGCGCCCCGCTGGTGCACCCGGCCCACATCCGCAGGGTTTCCGCGGGCGTCAGCTCGGAGGGGAAGCCGCCCTCCTGCAGCATGACGCCGATCCGGGGCCGCACCTTGCCCCGCTCACGGAACGGGTCATGGCCGAGGACCCGGACCCGTCCGGAGGTGGGCGCGGCCAGGCCCTCCAGCAGTTCGAGGGTGGAGGTCTTGCCCGCCCCATTCGTCCCCAGGAGCGCGAACAGCTCGCCTCGGTCGACGGTGAAGTCGATTCCGCTCACGGCCTCATAACTCTCCCGCGCGCCGGACCGGATCCGCCCGCCGCGCCCGCCCTGCTTCCCCTCCTTTTCCGCACGCCGCCCGGCCGCGCCGTAGCGCCTGCGGAGTTCGGTGACCTCGATCACACTCGCGCCCGAGTCGGCGCTCCTGACGCTGCCGCGGCCGGCCTCCGCGATGGTTTTCTCCCCGATGTTCATGAGTCCAGCGTTTCGCCGGATCAAGGTTCCGGGCAGTGCGACCTGTCATCGCAGCCGATGACAAATGTCAGTTGCCAACGCCGGAAGAGGAGAGGGAGGCAGAGGAGGAAGAAGCGGGAGGAAGTGACGCGATCGCCGGCAAATGAAGAAGGCCCCGGTCGCAATGACCGGGGCCTTCTCTTTCTGAGCGGACGACGAGGCTCGAACTCGCGACCTCAACCTTGGCAAGGTTGCGCTCTACCAACTGAGCTACGTCCGCAGGCATCCACTCGGCTTTCACCGAGCGGCGCGACAGCTACTGTACCTGATCCAATGACTGGTCGAGACTGTCAGAGCGGGTGACAGGGATTGCACACTGCGCCTCCCCCTTGGAAAGGGGGCGCTCTACTACTGAGCTACACCCGCGTGACTCCGTGAGGTCCGGCCCTTTCGGCCTCGCCCCTCGGCGTGCTCCAGACTCTAGCTGATCAGTAGGGGTGCTGTGCAAGTCGGCTGCGCCCGGGCCGAGGGACGCCCGTAAGTCGGTTAGTGGTTGGCGGCGTTGAAGGCCTCGTAGACCTTCTTGGGGATGCGGCCGCGCGGGGGGACGTCCATCTGGTTGGAGCGGGCCCAGGCACGGACGGCCGCGGGATCGGGGTTCACCGCGGTCCGGTGGTAGGCCTTGCCGGACTTGGCCCGCTTGCGGCCGGCCTCGACGAACGGAGCGAGGGCGCCGCGCAGTTTCTTCGCATTGGCGGGATTGAGGTCGATCTCGTACGACTTCCCGTCCAATCCGAAGGTGACCGTCTCTGCGGCTTCTCCTCCGTCGATGTCATCGGAGAGCGTTACTACTACGCGCTGCGCCACGGATATCGGTCCTTTCGTGGAGCGACCCCTTGTTGACGTGGGGTGATGCTCCGGATCCGGCTGATTGGGATCAATGCTTTTTCATTTGTACAGCGATGGGCATTGCATTGTGAAGCCCAGTTAATTTCGTCAGCGTGTCTTCCCGCAATCCGGACCCCGGATCTTTTCGAGAATTTTTCCTGAGCTGCACTCCTTCCGATACCGGACCGTGATCGGGCCCTCCGTATATCTATGCGCGTAGATTTTCGAACACGGTACTGTGAGGACACCGCCTTACGCACCACACCACCGGGAGTGCCAGTGGCACGCGTCGTAGTCGACGTCATGCTCAAGCCGGAGATCCTCGACCCGCAGGGGCAGGCGGTGCAGCGCGCACTGCCACGCCTGGGCTTCGAGGGGATCGCCGACGTCCGTCAGGGCAAGCGTTTCGAACTTGAGGTGGAGGGTCCGGTCGACGACGCCGCCCTCGCTCGCATCCAAGAGATGGCCGAGACCTTCCTTGCCAACACCGTCATCGAAGACTTCACCGTGCGGGTCGACTCATGACCTCGCGCATCGGAGTCATTACCTTCCCCGGCACGCTCGACGACCGCGACACCCAGCGCGCCGTCCGGGTGGCCGGCGCCGAAGCGGTGCCGCTGTGGCACCGCGACAAGGACCTCAAGCAGGTCGACGCCGTGGTGCTGCCCGGCGGTTTCTCCTATGGCGACTATTTGCGGGCCGGGGCCATTTCCCGGTTCTCGCCGGTGATGGAGACCGTGATCGAGCAGGCCAAGGCCGGTATGCCGGTCCTTGGTATCTGCAACGGTTTCCAGGTGCTCACCGAGACGCACCTGCTGCCCGGCGCCATGCTGCGCAACAACCACCTGCATTTCATCTGCCGCGACCAGAAGCTGCGGGTGGAGAACGCGGAGACCTCCTGGACGTCGGACTATGCGTCCGGCCAGGAGATCAGCATCCCGCTGAAGAACATCGACGGCCGGTACGTCGCCGACGGGCGCACGCTCGACATGCTCGAGGCCGAGGGCCGGGTGGCCTTCCGCTACCTGGACGGCAACCCCAACGGCTCGCTCCGCGACATCGCCGGCATCACCAATGAGGCGGGCAATGTCGTCGGCCTCATGCCGCACCCCGAGCACGCCGTGGAGCCGCTGATCGGTACGGGCCGTACCGACGGCCTCGGATTCTTCACCTCGATCCTGAAGAAGCTGGTCAACGCATGAGCGACGCACGCGCGGCCGCCGGGCCGCAGCCGAAGACGAATGCCGCACCTCTGCGCCGCGCGGGCGGAGAAGCGAGTGAAAGGTGCGCGGCATGACTCTCGACACCGTCAAGCACGCAGCCGAGACGCCGGACACCGGCCAGCCGTGGGCCGAACTCGGCCTGAAGCAGGACGAGTACCAGCGCATCCGTGAGATTCTCGGCCGCCGTCCCACCGGCGCCGAACTCGCCATGTACTCGGTCATGTGGTCCGAGCACTGCTCCTACAAGAGCAGCAAGGTCCATCTGAAGCAGTTCGGCGAGAAGGCCCCCGAGAACGACGCGCTGCTCGTCGGCATCGGCGAGAACGCCGGTGTCGTCGACGTCGGCCAGGGCTACGCCGTCACCTTCAAGGTGGAGTCCCACAACCACCCCTCGTACATCGAGCCCTACCAGGGCGCGGCCACCGGCGTCGGCGGAATCGTCCGCGACATCCTCGCGATGGGCGCCCGCCCCGTCGCCGTCGTGGACCCGCTGCGCTTCGGCGCCGCCGACCACCCCGACACCAAGCGCGTCCTGCCGGGCGTGGTGGCCGGCATCGGCGGTTACGGCAACTGCCTGGGCCTGCCCAACATCGGTGGTGAGGTCGTCTTCGACGCCTGCTACCAGGGCAACCCGCTGGTCAACGCCGGTTGCATCGGCGTCATGAAGCACGAGGACATCCACCTCGCCAAGGCGTCCGGCGCGGGCAACAAGGTCATCCTCTACGGCGCCCGCACCGGCGGCGACGGCATCGGCGGCGTCTCCGTGCTGGCCTCGGAGACCTTCGACGACACCAAGCCCACCAAGCGCCCCGCCGTCCAGGTCGGTGACCCCTTCCAGGAGAAGCTGCTCATCGAGTGCACCCTGGAGATCTTCAAGGAAGACCTGGTCGACGGCATTCAGGACCTCGGCGGCGCCGGGCTGTCCTGCGCCACCAGCGAGCTGGCCTCGGCCGGCTCCGGCGGTATGCGCGTCGAGCTGGACACCGTGCCGCTGCGTGACTCCTCCCTCTCGCCCGAGGAAATCCTCATGAGCGAGTCGCAGGAGCGGATGTGCGCGATCGTCGAGCCCGGGAAGGTCGACCGCTTCCTGGAGATCTGCGAGAAGTGGGACGTCATCGCGACCGTCATCGGTGAGGTGACGGACGGCTCGCAGCTGGAGATCTTCTGGCACGGCGAGCAGATCGTGGACGTACCGCCGCGCACCGTCGCCCACGAAGGCCCGGTCTACGAGCGCCCGTACGCCCGGCCCGAGTGGCAGGACGCCCTCCAGGCCGACGACGCGGCCAAGCTGCCCCGCCCGACGGGCGCGGACGAGCTGCGCGCGCAGGTCCTGAAGCTGGTGGCCTCGCCCAACCAGGCCTCCAAGGCGTGGATCACCGACCAGTACGACCGGTTCGTGCAGGGCAACACCGTCCTCGCGCAGCCGGAGGACGCCGGCATGGTCCGCATCGACGAGGACAGCAACCTCGGTGTCGCGCTCGCCACGGACGGCAACGGGCGCTACGCCAAGCTCGACCCGTACGCGGGCGCGCAGCTGGCGCTGGCCGAGGCGTACCGCAATGTCGCCGCCTCCGGCGCCAAGCCGCTGGCCGTCTCCGACTGCCTGAACTTCGGTTCGCCCGAGGACCCGGCGGTGATGTGGCAGTTCGCCGAGGCCACCCGCGGTCTCGCCGACGCCTGCCAGACCCTCGGTACGCCGGTCACCGGCGGCAATGTGTCGCTCTACAACCAGACCGGCGAGGTGGCGATCCACCCGACCCCGGTCGTCGCGGTGCTCGGCGTCATCGACGATGTGAACCGCCGTACCCCGATCGCGTTCGCGGACGAGGGCCAGCTGATCTACCTCCTGGGTGACACCCGGGAGGAGCTGGGCGGCTCGGCGTGGTCGCAGGTCGTGCACGATCACCTCGGTGGTCTGCCGCCGAAGGTGGACCTGGAGCGCGAGCGGCTGCTGGCCGATGTGCTGATCTCCGCCTCGCGCGACGGCATGGTCGACGCCGCGCACGACCTCTCCGACGGCGGTCTGATCCAGGCCCTGGTGGAGTCCTGCCTGCGCGGCGGCAAGGGTGCGCGCCTCGTCGTTCCCGACGGGCTGGACCCGTTCGTGCTGCTCTTCTCCGAGTCGGCGGGCCGGGCGGTCGTGGCCGTGCCGCGCAGCGAGGAGCTCCGCTTCACCGACATGTGCGGTGCGCGGGGGCTGCCGGCCACCCGGATCGGTGTGATCGACGGCGACGAGATCGACGTCCAGGGGCAGTTCAGCCTCCCGCTGAGCGAGCTGAAGGACGCGCACGAGGCGACGATCCCGGGGCTGATCGCGTAGTCAACTCCTCCGGGCCATGACCCGGGAAGCCTGAGCCGAAGCGGCCCGCCGGTACGTCCGGCGGGCCGCTTCGGCTGTTTCCGGGGCTTCCGCACACCGGCCTCCTGGTGAGCCCTTGCCTGCAATTACGTAATTACGTAATCTCTCGCCATGGATCTCGAACAGCGGGTGGCCGAGCTGGAACGACGGCTGGCCGCTCTGGAGCGGTCCGCCGGTCCGGCCGCCCGTCCGCCCGAGCGCGAGCCCGACGACGACCTGTGGGCCCTGCACGGCCTGCAGGCCCAGCTCGCCGAGCTGGGCGCCGACAACGGCGGAGTGCTCTTCACCGGCGCCGTACGGACACCGGCCGGACAGCGCTACGAGTGGCAGTACGGACTGGCCACCGACACCGTGCTGGACGCCGACTGGGCGGCAGCCGCCGAGCCGTTCGCGGCGCTCGGCCGGCCCGTACGGCTGCGGCTGCTGCGCGAGATCCTCGGCGGCCGCAGCACCGCCGCCGAACTCACCGAGCTGGACGATACGGGCACGACCGGCCAGATCTACCACCATCTCCGGCAGCTCACCGCCGCCGGCTGGCTGCACGCGGCCGCCCGTGGCCGCTACGAGGTACCGGCCCACCGCGTCGTACCGCTGCTGGTGATGCTGACCGCCGCCGGGCGCTGACGCCCGGCCGATCTCAGGGGGACAGGAATGAAGTCCATATCCATGCGGAAACTCTCCGAACAGGCCGCTCGCCTCTGCTTGTTCGCCTTCTTCGCGGTGATCGTGGCGAGCTTCTTCGTCGACATTCCGTACTGGTGGGGCTGGGTCCCGCTCGGCCTCTGGCTGCTGCTCCGCCTGGACATGAACCGCCGTGCGGCGCGCGCGGAGGCGAAGGGTCCGGCAGGCGCCGCCCCCGAGCCGGTGGAGGTCGCCGCGCCGGTCACCGGCCGCTGGAAGGCCCTCAACAGCCCCGCCGACAAGGTCCCCAGTCACGGCACCCGGGCGTACGGACAGGCCTACGCCATCGACATCGTGGCGGAACCCGAGCCCCACTCCCGCCCCGGTTTCGGCTGGTGGCCCCTGGTCCGCCGCAACGAAGCCTTCCCGGCCTTCGGCGCGCCGCTGCTCGCCGTCGCCGATGCCACCGTCGTACGGGCCGACGACCGTCAGCGCGACCACCTCAGCCGCACCTCGTGGCCCGCGGCGGTCTACCTGCTCGCCATCGAGGGGCCGGCCCGTGTACTGGGGGGCGCCCGCCGGGTCATCGGCAACCACGTGATCCTCGACCTGGGCGACGGGACGTACGCGCTCTACGCCCATGTCCGGCGCGGCTCGCTCACCGTCCGCACCGGCGACCGGGTACGGGCCGGGCAGCAGCTCGGCCAGTGCGGGGACTCCGGCAACAGCTCGGAGCCGCACGTCCACTTCCAGCTCATGGACGGCGCGGACCCGGAGGCCGCCGACGGTGTCCCCTTCACCTGGCGGGGGATCGGTGTCCCGCCCAACGGCGAGCTCTTCGACACCGAGGCGCCGGCGGAGACGCCCGCGAGCTGAGGGCCCCCGCCCGCTTGAGCGAGGAGCGGGTGAGGCCGGGCCGGGGCCGCGTGGGGCGGCCCGGCGCCGGCATCCCGGTCTCGTTCTCGCCGGTATCCCGGGCTCGTTGTCAGAGGCGCCGCCTAGGCTGATCGTCATGCCTCCTGCCACCCGGAAGCCGCGCGCCCGCCAGTACGACGCAACGAAGACCCGTGCTGCCGTCACGGCCCAGCTCGCGCACGTCCGGGAGGCCGTAAGCGGTCTTGCGCCGGAGCAGTTCGCGCTGCCGACCCGGCTCGGTGACTGGACGGTGCGCGAGCTGGTGGCGCATCTGTCCATGACGGTCGGCAGTGTGGCGCGCAGTCTTGAGCAGCCGGCCCCGTCGCGAGCCGAGGCCGCCCTGGTGGACTGGCCGTCCGTCGCCGCCCCGCTCGCCTCCTCCGTCGACGACCGCACCCGGGCCCTGGCCGCCGCTCACGACCCGGTGGAGCTGCTGGAGCGCACCGCCGAGGAGTTCGCCCGGATCCTCCCGCCGGAATCCGACGACCGGGTGCTGGCCGCCCGGCCAGGTGCGATGCGGCTGACCGACTACCTGGTCACCCGCTGTGTCGAACTCGTGGTGCACAGCGACGATCTGGCGGCGGCGACCGGTCTGCAGATCCCGTACGACCGCCAGGCCCTGGCCGCCACCACCCGGCTGCTGGCCGATGCGCTGGCCGCCAAGGCGCCCGGCAACTCGGTCGAGGTCCGGGTGCCGCCGTTCGCCGTGGTGCAGTGCGTCGAGGGCCCCAGACACACCCGCGGCACCCCGCCGAATGTCGTCGAGACCGACCCGCTGACGTGGATCCGGCTGGCCGCCGGCCGTACGCCATGGGCCGAGGCACTGGACGCGGCGACGGTCAGCGCCAGCGGGGAGCGGGCCGACATCGGCGGGTATCTGCCCGTGCTGAGCTGAGGCCACGGGCGCGGGCGCGGCGGCGAGGGGCGCGCGGTCCACGGCCGGTGAGCGGAGGTGGACGGCAGGCGGGCGGGGAGTGCGTCGCGTATCTCACACCGGCGGTACCGCCCACCTTGATGACAAGCGTCATAAAGAGAGCAAAGGGCCCATGTCGAGCTGCCCCCGAAGGAGCGGGAAGCGGAACCCGGAAATCCGCCACGGTGTGCGGAAGCCGCAGCTCAGCGAGGCGAGCGCAAGATCGGCTGAGCCGCGGAACGCGGCCGTTCAGCGGCCTGCGGAGGCAGAATTCCCGACGCACCGGCCGTGACCACGTCCCGCACGCTCAACGCGTCGTTCATGCACTCATCCAGGTATGCGGGCATCCCCGGTTCGGATGAATGCGCGACCTGCCCTAGACTCGGTGCCGTGCCACGTGGTGACGGACGACTCAGCCACGACCTGCTCCCCGGTGAGAAGGGCCCCCAGGACGCTTGCGGCGTCTTCGGTGTCTGGGCTCCGGGTGAAGAGGTCGCCAAACTCGCCTATTTCGGACTGTATGCGCTGCAGCACCGTGGACAAGAGTCCGCGGGCATCGCGGTGAGCAACGGCTCCCAGATCCTCGTTTTCAAGGACATGGGCCTGGTTTCCCAGGTCTTCGACGAGACTTCGCTCGGTTCCCTCCAGGGCCATATCGCCGTGGGCCATGCCCGCTACTCCACCACCGGTGCCTCGGTGTGGGAGAACGCCCAGCCGACGTTCCGTGCGACCGCGCACGGCTCGATCGCGCTCGGCCACAACGGCAACCTGGTCAACACCGCGGAGCTGGCGGATCTGGTCGCCGCGCTGCCCCGCGAGGGCGGCCGGGCGACCCAGGTCGCGGCCACCAATGACACCGACCTGGTCACGGCGCTGCTGGCCGGCCAGGTCGACGAGGACGGCAAGCCGCTGACCGTCGAGGAGGCCGCACCCCGCGTCCTGCCGCAGGTCAAGGGCGCCTTCTCGCTCTGCTTCATGGACGAGCACACGCTCTACACCGCCCGCGACCCGCAGGGCATCCGCCCGCTGGTCCTCGGACGCCTGGAGCGCGGCTGGGTGGTGGCCTCCGAGACCGCCGCCCTCGACATCTGCGGCGCCAGCTTCATCCGGGAGATCGAGCCCGGTGAGATGGTCGCGATCGACGAGAACGGTCTGCGCAGCAGCCGCTTCGCCGAGGCCCGTCCCAAGGGCTGTGTCTTCGAGTACGTCTACCTCGCCCGCCCGGACACCGACATCGCCGGCCGCAATGTGTACCTCTCCCGTGTGGAGATGGGCCGCAAGCTGGCCGCCGAGGCGCCGGCCGATGCCGACCTGGTGATAGCGACGCCGGAGTCCGGTACTCCCGCCGCCGTCGGATACGCCGAGGCCAGTGGCATCCCCTACGGCTCCGGCCTGGTCAAGAACTCCTACGTCGGCCGGACCTTCATCCAGCCCTCGCAGACCATCCGCCAGCTCGGTATCCGTCTCAAGCTCAACCCGCTCAAGGAAGTCATCCGCGGCAAGCGCCTGGTGGTCGTCGACGACTCGATCGTCCGCGGCAACACCCAGCGCGCCCTGGTCCGGATGCTGCGCGAGGCCGGCGCTCTCGAGGTCCACATCCGGATCTCGTCCCCGCCGATCAAGTGGCCGTGCTTCTTCGGCATCGACTTCGCCACCCGCGCGGAGCTGATCGCCAACGGGCTGAGCGTGGAGGAGATCGGCAAGTCGCTGGGCGCCGATTCGCTCGCGTACATCTCCATCGACGGCATGATCGAGGCGACCACGATCGCCAAGCCGAACCTGTGCCGCGCCTGCTTCGACGGCGAGTACCCGATGGACCTGCCCGACCCGGGGCTGCTGGGCAAGCACCTCCTGGAGTCGGAGACCGCGAGCGGGGCCACGTCCGACGTGGACGGCGTCCAGACGCTCACCGCCGGGATCGGCGGAGCCGACGCGCTGCGTCGCCCGTAGAGCTCGTCCCCACCCGACACGAAAGTTCTCCGTCATGTCAGAGACCACTGGTGCCAGCTACGCGAGCGCGGGCGTCGACATCGAAGCCGGCGACCGCGCCGTGGACCTGATGAAGGAGTGGGTGAAGAAGGCCACCCGCCCCGAGGTCGTCGGCGGCCTGGGCGGTTTCGCCGGCCTCTTCGACGCCTCCGCCCTCAAGCGGTACGAGCGCCCGCTGCTGGCCTCCGCGACCGACGGGGTCGGCACGAAGGTCGACATCGCCCGCAAGATGGGCGTCTACGACAGCATCGGCCACGACCTCGTCGGCATGGTCGTCGACGACCTGGTCGTCTGCGGCGCCGAGCCGCTGTTCATGACCGACTACATCTGCGTCGGCAAGGTCTACCCCGAGCGGGTCGCCGCGATCGTCAAGGGCATCGCCGAGGGCTGTGTGCTGGCCGGCTGCGCGCTGGTCGGCGGCGAGACCGCGGAGCACCCGGGGCTGCTGGGCGCGGACGAGTTCGATGTCGCCGGTGCCGGCACGGGCGTCGTCGAGGCCGACCGGGTGCTGGGCGCGGACCGTATCCGTACGGGCGACGCGGTGATCGCGATGGCGTCCTCCGGGCTTCACTCGAACGGGTACTCGCTGGTCCGCCATGTGCTGTTCGACCGCGCGGGAATGGCCCTGGACCGGGACATCCCGGAGTTCGGCCGCACGCTCGGCGAAGAGCTCCTGGAGCCCACCAAGATCTACTCGCTGGACTGCCTGGCGCTGACCCGTACGACCGAGGTGCACGCCTTCTCGCACATCACCGGCGGCGGCCTGGCCAACAACCTCGCCCGGGTCATCCCGGAGGGCCTGCACGCCACCGTCGACCGCGCCACCTGGACGCCGGGCCCGGTGTTCGACCTGGTCGGCTCGGTCGGCTCGGTCGACCGCCTGGAGCTGGAGAAGACCCTGAACATGGGCGTCGGCATGATCGCCGTCGTCCCGCAGGGGTCGGTGGAGGCCGCCCTGACCACGCTGGCCGACCGCGGCGTGGACGCCTGGGTCAGCGGCGAGATCACCGACCGTGGTGACCGTGCAGAGGCAGTGACCCTGACCGGTGACTACGCGAGCTGAGCGGACGGACCTGCCCCATGGCCCTGAACGGGCCATGGGCGGGAGTGCCCCCGGTGCCGGCCGGGGGAGTGCTCCCCTGTCCGGCAGCCGTCCTTGCGGCCGGCGCCCCCGCGGCCATCCGGGCAGCACAGAACCCGGTCCGGGTGATGCCCAGGACCGGGTCCGTAATGCTGTTATGGGTGCCGCGAGCGCGCAGAGTGGTCAAGCGCGACGACGTTGCTGGGACGAGTCGCCCTCGTCCTCTTCGTCGTCGTCGCCGTTGTACAGATCTGCGTACCGTGCGTACGGGTCGTCGTCCTCGTCCTCCTCGAACGGCTCTGCGTTCGGAGGCTGCTGGTTCGACGGTGATGCACCCAGCTCGTCGGCCAGTCGTGAGAGATCCGTCCCACCGCTGCTGTACTTCAGCTGGCGGGCGACCTTTGTCTGCTTGGCCTTGGCCCGGCCGCGCCCCATGGGTCGACCCCCTCAATGACGGGGCTCGATGGCCCCAGAGTCTTGACACGCGTTCATGGATCAGAGCGGGCTCTCGACAGAGAGACCGGCCCGTAGGGCTTTAACGGTACCTGCTTCCGCGGCCATACGGTACGTCGCCCGCATCACCCGCCGCTCGGCACGACCTGCAAGGCGCCCCGTCCCCGCTGGTCAACTGCGATTTTAACCTGTCCTGTACGGCGACCCGCCGACGGGTGGTGAGGGAAGTCTCCCCCGACCGCCCGTGGCGGGCCGCGCAAGGCTGCATTTCCGGCTGACAAGGCCGCATTTCCGGCCTGGGTCAGGCGTGCCGCGCCTCCGCCATGCGCTGTTCGGCCAGACGGTCGGCGGCCGCGGCGGGCGGAATGCCGTCGACCTTCGCGCGAGCGAATATCGCCAGGGTGGTGTCGAAGATCTTCGCTGCCTTGGTCTTGCAGCGGTCGAAGTCGAAGCCGTGCAGCTCATCGGCCACCTGGATGACACCGCCGGCGTTCACGACGTAGTCGGGGGCGTAAAGGATGCCGCGGTCGGACAGATCCTTCTCGACGCCGGGGTGGGCGAGCTGGTTGTTGGCCGCGCCGCACACCACCTTCGCGGTCAGCACCGGCAGCGACTCATCACTCAGCGCACCGCCCAGCGCGCACGGCGCATATACGTCCAAGCCCTCGGTGCGGATCAGCGCCTCGGTGCCCGCGACTGCCGTGACCTGCGGGTACTTGGCGCGGACCCGCTCCATGGAGTCGGCCCGGACGTCCGTGATCACGACCTCGGCGCCGTCGTTGAGGAGATGCTCGACGAGGAGGTGGCCGACCTTGCCGACACCCGCGATGCCGACCTTGCGGCCGCGCAGCGTCGGGTCGCCCCAGGCGTGCTGGGCCGAGGCGCGCATGCCCTGGAAGACGCCGTAGGCGGTCAGGACCGAGGAGTCGCCGGCGCCGCCGTTCTGGGGGGAGCGGCCGGTGGTCCACTTGTTCGTACGGGCGATGACGTCCATGTCGGCGACGTACGTACCGACATCGCAGGCGGTGACATAGCGGCCGCCGAGCGAGCCCACGAACCGGCCGTAGGCGAGCAGGAGTTCCTCGGTCTTGATCAGATCGGGGTCACCGATGATCACGGCCTTGCCGCCGCCGTGGTCCAGCCCGGCGAGGGCGTTCTTGTAGGACATGCCGCGCGACAGGTTCAGGGCGTCCAGCACGGCCTCCTCCTCGGAGGCGTAGGCATGGAAGCGCGTGCCACCGAGCGCGGGGCCCAGGGCGGTGCTGTGGATGGCGATCACGGCCTTCAGGCCGCTGGCGCGGTCCTGGCAGAGAGCCACCTGCTCATGGCCCCCCTGCTCCGACCGGAACAGGGTGTGCAGAACGCCGCCGTCGGTGCCGGCGTGGGCCGGACGTACGTCAGTCACTGTGGTGACTCCCATAAGTCGCGAAGGATGCCCTCCTACGGGTGGGGAGGGCCGGTTGAAAAGAGCGTAAGACCTGCCGGGCCGGTTGATCGGTCGGGTGCCCAGGATCACCCTCTCCCGGGGGACGGGCATGGGACGATCTGGTCGTATCGCAGGCCGGCGGGGGCCCTCGGGATCTCCCGGCGGTGGATTTCCCCTTTGAAGGAGCGGGCGTGGCCCTGGCGTCGTCGGTGAAGGTCCCGTACATGGCATATCTACGGGTCTACGAGCCGCTGGCTGCGTTTCCCGAGCCGGAGCGCAGTCACTGGGCGCGCTATGCCAAACGGGAGGACACCCCCACCGCCCAGGACGAGCAGCGCCGGGCGCTGGCCGATCTGCTGGCGACCCCACCGGCGCCGGTGCCGGTCCATGAGAGTGCGGACGCCTTCATCGCCGTCGTGAACGAGGTGACATGCGTCTGTCCGTGGCGCACCCGGCTGCGCGGCTGGCAGGCCCTGGAGGCGCTGGACGAGCTGCTGCCGGCGTCGGTACTGGATGTGGCGCTGCCCCCGGTGGTGCGTCTGCAGGCGGCCACCGACTACGAGCGGTGGCGGGAGCGCAACCCGGACGCCAGGCCCTGGATCCGCGGGGCGGCCTGGCACGTCCCGGTCCGCTGGTTCGTGCTGTTCGACGACGACGAGCGGGAGTACACGAAGGGTGACCAGGCCCCTGTACTGCGTTACCGGACGCCCATGGTGCAGGCGCGGCGACGGGTCGCACGGGGGCTGCGCACGCTGCGGGACGCCCTGGAAGAGGGGCTGCTGATCGACGGCCTGGTAGATGTGGGGCGCTGGCTCGAGGAATTCCATCCGCGCTCGCTCGTGGAGCTGGACTACGGAGGGCTGGTGCACGCGGTGCCCGAGGAGCAGCTCGCCGAGGACCGTTCCGCCGCCGAGGTGGCGGAGGGGCTGGCGGCGCTGCGCGACGGGGACGGCGAGCGGGCCGGGGTCGCGTACGAGAAGCTTTCCCAGCGGTGGCGTGCGGTGCGAGAACGTCAGTTCTCCAGCTGAGCGGCGACGCGGTGGCAGAGGTTTACTGAGCGGAAGCTTTGTGTCCGCTTTTCGGTGGTCGGACGGTAGGGGACGTAGGCCCTGATCCGGGCGATTGCCTCAAGCGTGACCTAAAGCACTGACATCGGGTCTTGCTCCCAAGCCATACCCTCGTGCCAAAATAGGACAAGGAGCCCGAGGTGGGCTCCTTCCGTCCAACTAAGGGCGGATAGATCGGTATTGCGGTCCTTGAGGGGTCTCGTGGCGGCTGATCACGTTGTGACTGATCGTCACGGACGGGTGACTGTCCGCTATGACACGGTCCATCGGCTTCCGTCGAGGTTGAACACCTGAGAGGGCAATTCCATCGGTTTGGCCGACGTGGCTGGACAGATGGTGTAGTTGTAGTGCCGAGGACAAGCCGTTCGTCCTATAACCGACTCGGCCCGCGTCCGCCATTTCGGGCAACGTGGGTCAAGGTGCAGAATTTAGAGGAAAGAACCGTGATGGTTCGGTTCTCCCGAGGAGGCCGCTCATGACCGCTCGCACCCCTGACGCCGAGCCGCTGCTTACCCCTGCCGAGGTCGCCACGATGTTCCGCGTGGACCCGAAGACGGTGACTCGCTGGGCCAAGGCAGGCAAGCTCACGTCCATCCGCACGCTCGGAGGGCATCGGCGTTACCGCGAGGCTGAGGTCCGCGCACTGCTCGCGGGTATCCCGCAGCAGCGCAGCGAGGCCTGAATAACCGCATAACCAGGCCGTTTTCGGGGCCCCCAACCCGAAAATGCCTGCTTTGCACCCCTGGCTCGACCTGCTTCACCATGCTTCACACAGCTTCATACGACGCGGCGCCTGCCCCAACAGGCCCCACACCCGCTCCATCTGGGTACGTCATCGATCGCGCTGGACTCCGCCGGGTCCAGCGCGATCTTTTTGTGTGCGCCCGCTTCAGGGCTCGTCAGAGCGGTCGGGTCGCCCCGGCGCCGACACCCCTCCGGATGCCGGTCACGGTGCCTTCACGGGTCCTGTGGGGGCCTTTGTGCGCGGACCCTGTGGGCTCGTTACTGACCCGTTCACAGGTAGTGCAATTGCACATATTAAATTGACCGGTTGTATGGGGGGTGTAAGTTCCACATCCCGCCAAACTTGTTCGGTGACACCCGTCACACTACGCGGCGCTTGAAGACGATACGTCCGCTGCGGTAGAGAACTTCCCCCCGCCACGCCCAACAGCCTGCCGCCGCGCAGGCGGTGGCACATCCGTCGTTGGTCATCGGATCGCGGGACTTCCGTCCTCGGCCGCCGGCGGCTCACAGGCAGCCGAAGGCGGGACGGTGGCGGACGCGGCCGCCGGATCCCCGGAGCGGGCCGTGTGCGGCTCCATGGCGAGCCGCAGCAGCTGGTGGCAGATGGGGCAGTGCCGCGTCAGATGGCGATAGCCCGTGGCCGCCGACAGATGAGCCCGCAGCAACGCCCTGGTCTCGTGTCGTACCGCAGTCGTCATGGTGCATACCTCCCCGGCCCCCGTGCCCTCCCTCAGTGAGTACCGGCGGTACGTGCCGCCGTCAATACGGCGGGCAGCAAACCGGCTACGCACCGCATTCGGTGGGGGCGGATGTGGACAGAGGTACGGCCCGCGTTCGGTGGGGCCGCGAGCGGAGCGCGGCGGTACAGCCAACCGGTCCGCCAGGGGGAGGGGCGGAGAGGTGTTCGCATCGGCCCGCGGTACGAGCAGGGGAAGCGGTACGACCCCCAACGGCTCGCGGTGCGGGCGGGGCAAGCGGCACGGCCCGCACCGGTTCGCGATGCGGGCCGTACGGGAGTGTCCTGACGGGATGTGCGGTGTCCGGGGCCGGCCGCGCGGTGGGATGCGGGCGGTCCGGAACAGCAGTACGGCCCGCATCCGAGAAGGATGCGGGCCGTAAAAATGCGGTCCTGACGGGATTTGAACCCGCGGCCTCCACCTTGACAGGGTGGCGAGCACTCCAAGCTGCTCCACAGGACCTTGCGTTTCGCTTTCCGCTTGCGGCGGGCTGCGAAGCAAGACTGTACAGCAGGTCAGGGGGTGCGGTCGAACTCGATACCGGCAGCCCTGGTTCCTACGGCGCGGCGGCGTCCACGGCCTTCACGATGCGCTTGTCGGAGACCGGATACGCGGTGCCCAGAGCATGCGCGAAGTAGCTCACCCGGAGCTCCTCGATCATCCAGCGGATCTCCAGGGCCGCGGCCGGTACCGGGCGGCCCTGCGGGAACTGCTCCAGCAGCCAGGCGTATTCGTCCTGCATCTCCTTCACCTTCGCCATACGGGTGCGGTCCCGCTCGGCGTGGGTGGGCAGCTGCTGCAGCCGGCGGTCGGCGGCCACCAGATAGCGCATCAGGTCCGGCAGCCGCTTGGCGCCGTGCGCCGTGACGAAGCCCGGCTTGATCAGCGCCGCCAGCTGCTCCTTGACGTCCGCGAGCGACGGCAGCAGGGAGGGGAACGTCGTCTCCTTCAGCCGGCGCTCGCACGCCTGCCAGGCGGCCAGCACCTCCTGGACCTGCTGGATGGTCCTGAGCGTGACGTCCACCAGGTCGGTGCGGACCGCGTCGAACAGCTTCCGGAAGGACTCCTCGTCCCACGCCGGACCGCCCCGGGCCGCGATCAGGCGGTCGGCGGCGGCGGTCACACAGTCCTCGAAGAGCGCCGTGATGGAGCCGTGCGGATTACGGGACAGCGCCAGCTTCTGCTGATTGCTGAGCTTGCCCTGCGCGAACTTGGCCGGATTGGACGGGATGTTGAGCAGGATGAGCCGGCGGGTGCCCGCCCACATCGCCGTGAGCTGCTCGGCCTCGGTGTCGAAGAGGCGTACGGCGACGCTGCTGCCCTCGTCGACCAGCGCCGGGTAGGCCTTCAGCGGCTGGCCCCCGCGCCGGGTCTCGAAGGTGCGCGCCAGGGTGCCGATCGTCCACGACGTCAGCCCGGTCCGCTGCTCCGGGCCGGCCGGCGCCGGTCCGTCGCCCGCGCCGCCCTTGCGGTCCCCGGCGGGCCGGTCGGCGGCCTGCTCGAAGGCCTTGGAGATGGCCGCCCTGGTCTTCGGTTTGAGCTTCAGCCGCAGCGCCTCCAGGTCCTTGTCCTCGGCGAGCTTGTGACGGCGCTCGTCGACCACCCGGAAGGTGATCCTGAGGTGGTCGGGGATCTTGTCCGGGTCGAAGTCGGCGGCGTCGACCGGTACGCCCACCATCCGCTGCAGCCCCGCGGCCAGAGACGTCGTCAGGGCGCCCTGCAGGGGGACCGTGGAGTCCAGGAAGCGGGCCGCGAAGTTCGGCGCGGGGACGTAGTTACGGCGGATCGGCTTGGGAAGTGACCGGATCAGCTCCGTCACCAGCTGTTCGCGCAGGCCGGGGATCTGCCAGTCGAAGCCCTCGGAGGAGACCTGGTTGAGGACCTGGAGGGGGATGTGGACGGTCACGCCGTCCGCGTCGGCGCCGGGCTCGAACTGGTAGGTGACCTTGAACTTCAGCTTTCCCTGCCGCCAGGAATCCGGATAGTCGTCCTTCGTGACGGCCTCGGCGGATTCATTGATGAGCATCGAGTGCTCGAAGTTCAGCAGCTCCGGCTCTTCCCGGTGCTGCTTCTTCCACCAGGCGTCGAAATGCGCACCGGAGACCACATCGGCCGGAATGCGCTGGTCATAGAAGTCGAAGAGGGTCTCGTCGTCCACGAGAATGTCGCGGCGCCGGGCGCGGTGCTCCAACTCCTCGACCTCGCCGAGAAGTTTGCGGTTGTCATGGAAGAACTGGTGATGGGTGCGCCAGTCGCCCTCGACCAGGGCGTTGCGGATGAACAGATCCCGCGAAGTCTCCGGGTCGATACGGCCGTAGGCGATCTTGCGCTGGGCGACGATCGGGACGCCGTAGAGCGTCACCCGCTCGTACGCCATCACCGCGGCCATCTTCTGTTCCCAGTGCGGCTCGCTGTACGTCCGCTTCACCAGATGCTGGGCGAGCGGCTCGATCCACTCCGGCTCGATCTTCGCATTCACCCGCGCCCACAGGCGGGACGTCTCGACCAGCTCGGCGGACATCACCCAGCGCGGTGGCTTCTTGAAGAGCGCGGAGCCGGGGAACACCGCGAACTTGGCGCTGCGGGCGCCCAGATATTCGTTCTTGGCGTCCGTGTCCTTGATGCCAATGTGCGAGAGCAAACCGGAAAGCAGGGAGGTGTGGATATGGTCCGGCGCCGCATCCTCCTCGCTGAGGTGAATGCCCATGGTCTTGGCGACCGAACGCAGCTGGGAGTAGATGTCCTGCCACTCACGTATCCGCAGGTAATTCAGGAACTCGCTCCGGCACATCCGGCGGAAGGCGGAGGAGGACAGCTCCTTCTGCTGCTCGCGGATGTAGCGCCAGAGGTTGAGGAAGGCGAGGAAGTCGGAGGTCTCGTCCCTGAAGCGGGCGTGCTGCTGATCGGCCTGCTGCTGTTTGTCGGCGGGCCGCTCGCGCGGGTCCTGGATGGACAGCGCCGCCGCGATGACCATGACCTCGCGGACACAGCCGTTGCGGTCGGCCTCCAGCACCATCCGTGCCAGCCGCGGGTCGACCGGCAGCTGGGAGAGCTTGCGGCCGAGCGGGGTCAGGCGCTTCTTGGGGTCCTTCTGCCGGGCGTCGAGCGCCCCGAGCTCGCTCAGCAGATCGACGCCGTCCTTGATGTTGCGGCGGTCCGGCGGGTCGATGAACGGGAACTTCTCGATGTCGCCCAGGCCGGCCGCGGTCATCTGCAGGATGACGGAGGCGAGGTTCGTACGGAGGATCTCGGCGTCCGTGAACTCGGGACGGGAGAGGAAGTCGTCCTCGGAGTAGAGGCGGATGCAGATGCCGTCGCTGGTACGGCCGCAGCGGCCCTTGCGCTGATTGGCGCTGGCCTGCGAGACCGGCTCGATCGGCAGCCGCTGGACCTTGGTGCGGTAGCTGTAGCGGGAGATACGGGCCATGCCCGGGTCGATGACGTACCGGATGCCCGGGACGGTCAGCGAGGTCTCGGCGACGTTCGTGGCCAGCACGATCCGTCTGCCCGTGTGCCGCTGGAAGACGCGGTGCTGCTCGGCGTGCGAGAGCCGCGCGTACAGGGGGAGGACCTCGGTGAACGGCAGGGCCTTCTTGTTGAGTGCGTCCGCGGTGTCGCGGATCTCCCGCTCGCCGGAGAGGAAGACCAGGATGTCGCCGGGGCCTGCCGACTGCAGCTCGTCCACGGCGTCGCAAATCGCGGTGATCTGGTCGCGGTCGGAGTCCTGGCCGCCCTCTTCCAGCAGCGGGCGATAGCGCACCTCCACCGGATACGTACGGCCGGAGACCTCGACGATCGGGGCACTCGGCTTCGCCCCGTCCTCGCCCCCGGAGGCGCCCGACGGACCCGGAGCACCCTCGTCGTCCGTCGCCGCCACGGCGGCGAAGGTGCCGAAGTGCCGCGCGAACCGCTCCGGGTCGATGGTCGCGGACGTGATCACGACCTTCAGGTCCGGGCGCCGGGGCAGCAGCTGGGCCAGGTAGCCGAGGATGAAGTCGATGTTGAGGCTGCGCTCGTGCGCCTCGTCGATGATGATCGTGTCGTACTGGCGCAGCTCGCGGTCCGTCTGGATCTCGGCGAGCAGAATGCCGTCCGTCATCAGCTTGACGAGGGTGTCGCCGCCGACCTGGTCGGTGAAGCGGACCTTCCAGCCGACCGCCTCGCCCAGCGGGGTCGCGAGCTCCTCGGCCACCCGCTCGGCGACCGTACGGGCCGCGATCCGGCGGGGCTGGGTGTGCCCGATCAGCCCCCGGATTCCGCGGCCGAGCTCCAGACAGATCTTGGGGATCTGCGTCGTCTTGCCGGAGCCGGTCTCACCGGCGACGATCACGACCTGGTGGTCGCGGATCGCGGCGAGGATCACGTCCTTCTTCTGGCTGACCGGCAGCTCTTCCGGATACCTGATCCGGGGCACCGCGGCGCGCCGCTGGGCGACCCGCAGCTCCGCCTCGTCGATACCGTCGGCGATCTCGGCGAGTACGGCCGTCCGGGCGTCGGGCTTACGGATCCGGCGCGCGCCGTCGAGCCGTCGCCCCAGCCGCTGCTGGTCCCGGAGCATCAGCTCGGGCAGACGTTCCAGCAGTGCGGGGAGGGTGGGAGCGGAGGTGCCGGACACGGCGGGAGCTTTGCCGTCGGGCAGGGCGGAGGCAGGCTGACTGGACATACGTCCCCCAGGATCTCACCTCACGTAATCGACTGGCGAACCATTTGCCCGCACGGCCGGATCGCGGGCACCGAGGCCGCCGCGTACGGGGTATCTGCCCGGGTATGTCCGGCATCGCTGCTTTAGCGTGTTCCTATGTCTGATCATCGCGGCGATTCCGGCCCGCCCGAGGACTCCGGCCCGCGCGACGGTGGACCCGCTCCGGACGGCGCACACGGCGGGCCGCGGACCCCGGCGGAGAAGTGGACGGCCTTCAAGAAGTCGCCCTACTTCCCCGCGGTCGTGCTGATCTTCATCGTCGCCGCGGCGGCCGGGCTGTTCGCCGGCTCGTACACCTACGCCATGGCCAATCCGACCCCGCGGTCCATCCCCACCGCCGTGGTCGGCTCCCCCGACACCCCGCCGGTGAAAGCGTTCACCCAGGGGATGGAGAAGGCGCTGAGTGCTTCGCTCCAGCTGACCGGCTACGCCACGTACGGCCGGGCCCGGCGGGCCGTCGACGAGCAGGAGGAGTTCGCGATTCTGCGCGCCCGCGGCAAGGGCGTGGAGCTGGATGTGTCCGGCGCCTCGGGCGCCACGGTGGCGCAGCTGCTCGCCCAGTCCGGCGCGAAGGTCGGCAAGGCGATCGGCGTCGACGTCCGGATCCGGGACATCAAGCCGCTGCAGAAGGGCGATCCGCGCGGGCTTGCGCTGTTCTACATCTCGCTGGCCGCGGTGATCATCGGCTTCGTCGGCGCGATCCAGCTCAGCGTGCATGCCAGCGCCCTGGAACCGGCCGAGCGGATCGCCTGCACCGCGGTCTATGCGCTGCTGGGGGGCTTCTCCATTGCGGCGGTGGTCGACTGGTGGCTGGGTGCGCTGCGGCTGCCGTTCATGGAGTCCTGGCTGATCCTCGCGCTGACGATGTTCACGTCCGGCATGGTCTTCTCGATGTTCAACGCCCTCATGGGGCGCTGGGCGATGATCCCCACCTGGGGACTGATGGTGCTGCTGGGCAACCCCTCCTCGGGCGGCGCGGTTTCCTGGCCGCTGCTGCCCTCCGCCCTCGGCCTCGTCGGCCGCTGGCTGCCTCCGGGCGGCTCGGTCAACGCCCAGCACACCGCCGTCTACTTCGGCGGCCACCAGCACGCCTTCCCCTTCCTGGTGCTGGCCGGCTGGTCGGTGCTCTCGTGCACGGTCTTCTGGGTCTGGCGGCACCGCCACCCGGGTGGCCGCGACACGACGCCGGCGCCTGCCGCGGACGCGTGAGACAGCGGGCCCGCGGGCGAGGGCGCCGGGCGAAAAGCGATTTCGACGCCCGTGCGCATGCGCGAGGATGACCGCATGGACAAGGGATTACGGCAGATGGCGGGTATCGCCGTGATGGCCGCCGGTATCGCGTGCGCCGCCTGGCTGGTCTTCGGCGCGCCGCACGGCTGGGAAGGCGATGTGCGGCTGGTGCGGATGGCGATGGGCCTCGGGGCCACGGGGGTGATCAGCGGCGGCGCCCGGCTGATCTTCTGGAAGCCGGAGAGCGAGCGCGCCGGGAAACCGTCGCCGACCGGATAGGAAGAAGGCCCCGATTCGAGGAATCGGGGCCTTCTTCCAATGGGTGTGGCTGGGGCCGGGGTCGAACCGGCGACCTATCGCTTTTCAGGCGATCGCTCGTACCAACTGAGCTACCCAGCCGCAGCGGTCCTGACGGGATTTGAACCCGCGGCCTCCACCTTGACAGGGTGGCGAGCACTCCAAACTGCTCCACAGGACCTTGCATTGTGCGAAAGCGGCGTGAACCAGTCTCGCACACGGTGATGCGTGCCCCCAACGGGATTCGAACCCGTGCTACCGCCTTGAAAGGGCGGCGTCCTGGGCCACTAGACGATGAGGGCTGGTGGCCACCTTGGCGTCGTTACCGGCGCCGTCGGGGACGTGAGAAGCATATGGGATGGGAGGACCGTTCGCCAAAACGGTTTACCGGGGGCTGCCGGAAGGGCTCCTGGCCGGGTGGGAAGGGGTGCCGGACGGCGAGCCGGACGAGGGCCTGGCCGAGTGCGGAGAGCCGGACGGCGAGGGCGTGGCGCCGGGTTGGTTCTCGCGGGGGAGGTGGCGGCTGACCTCGGCCCGCGACAGGCCCAGTCCGCCGAGGGTGATCTCGTCCCACGCCTGCAGCCGTTTCGTCGTCCGGTCCAGATAGAGCACCGACGCCTCGACCGGTGCGGGCTTCTTGTTCTGCACCGCGCGCAGCCCGCCGCCGCCCGTGGAGCCCTCGACCATCAGCCGGGTGCCCTGGGGGAGCGTGGTGTTCTCGCGGTGGTGGATATGGCCGGCCAGCGCCAGCGGGGCCAGGCCGTCCGCCTCGGTCGCCGCGGTGGGGTTGTGGGCCAGCGCGATATCGACGGGGGTGCCGGCCAGCCGCTCGGTGCGCAGCGAGTCGGCGAGCCGGCCGCCGGCGGTGCGCTCGGCGGGGTCGCCGGCCGCCACCACGGAGCGGTCCGGAGTGAACTGCGGGTCGCCGACACCCGCGATGCGTACGCCGGCGACCCGGGCGACCTTGCCGTGGTCGAGGACGGTGACGTGGGTGCGGCCGGTCAGGTACTTCTGCGTGCTGTGTGAGTCGTGGTTGCCGCGCACCCAGACGTACGGGGCGCCGAGGGCGGAGGCCGGGTCCAGGAAGTGGTTCTCGGCGGCCGAGCCGTGGTCCATGGTGTCGCCGGTGTCGATGATCACGTTGATCCGGTACTGCTTCACCAGGGAGGCGATGATCCGCCAGCTGCCCGGGTTGAGGTGGATGTCGGAGACATGCAGAACCCGGATGGTGGTGGGGTCCGGCTGGTACACCGGCAGCGTCGAGGTGGCGTCGTAGAGCTTGGTCACGTTGGTGACCAGGCGCGCCAACTCCTTCTGGTAGACGTTGAATTCGCTGACGATGTTGCGGGCGTTGCCGACCACGGACGGGGCCGAGGAGAGCAGTCCGGAGAACTTCGGTTCCAGTACGGACTTGGGGTTCCAGGTGGCGTACGCGGTCCCCGCGGAGGCGGCGAGCAGGGCGAGCGCCAGACCCCCGGCGGCCAGCGCGCGGCGCGGGCGGCGGTAGACGGCCAGCCCCAGCGCCGCTGCGCCGGACGCCACGGCGACGCAGGAGTGCAGCGCGAGCCCCAGGGTGCCGCGGGTGACGTCGTGGGTGACCTCGTCCTGCAGGCCGGCGAACCTCTCGGGGTGGTCGACCAGCGTCCGGGAGCGGACCGGATCCAGCCGGTCGACATCGACATCGAGCCGTACGGGTGCGTAGTGGCTGCTCAGTTCCAGGTCGCCGAGGGGCGGGACATTGATCCTGGTGCCGCCGGTCAGCGAGGGGCGCAGCGCCATGCTGGTGTCCATGGGGCCGACGGGGGCGTGGACGCCGCCGATCAGGGCCAGCCCCAGCCAGGCACCGAGGGCGGTGACGGCCATCAGGCCGAGGGCGGAGCGCAGGGGGCGGCGCGGGGCGTCATCGAGCAGGGGGGTGGGGGGTGACGGGTGGCCAAGGGGCGGCGGCCTGGTGCGGGTGGCAGCGGAGGACGTACGGCGGGAGCGGTAGGCGCGGCGGACGGCTGCGGGCAGTGCGGGTACGCCGTTGAGCCAGGTACGGAGCAGCCGGTGCAGCGGGTGGTGCGGTGTGTCGGGGTTCGGTATCCGGGAGCGCGCGGCGCGGGCCATTGGTCCCGTATGCCCTGCCGTGGTGCCCGTTAAGCGGGGAGCGGTGGCTTCCGGTTGGGGTGCGGTATGGCGTGCGGACCGCGACGATCGGTCGTGGGGCCGGGTGGCGGAGAATGGTGGTGTGCTGGAAATGATGCGCGAGGAGTTCGAGGAACTGGTCGCCGAGGCGCTGGACCGGATTCCGCCGGAGCTGACCCGGCTGATGGACAACGTGGCAATCTTCGTCGAGGACGAGCCCCCGTCCGGCGATCCCGAGCTGCTCGGGCTGTACGAGGGGACGCCGCTGACCGACCGTGGGGAGTGGTACGCGGGGGTGCTGCCGGACCGGATCACCGTCTACCGGGGGCCGACGCTGCGGATGTGCGACACGCGCGAGGATGTGGTCGCGGAGACCGAAGTGACGGTCGTTCATGAGATCGCGCACCACTTCGGGATCGACGACGAGCGGCTGCACGCGCTCGGCTACGGCTAGGCCTGTCCGAGGGCGGGGTCCCCGCGGCCGGCGCTTATCGGCCAGGTCCGCGGGGCCGGGTCTTACGGGGCGGCGCGGGTCCGGGTCCGGCCGGAAGGCGCGGCCGGTGCGATCGGCCGGGCCGCGTGCGTGTCCTCAGGTGGGGAGCGGGAGTTGGGCAGGGCGTCCGTGCCGCTGTCCCTGCGCTCCGGATCCGGAGGTCCCGCCGTGCGCCCGAGCCCCTGCCACCACTCGTCCCTGACGCCGACACCGTCCCCGTCGTCGTCCACCACCCCTGCCCCCTCGTCGCGCCCGCCTGCGCGCCGTATGTCCTCCCGGGCCGTCGCCGCGGCCGTGGCCGTCTCCGCGCTGGCCGCTTCGCTGGCCGGCTGTATGAGCGTGAGCGATCCGGAGAAACCGAGACCGTCCGGCAGTACCGCGCGCCACGACGGGAGGGACGGGCTGTCCGGCCCCGGCGGGGTGACCGTGGACGGCCGTGGCGGCGGAGCGCGGCGGATGGGCCACAACGGCGCCGGGCACCCGGCCGACGGCGACGACAAGGTGGAGAAGTCGTCGGGGAGTGCAAAGCCGACGCCGTCCGAGCCCGGTACGCCGTCCCAGCCCGTGCAGCCGTCGGGCCCCGAGCCGGGCGCGGGCGGTGCCCACGGCGGTTCCGACGGTCACGGCCGCCCCGGGCACCCGAAGCCGACGCCGTCCCGCCCCGACCACCCCGTCACCCCGCCGGCCTCACCCCCGCCCAGTACGCCCCCCGCGCAGCCGACCCCGCCGCCGAGCAACCCCCCGCCGCCGAGCTCCCAGGCCTCCGGACCGTCCCCCGTCGCACCGATGTCGCCGTCGTCCTCGTACCTGTACGAGGACGACGCATAGCGGATCAAGGAGGGGCACGGCGGAAGGGCGCATGCCCTCGTGCGGGCAGGGGGCGTCAGGGGCGGACGGCAGGGGGCCGGAAGGTCATTTGCCATCCGGGGGCGGGAGTGCGTATGGTGGTAGATCGTTTGATCCCATTTGCCCGGCGCCAGAAAAGAAGCGCGCCGCGTGGCGCGTTCTCTCCCTTGCCGTGGCTGACCGCATAGAGGCGGTCGTGTGAAACACACGGAGTTTGGGCGCGTGCCGAGACTCCGGAAGGTTTCGCATTTCGCATGTCCATTTCCACTGAGCAGTCCGTCATGCCCGCACTCGACGAGCAGACGGTTCCCGAGGTGACGGCGGCCGACGAGGCGCCCGAGACCGACGCGGCGGAAGCCGCCACCGACACCGTCACCTTCGCCGACCTCGGACTGCCCGAGGGCGTCGTCCGCAAGCTCGCACAGAACGGCGTCACCACCCCCTTCCCGATCCAGGCCGCGACCATTCCGGACGCGCTGGCCGGCAAGGACATCCTCGGCCGCGGCCGCACCGGCTCCGGCAAGACGCTCTCCTTCGGTCTGCCGACCCTGGCCCAGCTCGCCGGCGGCAGCACCGAGAAGAAGAAGCCCCGCGCGATCATCCTCACCCCGACCCGTGAGCTCGCGATGCAGGTCGCGGACGCGCTCCAGCCGTACGGCGACGTGCTCGGCCTGAAGATGAAGGTCGTCTGCGGCGGTACGTCCATGGGCAACCAGATCTACGCCCTGGAGCGCGGCGTCGACGTCCTCGTCGCCACCCCGGGCCGGCTGCGCGACATCATCAACCGTGGCGCCTGCTCCCTGGAGAACGTCCAGGTCGCGGTCCTCGACGAGGCCGACCAGATGTCCGACCTGGGCTTCCTGCCCGAGGTCACCGAGCTGCTCGACCAGATCCCCGGCGGCGGCCAGCGGATGCTCTTCTCCGCCACCATGGAGAACGAGATCGGCACCCTGGTCAAGCGCTACCTGACCAACCCGGTCACCCACGAGGTCGACAGCGCCCAGGGCAATGTCACGACCATGACCCACCACGTCCTCGTCGTGAAGCCGAAGGACAAGGCGCCGGTCACCGCCGCCATCGCCGCCCGCAAGGGCCGCACCATCATCTTCGTCCGCACCCAGCTGGGCGCCGACCGCATCGCCGAGCAGCTCGTCGAGTCCGGTGTGAAGGCCGACGCGCTGCACGGCGGCATGACGCAGGGCGCGCGCACCCGGGTGCTCGCGGACTTCAAGGACGGCTACGTCAACGCGCTGGTCGCCACCGACGTCGCCGCCCGCGGTATCCACGTCGACGGCATCGACCTGGTCCTGAACGTCGACCCCGCCGGTGACCACAAGGACTACCTGCACCGCTCGGGCCGTACCGCCCGCGCCGGCCGGTCCGGCACCGTCGTCTCGCTGTCGCTGCCGCACCAGCGCCGGCAGATCTTCCGCCTGATGGAGGACGCGGGCGTGGACGCCTCGCGCCACATCGTCGGCGGCTCCGGTGCCTTCGACGAGGACGTCGCCCGGATCACCGGTGCGCGTTCGCTCACCGAGGTCCAGGCCGAGTCGGCGAACAACACCGCCAAGCAGGTCGAGCGTGAGGTGAGCGAGCTCACCAGCGAGCTGGAGCGCCTGCAGCGCCGCGCCACCGAGCTGCGCGAGGAGGCCGACCGGCTGACCGCCCGCGCCGCCCGTGAGCGTGGCGAGGACCCGGCCGAGGCGCTTGCCGCCGCCGCCGAGACCGCCGAGGCCGAGGTCGCCGCCGCGGCCGCCGTACCGGCCCAGGCCGGTGCGTCGGACGAGCGCCGCGACGACCGGGGCAACTTCGAGCGCCGTGAGCGTCGTGACGACCGTTCCGGTGGTGGCTTCAACCGCGACCGTCGTGACGACCGTTCCGGTGGTGGCTTCAACCGTGACCGTCGCGATGACCGTTCCGGTGGCCGTTCCTTCAACCGTGACGACCGTTCCGGTGGTGGCTTCAACCGCGACCGTCGTGACGACCGTTCCGGTGGCGGCTTCAACCGTGACCGTCGCGATGACCGTTCCGGTGGCCGTTCCTTCAACCGTGACGACCGTTCCGGTGGTGGCTTCAACCGCGACCGTCGCGACGACCGTTCCGGTGGCGGCTTCAACCGTGACGACCGTTCCGGTGGTGGCTTCAACCGTGACGACCGTTCCGGTGGTGGCTTCAACCGCGACCGTGGCGACCGTCCGAGCCGCCCGTTCAACCGTGACGACCGCTCCGGTGGCCGTCCGTCCTCCGGCGGCTACCGCTCCGGTGGCGGCGACCGCCCGTTCAACCGTGACGACCGCTCCGGTGGCCGTCCGTCCTCCGGTGGCCACCGCTCCGGCGGCGACCGTCCGTACGGCCGCCGTGACGACCACCGTGGCGCCACGACCGGCTCCTCCGGCCGCCGTGACGACAAGCCGCGCTGGAAGCGCAACGGCTGATCACCGACGCTGATCCGCAGGGCCCGTACGCACTCAAGTGCCGTACGGGCCCTGCGCGTTGAGGGGCGGGCCGCGCGTCCCGTCCGGCCCGCCGGCGGGCTCCGCGGCGGCCGGCCGGGCAGCCTGATCCCTAATGGCTTCGGGCTGTGGCAGCTCCTCGGGCTATGCTGCTCGGTGCGGGCCATTAGCTCAATTGGCAGAGCAGTGGACTTTTAATCCATTGGTTCAGGGTTCGAGCCCCTGATGGCCCACCAGAAGCGGACGGGAGCGCCGTCCGGCCTGCTGAGCAGCGCCCCGAGGGCCCGGACCGATGCGGTCCGGGCCCTCGGCGTGGGCCGGGTCGCAGGCGGCTCTCAAGTGGGCCTGCGGGGAGCGGGCTTGTGACGCCTCCGGCCGCGTGACCCATCCGGACCCCGACGATTCGCCGCCCGGCGCCGTAGCGGAAACGCTGGGGAGGCCGACGCGGCCGCCACCACGGTGCTCGTACGGACGGGCAGGAGTGGGAAGAGGCCGGTGCGGATGCTCCAGGACGAAGCGCCCTCCAGGGACGACGGGGAGCGGCAGGTGGGCCGCGGCCGGCCGGCCCGCTCCGGCCGCCGCCTGGTGCGCCGGCTCCCCGCCCTCCTGCTCGTCGGCGGCCTCGCCTTCGGCATCGGGACGTCGGCCGGCTACACCGCCGCCCCTTTCTTCTGCGCCGCCCCGCTGATCGCCGCGTCGCTCTCCTCCCTGCGCACCACCGCCCTCACGGCCCTGGCCGCCGTGCTCGGCGAGATCTGGGTCGTCACCTATCGCGGTGTCGTCGAGGACACCTACGAGTCGGTGGCGGAGATCGCCATGGTCTTCGTGGTCGCCCTGCTGGCCCTCGGCATCAACCGGTTCGTCCGGGTGAGCGATGCCCACCTGGCATCCGTACGGGACATCTCGGAGGCCGCCCAGCGCGCCGTACTGCCCACGCCGCCCGAACGGCTCGCCGGCCTCGCCGTCGCCGCCCGCTACGTGGGTGCGCTGGCGGATGCCCGGATCGGCGGCGACCTCTATGCGGTGCAGGACACCCCGCACGGCGTACGGCTGATCGTCGGCGACGTTCGCGGAAAGGGGCTGGAGGCGGTGGAGGCCGCAGTGATCGTCATCGGTGCCTTCCGCGAGGCGGCGGAGCAGGAGACGACGCTGGAGGCGGTGGCGGGCCGGCTGGAGCGGGCGCTGCAACGGGAGGGCGGACGACGCGCGGGGCTCGACGAGTTCGAGGGGTTCACCACTGCCGTCCTCGCCGAAATCCCCGCCAACGGGCAGTCCGTTCTGCGGGTACTCAACCGCGGCCACCCGTCCCCGCTGCTGCTCACCCCGGACGGCGGGCTGCGCGAGCTGGTGCCCGCGGTGCCGGCGCTGCCCCTGGGCATGAGCGAGGTGGCGAGCTGGCCGGACCGGTCGGACGAGACGTTCTTCCCGGCCGGCGCGCTGCTGCTGTTCTTCACCGACGGGGTGACCGAGGCCAGGGACCTGCTGGGCCGCTTCTACCACCCGTCGGGCAGACTGCGCGGCCGTCGTTTCGCGGGCCCGGACGCCCTCCTGGACGCCCTCGTCGAGGATGTCGCACGGCACACCGGCGGCGCACCGGCCGACGATATGGCGCTGTTGGCGGTGCAGCGGCCGATGGGGGCGTAGGGGAGGGACGCGCAGGGCGTCGGGGGACGGGGAGCCCGGGACCGTACGGGCGTCCGCTCAGTCCCCTGCCACGCCTCCCGCGGCGCCTTCCGTCCCCGGCAGCCGGTGCAGGCTCTCCCCGTGCGGACCGGTGAGTGCGACCGGGCGCTCGTCCAGGGCGAGGGTCAGCATCAGCGCATCGTCCGGGTGCGGTGAGCGATGCGCCGGCGCGGTGATCCAGGGCAGGACGGAGTGGTGCTCGTGGGAGAGCCAGTGGCCGCCGCCGGGCCGTCCGCGCAGCAGCGACCGTACGAGACGCGCGAACTCCTCGCGGCGGACGGGCGGGAGGCCGCTCAGCACGGCGCTGTGGAAGATGACCAGCGTCGCCCCGGGCGGCGCCTCGGCGGCGAGCGCGGGCAGCTCGTCGAGCAGATCGCCGCGCACCATCCGCGACCGCGGTGCCGGCCGCACCGCCTCGACGGCCGCGGACAGCTGGGCCGCCCGCTCCTCGTCGCCCGGCCATACGAGCGCCTGCAGCCAGCGCAGATCGTCCGGTTCGGCAACCGGGTCGAGCGGATCGGGGCCGATACCGGCCCGCCAGACGATCCGGGGCATCGGGCCGGGCAGCTCGTCGCCCGTCCATCCCGTACGGCACCTCAACACGAGGGGGCTCTCCGGTGCTCCTGCCTCGGCCCGGAGGGTGTCGCCCCGGAGGGCGTCTCCCGGGAGGGCACCCCTGTCCGCGCCCGCCGCCTCGTCGTCCTCGTACCGGTAGCGATAGCGGTCGGGATGCAGACACAGCCCCGCCGACGTGCCGACTTCCAGCAGCGCCAGCGGCTGCGGCAGGCGGGCGAGCAGCGGCAGCAGCGTCGCGCAGTGGGCCGGCTCATCGGTCCGGGGCGAGCGCTGCATGATCACCGCGCGCACCTCGTCCCAGTGCCGGATCGTCCACTCGCGCCAGCGGCCATACGCCATTTCACCGCGCGGCCCCAGCTCGGCGTGCGGGCCGTCGAGATAGCGGACGGCGGCGAGCAGAAGGTCCGGCTGCTGTTTGCCGCCGGCCGGCAGCGACCCCGACAGCAGATCGCAGAGCTCCTGGTCCTGGCTGATCCACGCGCTCAGCTCCTCGTGCGCCGCGGACCGCCCCCGTGCCCGACGCCAGGAGAATTCCCCGTACCGCTCCGCCACCTCCCAGGCGCCGGCGGCAGCGCTCTCGACGTTCCCGGTGTTCCCGACGTTGACGGCCATGATCCGACGTTACTGCTCTCACGTTCCGTAACCGAGGGGCACCCCTCCGCATAACAACTGGCACACAATCCACGCGAGATCGTTTAGGTGTGGGCGGCCAACTCGCCCGTTTTGTGGCCGTGGTGGCCGAAAAAGTCCACGCCAAAGCTGTTGTGGGGCCGTGATGAATTCCCGGGAAGGCTTGGAATCCGGCTGCGATCTCTATTACTGTCCGATAACGCAGCGCGGTCGTCCCAGCCGTCGCAAGAGGCGGCACCGCGCGCCGACGCCGAATCCCGCACGCGCTTTTCACGCACCTCCAGCACCTCGAACTGCACCAAGGGAACCGGGGAACCACTTCCTTGGGGTGAATCGGACGCCCTCCGCCAGGGGGCGCCCGTAGGAGACCTTCCTGCTCCGAACCCGTCAGCTAACCCGGTAGGCGAGAAGGAAGGAAAGGAGAGCGCCCCCGTGGCGTCCAACAGGCCTGCCCCCGAGGGTCCGTCCGCCTACGACCTCGATGACCGAGGTGCCTTCCCGGGCCCCGGTGATGCGGACACCATCAACGACGGACCGTGGGAGGAATGGAATCCCACCGAGGATTCCGTCCGCTCCGTCCGCGGCAAGCACCGGGTGGCCAAGCAGCGCGGCGGACTCGCCCGCGGCGGCACGGTCCTGGGAGTCGGCGTCATCGCGGCCGTCGGTGCCGGCGGAATGGCGTCGGCCGAGGGCCGCCCCGCGGTGCCGATCTCGATGCCCGACGTCGGCGGGATGGCCGACGAGCTCG
The DNA here is from genome assembly GCF_043200375.1 of Streptomyces sp. NPDC048434. Lineage (NCBI taxonomy): Bacteria > Bacillati > Actinomycetota > Actinomycetes > Kitasatosporales > Streptomycetaceae > Streptomyces > Streptomyces sp. NPDC048434. The sequence goes on along the minus strand of NZ_JBICXQ010000031.1, from coordinate 29,001 downwards.
CCGGCAAACTGCCGGACGCCAAGTCGCTCCCCGGCATCGGTGACCTCATATCCGACTCGGGCGCGGACTCCACCGCGGCCGAGGGCGCCGCCACGGGCGATGCGGCTGCGGCGGTCTCCGGGCCCCTCACCCGGGCCGCCGGGACGGACTCGGACACGGGCGCCGCCGAGGCGCTGCGCAGCCGCATCCTCCAGCAGGCCGACGCGCAGCAGGGCGCAGCCGATCAGGAGTCCCGCGAGGCCGCCGAACACTCCGCATTCCAGAAGGCCGAGAACGAAGCCGCCGCTCACCAGAAGTCGGCCGAAAAGGCCGCAGCAGCCAAGAAGGCGGCCGAGATGGAGGCCAAGCGCGAGGCCGAAGAAGCGGCCCGGCAAAAGGCGGAGGCCGCCCGCCTCGCCAAGCTGGCGAAGAACTTCATCGCCCCGGTCTCCTCGTTCACCCTCACCGCGGGCTTCGGCCAGGCCGGCGACCGCTGGGCCGCGGACCACACCGGACAGGACTTCGCCGCGCCGACCGGCACTCCCGTCAAGGCAGTGCACTCCGGCACCATCACCCAGGCCGGCTGGGCCGGCTCGTACGGCTACCGCATCGTCCTCACCCTCGACGACGGCACCGAACTCTGGTTCTGCCATCTGTCCTCGATGGTGAAGACCTCCGGCAAGGTCACCACGGGCGATGTCATCGGCCGGGTCGGCGCCACCGGCAATGTCACCGGCCCCCACCTCCACCTGGAGGTGCGCCCCGACGCCGGCGACCCGATCGACCCCATGCCGTGGCTGCGCGACCACGGCATCAACGTGTGAACTTCTGACGGGGTTGCTGTTGGGGGGAGTGGGAGGAATAACTCCCCGCCCCCCAACGCTGCAACCACGCATGACCGCCACACACACCCCCCGAAACCGCCGGCCCCTCGGCTCGCTCTCCGTCTCCTCGCTGTCCCTCGGCGGCAATGTCTTCGGCTGGACGGCCGACGAAGCCGAATCCTTCGCCGTGCTCGACGCCTACGTGGCGGGCGGTGGCAACTTCATCGACACCGCCGACGTCTACTCGGCCTGGGTCCCCGGTAACAAGGGCGGCGAATCCGAGACGGTCCTCGGCAACTGGCTGTCCTCCCGCGGCAATCGCTCCGATGTCGTCATCGCCACCAAGGTCGGTGCCCACCCGGACTACAAGGGCCTGTCCGCCGCCACCATCAAGTCCGCGGTCGACGAGTCCCTCACCCGCCTCCGCACCGACTACATCGACCTCTACTACACCCACTACGACGACGAATCGGTCGAGGTCGGGGAGTTCCTCACCACGCTCGACGACCTCGTGCGGGCCGGCAAGGTCCGCGAGATCGCCGCGTCCAACATCTCAGCGACGCGCCTGGAGGAGTCCCTGGCCTTCTCCGCCCGCGAGGGTCTGGCCCGCTACGTCGCCCTCCAGCCCCACTACAACCTGGTCTCCCGCGACACCTACGAGGGCGAGCTCGCCGACGTGGCCGCCCGCCACGGCGTCGCCGCGGTCCCGTACTACGCCCTCGCCTCGGGCTTCCTGACCGGCAAGTACCGTCCGGGCACCGCCACCGAAAGCGCCCGCTCCGGCGCCGCCGCCCGGCATCTGACCACCGACCGCGGCCTCCGCGTCCTCCAGGCCCTCGACACCGTCGCCACCGCCCACGAGGCCGAGGTGGCCACCGTCGCCCTCGCCTGGCTCGCCGCCCAGCCCACCGTCGCGGCCCCCCTCGCCAGTGCCCGGACGGTGGCCCAACTGCCGGCGCTGCTGGCGGTGGGGGACCTGACCCTGACGGAGGCGGAACTGACACTGCTGAGCGAGGCGTCGGCGTAACCGACACCTCAACAGGGTGGTGGGGTGGGGCGGTTGTGGTGGCGCGCCACCCCCACTTGCTGCCGTCACACCCGGGTGGCGCGGTCCGTCATGCCCGTGCCGTCACACCCGGTGGCGCGGTCCGTCATACCCGTGCCGTCACACCTGACGGCGGTCAACCACCACCCACGACGTCACGGCAACCCCTCCCGCCACCGCGCACACCGCAGGCCAGGCCCCGATCTTCTTGGCCAACGGATGCGACCCGGTAAACGCGGCCACGTACGCCCCACCCAGCACCGCCGCCGTCGCATTCCCCGCCTTCTGCTGCCATCCCCTGGCCGCCACCACTCCGCCCACGGCGAGCGCCACCCCACCAAGCGGCCGCTTCCTGGTCCAGCGGGCTACGGCGTAGCCGCCGACGAGCCCACCTGCGGCCACCACTGCCGTAGGAATCCCAGCCATCACTCACACCCTTCTACAAACAACGACACATCTCTTCTTTCGACCCTACGTCGCACCATCGGCGCCAGATTCGTGGGCCGCAGCGTCGTGGACTCGGTAAGCACAGCAACGAGTTGAGCCTGAACACGTACTCTGGCAGTGACGTTGCGTGTGCAGAGAGGGGCCGAAGGTGTCATCTGGCGCTACTCCGGAACTGTCTAACGAGCCGATTGCGTTCGGCCAGCGAATGCAGGTGCTCCGTCTTCGCCGCGGTATGAGCCGGACGGTGCTTGCCGGCCTGCTGGGCAAGTCCCCCAGCTGGGTAAAACAGGTTGAGGGGGGACGGCTCCAGATGCCCAAACTCCCCGTGGTCCTGCGGATTGCCGAGGCTCTCCGCGTGCCGAGTCTCTCCGATCTTGTTGGCGATCAAGCAACGGCCATCTCGCTCTTCGCCGGTCCCGGCCATGCCCGCCTCCCGCAGGTGCGGGATGCCATCAATGAGTATCCGCTGACGACGTTGCGCCAGGCCCCGTCCGCCGCGCATCTGAAGAGCCGCATCGCCCATGCGTGGCAAGCGCGACACTCCGCCCCTCATCACCGCGACGTGATCGGCGAACTGCTCCCACACCTCATTCGCGATGCTCAAGCTTTCTTGGCTCAAGCGGAGTCGGGAACGGAACGGAGGGCTGCACAGTCCGTGGTGTCCGAGGTCTATAGCCTCAGCCAGTTCTTCCTCGCGTACCAATCTGACTCTTCGCTGCTGTGGCGGGTAGTGGAGCGCGGGTTGGTTTCCGCTCAAGAATCCGAAGATCCACACACCATCGGTGTCGCAGCGTGGCTTGCCTCGCAGGCGCATCGCGACAGTGGCCCCGCGCATTACGATGCCGCCGACGCCGTGAACCTTGCGACTCTCCGCTACCTCGAACGTTTCCTCTCGGAGGCGGACAATGACGTACTTGCCATCGCTGGGGCACTGAACTTCGAAGCCGGATATACCGCTGCCCGGCGAGGAGATGCCGGAACAGCCTGGCGTTACTGGGATGCCGCGCGATCCATGGCAGGGCGACTTCCCGCGAACTATTTTCACCCCGTGACCTCGTTCTCAAGAGCGATCATGGGAGCGCATGCGGTGACCGTAGCCGTGGAGCTGCACGCGGGCGGTGAGAGTGTCAGACAAGCCGCCGCTGCGGATGCGACGCTCATTCCGTCTCGCCCGCGGAGCGCTCGCCACCGCATTGAAGAGGCGCGTGGGTACCACCTCGACGGCCAGGCTGAGACTGCGCTGGCAGTTCTGCACAAGGCATACCAGGCCGCGCCCGAAACCATCCGCTACAACGGATATGCGCGGCGGATCGTCTTGGAAGAGACCGAGTCAAAGAGCCCGGGACAGCGCCGGCGAGCGAGCGAACTCGCAGTGAAAATCGGTGCGTTGGTGGCATAGGTACGGGGGGCACAAACTGTGCCCCTGACGCTCTCTGTGTGGCCCTACGGTCAGTTTGGACTGACTGACGAGGACCCCCGCGACCGCTCTACACGGTCCGGGGGCATGGCCAACCTGAGAGAGCAGGTCAACGTGGTGCACGGTATCGCCCGAATCTTCGAGCCTGTTTTGCGGACGCTGTTACCTACATCGAGCCGACATAGGCCAGTAGCCGACCCCACAGCTATCGCGGGCCGCACGGCTTCGCATGCCGTCACCGAGCCGCGGAGGCACACAGCTGACCTTGAGCTGCGCGGCGAGGACACCGCGCTGGTTCGGCCGTACGTGCTCGCCCATGTGCGAGAGGAGAAACAGCGACTCCGACTACAGCGGCGACGACTGGACGTGAACCTAGCTGCCCGTGGCTTGGACATCCGCCCCGAAACGATGTGTGGCGTGAAGGGGGCTGCCTGATGATTGCCCGTCAACCTCTGCGCCTGCTTCCCTGGCCGAACCCGGCAGGCCAACCGTGCTACCTGTCGACGGACGGGACGGGCTATTTGTCGCGCCTTGCGGACGAGATGGAGCAGATGCAGCTCGACATGGGCATCGATCTTCTCGATTTTGCGCGCGAACTCCTTGATGACAGCAAGGTCGCTTCCCATGAACTCCGGTTCCTTGCACACCGGTTGACGGAGTCGCTCCGTGATGCGCTACGCGTCGCTGAGAGCCGCGGCGACCGGATTCCCGTACAGGGCGACGATGAGCCAGGGGAGGCGGGGCGCCGAACCGGAGCTGAGTAGCGCGGGTCTGGCTTGTGTGACTGCTGAGCCTGTGGAGGCCTGAGTAGCTAGCCGATCCCTGCAGGCAGCCCTTCAGGGGGTGTGGTGCTGACCACACCCCCTGAAGGCGTGCGTCATGGGAGGCGACGGGTTGACAGGATTCGTCTATGGCGAAGGCGCGGTCATCCAACCCAATCCGTTTTGGCCCTCCTCAAGACGTAGAGGAGGGTCAGTGGTTCGCGGGACATGCGGAGTTGCATGCCGCCGGTGTGCATCGTGCGTATGGCCAGGGCATCTCTGGCACCGCTCACGAGGGTGTCGATTCCATCGTTCTCTCTGGTGGGTATATCGACGACGAGTACGGTGAGTGGGAGATCATTTATACGGGCGAGGGTGGTCGTGACAGGGAGACGGGCCGCCTCTACGCAGACCAAACCTTGACGGCACCGGGTAATGCTGGGTTGCTGCTCAACGAAGGACTTGGTCACCCGGTGCGTGTCGTACGCGGCTTGAAAATTCGGGGAAAAACGCGGCGCCGTGCCACCGGGGGCTACGAGTACTGCGGTCTCTTTCACGTCGCAGAACACTGGACGACAGTCGGGAAGGAAGGTTTCCGCATCTGTCAGTTCAGACTGCTCAAGTTGGAGCCGGGGGAGACGGCAAGGCCGCATCCCGTCTCTCCGGGTGAGAGTGATGACACCACCACGGAAGAGCAGTTGCGCCGCATCGTCGCTTATGAGCGGCTGATTCGTGACTCTAAGGTTGTCCGGAAAGTGAAGGAGATCTACGACAACACGTGTCAGATCTGCAATTGCCGACTGGTGGTGTCACCTGGTGGCGAGGCGTATAGCGAAGCGGCTCATATTCATGCGTTGGGAAAACCCCACAGCGGTCCTGATGAATTGTGGAACGTTCTATGCCTCTGTGCGAACTGCCATGCACTCTTTGATCGAGGAGCGCTTCAGCTCAGCGATGATTTCGATGTGTTTGATGGACTGACGCAGCGATTCGTAGGGGCCCTGAACATGGCCAAGGAACACCAGATCAAAGTGGCCTGTGTGCGTCAGCATCGAGCGCGCTGGGCTGACCGTTTCACCGAATGAGATCTGCCGGCTGAGTCGCGTGGGCGGGCATCGGTAGGGAGGGCGAGTGCGCACGTGTATCCGCCGGTCGACGCTCACGCTGCAGCAAGGTGTCACGTCGGATCGTCAACGGCTTGGCACTCAAGGGAAGAAGCGCCGCACTTACTTGGTGTTCAGGGCTGTTGGCATCGGCCAGGCCCGTAGAGCCCCGAGCAGTCACGGCCCGTACGTGCCGTTCTCGGCAGCCCTTACCGCTGTCCCTTGGCAACCCACGCATCCAGCAGCGCCGTCCGCCCCCACGCCTGGTAATGCCACAAATGCTCCAACAAATGCTGCTCTCTGCTCATGAAGTCCGCGGACGGTCCCAAGAGATGAGCCCGCCGCCGATGGAACGACAGGGCCGTGGCGATGGTGGCGTATTCGGTGACGGCGCGGGCGGCCGCCGGGCCGTGGGTGTCGTGGGCGATGTCGCGGGCCAGGGCGCGGGTTTTGAGGGAGGAGAGGGCGGCGGGTTCGGTGGGGGCGAGCCAGCCGGCGGTGATGTAGGGGGCGAGGTAGCCGCGTAGGGAGAGCAGTTCTTGGTTGCGGGCCCAGACGGCGAGCCAGGTGAGGGCGAGGAGGACGGGGACCATGAAGAGGCCGTAGACGGTGAGGAAGCCGGGGTCGCCGAGGGTGGAGGCGCCGTTCCAGATGGCGTGCAGGAGGACGGCGGTGAGCAGGCCGAGGAGGGTGAGCGCGATGCGGGCGGTGCGGCGGCGGGGGTAGCGGGTGGCGGCAATGCCGAATGCGAGACCCGTGAGGATCGTGAAGAGCGGGTGGGCGAAGGGGGAGACGACGATGCGGAGGAAGAAGGTGCCGGCGGTGAGGGAGTCCAGGCCGGAGTGGCCCATCGACTGGTCCTCGCCGAAGGCGTTGCCCAGGTGGAGGACGTTCTCGGTGAAGGCGAAGCCGGTGGCCGTGATGCCGGCGATGACGATGCCGTCCGTGATGCCGTCGAAGTCGCCGCGCCGGAAGCGATAGAGGAGGAGCACGGCGGCGGCCTTGACCACCTCCTCGACGACCGGGGCGATGACAGTGGCGCCCCAGGCCTCGGCCTCGGACGGAGACGTCGAGGCGATGTTGGCGGCCAGCCAATCGGTCGCGAAGCCGTTGGCGAGGAGCGCGACCAGGGCGGCGGCGCAGGCGCCCCAGGTGAAGGCGAACGCGAGGTTGCGCCAGGGCTCGGGCTCGACGCGGTCGAGCCAGCAGAACGCCGCCAGGAGGAGCGGCACCGGGAAGACGGCCAGGCCGAGGCCGACCAGGAAGCCCTCGGTGCCGGTCTCCTGGCGGACCATGCCGATGATGATCACGCCGGAGAGCGCGAGCATCGAGATCAGGGCGAGGGCGCGGAGGGTGGCGCTGTGCCAGGGGGCCGCCCGCCGGCGGCGTGCGGCCGCGTCCGCGTGCGGGTGGGGTGTGTACGGGGGAGGGGCGGGTGCGGACGGCGGGTGCGGGGGCGGCTGGGACGGGTGCACCCATCGACCCTAACGAGCGGCGTGCGCCCTACGCGTCGCGGCGGCGGAAGAGGAGGTCGTGGACGACATGCCCCTTGTCCAGGCCCTGGCCCTCGAACTTGGTGAGCGGGCGGAAGTCCGGGCGCGGCGCATAGCCGGGGTAGAGGTTCTCCAGCGTCGGCTCGGCGGAGAGGACCTCGAGCATCTGCTCGGCATACGGTTCCCAGTCGGTCGCGCAGTGGACGAGGGCACCGGGGGCGAGCCGGGTGGTCGCCAGCGCGATGAACTCCGGCTGGACGAGGCGGCGCTTGTGGTGGCGCTTCTTCGGCCAGGGGTCGGGGAAGTAGACGCGCAGGCCGGCGAGGGAGCCAGGGGCCAGCATTTCGCGCAGCAGGATGATCGCGTCGCCGTTGGCCACCCGGATGTTGGACAGGCCGTTCCGCTCCGCGAGACCGAAAAGATTGCCCTGCCCCGGGGTGTGGACGTCGCAGCCGAGGATGCCGGTGTCCGGGTCCGCGGCGGCCATCTGCGCCGTGGCCTCGCCCATGCCGAAGCCGATCTCCAGGACGACCGGCAGCCCGTCGAAGAACGCGTCGAGATCGATACGGGAGAGCCCGTCGATGTCCAGCCCCCACGTGGGCCACAGGCGGCGCAGCGCATCCGCCTGGGTGGGCGAGACACGGCTGCGGCGCGGCTGGAAGGAACGGATCCGCCGCTCGTGATGCGAACCCGCGGGGTCGGCCGCGGGGCCGGTCCCGTCGGGGAACATGGGCTCACCGCGGCGCGGAGTGGCGGCCGAGACGGCGGTGGCGCCGAGGCTGCGGGCCTCCTGCGGGTGGGCTTCTCGCGCGTTGGCTTCTCGGGCGGCGGGTTCCGGGGTGGGGGATGCCTGGGGGGCGGCGGCCGCGGCGACGGCTCCCGGAGCGTCTGGTTCCGCGGCGGCGGTGGCGGGGGTGGTGGGGTTCTCGGACACAGTGCGTCGATTCTACGGCGGCGCAGGGTCGGGGAGAGATTCCCAGGGCTCACGCCGAGCCTTCGGGGCACTGGCTGGGCGGGAGGGGCGAAACCCTTCCCGGAGAGGGGGGTTGGCGCGGCCTGTAGTGGCACGCATACGATGCGGGGCTGACGTGAGCAAAACAAACCAGGGGGTTGGTTCATCGTGTCGCAGGGCGGCCAGGGGTACGCCGGGAATCCGCAGGGGCCGCAGCCGCCCGGCCAGGGAGCTCCGGGAGTGCCGCCCGTCGGCCCGCCGGCACCGGGGCAGGCCGTGCCGCCGCCCGTCCCTCCGCAGGGGCAGCAGTCCGGGCCGCACATGGGAGCCCCCGGGTATCAGCCCCAGGGGCAGCCCGGCCCGCCGCCGGGTCCGGGAGCGTACGGTGCCCCGGACCAGCCGCACACCGGTCCGGGGCAGGTACCCGCCGCCCCAGGCCCGTACGGCGCTCCGCCCGCTCAGCCCGGGCCGGGAGCCGTGCAGTTCCCCCCGCCCGGCCAGCCACCGGGGCCGCCTCCGCAGGGCTACCCCGCTCCGCCCGCGCCGCAGGGAGGCCAGCAGCCACCTCCGCCGTACGCCCAGCATCAGGGCCAGGTGCCTGGCCAGGCGCCGTTCCCCGGCGGGCCCATGGCGCCTCAGTTCCAGGGAGGGCCGGCCGGATCCGGCAGGCCTGGGCGTAGCGGTGTGCCCGTGCCGCTCATCCTGGCGATCGTGATGGTCGTGCTGGTGGTCGCCGGGGTCGGTGGGTACTTCCTCTTCTCGGGGAACGACTCTGCCGATCCGGGTGCCGGTCGGCCCGCGAACGCCATGCCGCGGCAGTGGGAGGCAGCGTCGCCCATGTCCGAGCGCGAGGGCCAGAACGAGAACGGGCTGCGCTCGATGTGGTTCAACAACGACGACGTCATCTACGGTGACGGCGAGGGCGTACGGGCCTACAACCGCAAGACCGGCAAGAAGAAGTGGACGGCCAAGACGCCCAAGGGCGCGGGCGAAGTCTGCGCGATGTCGAAGGAGCCCAGCGACGACGGCGTGGGTGCCGTGGTCTTCGACGCGGGGGGCGACGACTGCTCCTATCTCTCCGTCCTCGACACCGACACCGGCCGCACGCTGTGGTCCAAGAACCTCCAGGACGGGCAGGACGCGGAGCGCCAGCCGCGGGTCGTGGTGAACAGCAAGGTCGTCGCCGTCACGATCGGTCAGACCTACGCCGGCTTCTCCATCGCCCATGGATCGATGGTCTGGCAGCTGACCGCGCGCGGTCACGCGTGCACCAACTCGGTCGGGCTGAGTCCCCAGTACCTGGCCGTGGTCAGCGACTGCCCCGATGCGAAGCCGAAGCAGCAGATGTCGCTCCAGGACCTGGAGTACGCCAGCATCCATTCGAAGATCACGGGTGAGAACCATGCAATCGAGCAGGTCCTCTCGGACTGGCCCCTGACGCTCCTGATGGACGACGGTAGCTCGGTCGACCCCGCCCGGTTCGTCCAGACCTATACGAAGGAAGGGAAGCCGGACCACTCGTTCAAGCTCGAGGGCGAGCTGAAGGAGATGAAGTTCGATCCGCGCAGCACGTACGTGGATGAGGACGAGCAGGTTCTGGTGGCCGGCTACGGCGCCAACAACGGCCTTGCGGCCATGGACCTGAAGACGGGCAAGCTGCTCTGGAAGAAGCGCGGCTCGGCGGCCATCGCCGGTGCGGACCACGACGGCTTGGTCATGGTGACCGATTCGCCTGACAGTGGCGCCTCCGCCGTGAACGCTCTGATGGTCTCGGTCGGCGTGCGTGACGGCAAGGAGAAGGTGAGGGGCGCGCTCTACGAGAAGGAGCACAACCTGCCGGCTCCCAGCGACATGTCGCTGGCCTGGAACGGCAACGACAACACGCTCTTCGTCCAGAGCGAGCGTCTCAGCGACAACCGGCCGAGCGTGCAGGCCTTCAAGGCGCCGGTCGGCTGACGTCTCCAGGTGGTTGCCGCCACCGATCCGCCGCCTCTCGGCCTCGCCCCTCAGAGGGAGGGCCGAGAGGTTTTTGTCATGCGCGCCCCTGTCCCACCACCCCCAGCACCCGCCGTGCCACCTCCCGCCCGATGGGGAGTGAGGCCGTGGCGGCCGGGGACGGGGCGTTGAGGACGTGGATCATGCCGGGGGATTCGGCGAAGAGGAAGTCGTCGACGAGGGTGCCGTCGGGGAGGACGGCCTGGGCGCGGACGCCGGCCGGGGACGGGACCAGGTCCTCCTCGCGGGCGGCCGGGAGCAGGCGGCGGACCGCGTCGGCGAAGGCGTGCCGGGACAGGGAGCGATGCAGTTCGCCGGCGCCGTAGCGCCAGTGGCGGCGGGCTATCCGCCAGGAGCCGGGGTAGGCGAGGGTGCCGGCCAGCTCGGCGGGGCGGATCGTGCGCCAGTCGTAGCCCTCGCGGGCCAGGGCGGGGACGGCGTTCGGGCCGATGTGGACGGCGCCGTCGATGCCGCGGGTCAGATGGACGCCGAGGAAGGGGAAGGCCGGGTCGGGGACCGGATAGACCAGGCCGCGGACGAGCGAGGCGCGCTCCGGAGCGAGGGTGAAGTACTCCCCGCGGAACGGGACGATCCGCATGCCCGGGGCGTCGCCGGCCAGCCGGGCGATCCGGTCGCAGTGCAGACCGGCGCAGTTGACCAGGGCGCGGGCGCGGTGGACCGTGCCGTCGGCCGTACGGACCGCGACCCGGCCGGGGCGGCGGCCGATGGTCGTCACCTCGGTGCCGTAGACGATGCGGGCGCCGGCGTCCTCGGCGAGGTGGGCGAACCGGCGGGCGACCGCGCCGAAGTCGCAGACGCCGGTCGTGCCGACACGGATGGCGGCTACGCCGCGCACCTCGGGTTCGTACTCGGCTATCTGGGCCGGGCCCAGCTCGCGCACCGGCAGGCCGTGTTCGCGGCCGCGCTGGATCAGGCCGTGCAGCCGCGGCAGCTCGCTGCGGTCCGTGGCGACGATCAGCTTGCCGGTGACCTCATGCGGGATGTCGTGTTCGGTGCAGAATTTCACCATTTCCGCCGAGCCCTGGAGGGCGAAGCGGGCCTTGAGCGAACCGGGTGGGTAGTAGATGCCGCTGTGGATCACGCCGCTGTTGCGTCCGGTCTGATGGCGGGCCGGACCGGACTCCTTCTCCAGGACCACGACGCGCGTGCCGGGCGCGGCACGCGTGATCGCGTAGGCCGTAGAGAGTCCGACGATGCCGGCACCGATCACCAGCACATCGCAGTCGTACGCCGCCACTACACCTCCCCAACCGCATGATCACAGGCTCGCCCGTCGCCGCGGACCTGCGCATCATCGCCGACGACGTATCCCATCATGACGGCCGGCACTGACAATGCCGATCGGACAGGCCCGGGATGCCGGGGCGCCGGGGCGGCGGGGCGGCGGTCTGCCGAGATGGCGGTCTGCCGCGGTGGTGGTGCGCCTAGCCGCCCCCGCACGGCCCGCCCCGCACCGGCCCCTAAGCCGGCGCCGCCAGCAGTGGTCTCGCCCGCTCCCGCAGCTCGACCACCCGGGGCTCATCGCCGTACGGCTCCAGGCGGTGCAGCAGATCACGGACGTACTCGGTGGTGCGGGCGGAGGAGATCCGGCCGGCCACCTCGACCGCGCGGGTGCCCGCCGCGCAGGCTGCGTCCAGATTGCCGGACTCCAGTTCGGCGACCGCGGACACGACCAGGCGCAGACCGTGCGAGCGGACGAACTCCTCGGTCGGGCGGGACAGTGCCTGCTCGGTGAAGCGGCGGACCTGACGCGGCAGCCGCAGATCGCGGTAGCACTCGGCGGCGTCGGCGGCGAAGCGTTCGTACGAGTAGAAGTCCAGCCACGACGGGTCGGGGTCGCCGCCGCGGGAGCGCTCCAGCCAGCCCTCGGAGGCCTTCAGCGCCACCTCGCAGGCGCGCGCCTCGCCGGCCTTGGCCTGCGCCCGCGCCTCCACCAGGCGGAAGAAGCTCATGGTGCGGGCGGTGGCCAGACCGCGGTTGCGTTCCAGGGCGGCCTGGGCGAGATCGACGCCCTCGTCGGCGAAGCCGCGGTAGGTCGCCTGGAGGGACATCGAGGCGAGGACATAGCCGCCCAGGGGGACGTCGGCGGCCGCGCGGGCCAGCCGCAGTGCCTGGATGTAGTACCGCTGCGCGGCCTCCTGCTGGCCCGTGTCGAAGGCCATCCACCCGGCGAGCCGAGTGAGTTCGGAGGTCGCCCCGAACAGCGCGCGGCCGACTTCGTCGCTGTACGAGGCCAGAAGTAACGGTGCCGCATCCACCCGGAGGCACTCCGGCACCATGGAGGAACGCCAGTCCCCGCCGCCGTACTTGGAGTCCCAGCGGCGCGCGTCCTCCGCCGCCTCGCGCAGCTTGCTGACGTCGCTGTGGCCGACGTGCTGCGGAATCCCGCCGTCGCCGGCCGCCGCGGCGTCCTTGTCGCGCGCCTCGGCCGCCTCCCGCGCCACCGAGCTGTCGGCCGGGGATATCAGCCAGCGCGAGGCGGGGGTGGCGTACGCGCTGACGGCGAAGGATCCGGCCAGGCTCTGCCAGATGCCGCCGCCGCCCGCCCGCCGTCCGGCCAGATCGAGACGGTACAGCTCGGTGGCGGAACGCACCGCGGCGCCCACATCGCGGGGAAATGCCAGGCCGACCTCGGGCGCCGGGTCCGCGTCGGCCAGCCCGATCTCGTGCAGCGGGACCGGCCGGCCGAGCTTGCTGCCGATCGCGGACGCGATCAGATGCGGCGCGGCGCCTTGGGGCACCATGCCCTTGGAGACCCATCGCGCCACCGACGTCTTGTCATAGCGAAGCGTCAGTCCGCGCTGCGCACCGAGGTCGTTGACCCGGCGTGCCAGTCCGGCATTGCTGATACCCGCGAGGGCGAGAACAGTGCCGAGCTTTTCGTTCGGCCCGCGTATATCCCTGGACATGCGCACCCCTCGACACAGCGACGGCCGCCCCGGTACCCCGGGGCATGCGTCCACCCAGAGTAGTTCGCCGGATCCCGACCGTTAAGAGTTGGTGTCCCGGATGGCGAGATTCGTGTTCAAACAGGGGTACGGGAATTGGCATGTGCTCCGGGTACGTGTGCCCGTGCGCCCGTCCGTGCGCGCTGGCCCCCTCTTATCGGGAGCGCTTCCATGGCTTCTGCGTGGGTCGGCCCGCTGCACTGGATCCAGTGGGCTGGGGGATACCGTCACCTCATTCCCCGCGGGTGACGGTCCGGTCCGGGGGGCGCAGCCCGCCTCCCGGACCGTCGCGCGGACCGGTCGCCGGCCGGCCGTGCCACCGGTTGACGCAACGCCCCAATACGTCAACTGGGCTGTATGGAACGGACTTTGGCCGAAAATCGACGGGTGATGATTTCACGCCGCCGCCCGCTCGGGGATCGCCCCGGGGGCCACACGGGGGGCCTTCCGGGGCCGGTGCGGCGGAGCGCTCGCGCACGGTGCGAGGGCGCTCCGCGGGCCCGCTCGCATGGCCGTCCCGCAGGTGCTCCGTGCCGCCTCCGCTCCGCCGTCCGTGGCCCGTCCGCGGTGGCCCGTGACGCCCCCGTGGGCCCGCCGACGGCCCCTCGGTGGCCGCGCGCGCCGCGAACCGCCCGTATACAGGGCCGCTCCGGCGCCTCCCCCGTGCCCTTGTCATGGCAGCATGGTCGCCACAACAGCTCGGCGACGGCCGGGCAATCCGCTGTGCGGGGCGGCCGTTGGCCCCGGCGCACGGGGAATCGGGTGGAGGCGGCGATGCGCTGGTTGGTGGGGTGGAGCAGTGCCGCCACGGGTCAGGCCGCCACGGGGCCGACGGCCGGCGAGGAGAGCCGTGCGGTTCTCCCTGTAGGCGCCCAGCTCCTCTGGGCCGAACCGGATCCCCTCTGGGCCGTCGGCGACTGGCGGCCGGACGAGGTGCGTGTCGTACAGGCCGATCCCGAGACCCGGCTCGCCGTCTTCGGCGCCTGCGGAGCCACCAACGACCAGCTGCGGGTGGGCCTGTTCGCGGCGCGCGGGGGCGCACTGCGCCATCTCACCGCCTGGCCCGGCAGCTACACCGCCGTCGTCCAGGTAGGGCGGCGGATCACCGTCACCGGCGACCTGGCCGGCGCCCGCCCCGTCTTCCACACCCCCTGGGCCGGCGGCACCGCCTACGCCACCGCCGCCCTCCCGCTCGCCGACCTCGTCGAGGCCAGCCTCGACGTCGGCCACCTGGCCGCGCTGCTGGCCTGCCCGGACATCCCCGAGGCCCTCGGCGCCGGCACGCCGTACGAAGGGGTCCGCCGGATCCCGCCCGGCCACGCCCTGGTGCTGCGCGGCGGCGCCCGCGACATCACCTCCTTCGAGCCGACCGCCTCGCTCGCCGTCGCCGCCCCCCAACTCGCCCCGGAACAAGCCGTGGACGGCGTCCGCGACGCCCTGGTCGAGGCAGTCCGCGCCCGGCTGGCCGGGCCCCGGCACGCCCCCGATCCGGACGGCCTCGACGGCCTCGACCCCGGACCGGTGCCCGGCATGGGACCCGCAGAGCGGCGCGCGGCGCGCGGGGCTCCGGCCCCCGGCATCGGCGCCGACCTCTCCGGAGGCAGCGCCTCCGGAACCCTCGCCCTGCTGGCCGCCGGCCTCCCCGGGCAGCCCGGACGGCTCAACGGCCACGGCGAACGCCTCCTGGCCGTCACCTTCAACGACCGCGCCACCAGCGGCGGACAGGCCTACCACGACGCCGAGTTGGAGCGCGCCCGCAGCCTCGCCGACAACCCGCGGCTGCACCATGTCGTCGTCGCGGCCGGCGAAGAGGCCCTCCCGTATACGGACCTCGACATCGGCCCGCTCACGGACGAGCCGGGCCCCTCCCTCACCAGCGCGAGCCGCCATCGCCGACGGCTGCTGGCCGGCAGCGCCGACCACTTCGTCGGACACGGCGCCCGCCAGGTCCTCGACGCCCACCCGGCCCGCCTCGCCGACCTCCTCATGGACCGCCGCCGGCGCCATCTGCTGCGCCCGGTCACCGCGCTGGCCAAGGCCGACGGCACCTCCGCACAGTCCGTCCTCGTGCCCTTCACCGTCTACCGCGCGGCCCGCAGGCTCGCCCGTACGCCGTACTCTGCCGGCCTCACCGATACGGCGCGGCGCCTCCTGGAGCGGCAGTTCGCCGACGAGCCGGTGGCCGGCGGGGCCGTGGACGCCTCGCTGGCCGCGCTCGCCTGGTGCGGGCCGGGGCCCGCGGCGCGCTGGCTCACGGGGGAGGCGCTGGCCGAAGTATCGGTTCGGCTCAGCGATGCGGCGACCCGTTCGCCCGCCGTGGGCCGCCCCGGTGAGCGGCGGGCCCGTGCCGCGCTGGCCCGCCAGGCCGCTGACCACCGCGTCTTCGAGCAGGCCGCCGAGGTCCGCAACCAGCGGCTGCACGCCCCGTTCCTCGACAACCAGGTGGTGCTCGCCTGCCGCGCCCTGCCGGACACCCTGCGGGTGCAGCCGGGTGCGCGGGCCGCCGTGCTGCGCTCCGTACTGGCCGGGGCCGGCGTACGGGATCTGCCGCCCGGATGGGGCGCCACCTCGCACCTCACCCACGCGGCAGCGGTGCGCGCCGGGCTGCGCGGCGCCGTCGGTGACCTGGTGCAGCTCTTCGACACGCCGCTGCTGGCCGATGCGGGGCTGGTGGAGGCCCGGGTGGTCCGCAAGGCGCTGCGGTCGGCGGCGGAGGGGGCGGCGCTGCCGTTGGACGGGCTGGCCGAGCTGGTCTCCACGGAGCTGTGGCTGCGGCGGCTGGTGGCGCGACGGGGGACGTGCTGGACGGGGGCGGGGGCGCCGCGCCAGAAGGCGGTCGCGGGTGGCGTGGTACCCCGTGCCCGCCTGGCTTGAGCCCGGAGGCGCTGTCGTCGGCGGGTGACCTGACGGGGGTGGGTTTCCGTTGCCCGCCTCCGGCCCACGCCCGCCCGTTGCGGCCCGGCCGACCCCGCGTGGGCGGAAAGCGGGCAGCCACCTGTGCGGGGCTGTGGATAACGAGGGGCCGGGCTAGTCCGGGTTGTGGATAAAAATCGGGGGAGCGGCGTGGGTCGGGACAATGACCGGGTGAGATTTCGGATTCTGGGTGCGACGGAGGTCCTGGACGCGCGGGGGCAGCCGATGCCGCTGGGTGGCGCGCGGGTGCGGGCGCTGGTGGTCGCGCTGGCCTTGCGGGGCGGGCGGCCGGTGGCCGTGGAGACGCTGATCGACGAGGTGTGGGCGGTCGATGCCCCGCCGCAGGATGCGCCGGGTGCGTTGCAGGCGCTGGTCGGGCGGTTGCGGCGGACGCTGGGCAAGGGCGCGGTGGAGTCGCTGCCGGGCGCGTATCGGCTGGTCACGGGGCCGGACGAGGTCGATCTGCAGCGCTTCGAGCGGCTGGTTGCCGACGGGACGCGCCAGCTGCAGGAGGGGGATGCGGCCGCGGCGGCCGAGACCTTGCGCGCGGGGCTCGCGCTGTGGCGGGGGCCGGCGCTGGCGGATCTGCCCGACGCGGCGGCGGCCGCCCACGGCCCGGAGGCGTTGCGGCTGGCGGCGCTGCACCGCCGGATCGGCGCGGATCTGGCGCTCGGCCGTGCCGAGGAGCTGCTGCCCGAGTTGCGGCAGCTGACCGCGGACCATCCCCTGGACGAACCGTTCCGGGCCCAGCTGATGCGGGCTCTGCACGGCGCGGGACGGGGCGCCGATGCGCTGGCCGCGTACGAGCAGACCCGGCAGCTGCTCGTGGACCGGCTCGGTGCGGACCCGGGGCCCGAACTGCGCGCACTGCACGCCCGGTTGCTCGTACAGCACGCGGAGCCGGAGGCGGCAGCTCCGGCCTCGGACGCGGCGGCCCCGGCCCCGGAAGCGGGGCCCCGCTGCGGCAATCTCCGGGCCCGGCTCAACTCCTTCGTCGGACGGGAGGCCGAACTCTCCTCGCTCCAGTACGCCTTGCGGTCCCACCGGGCCCGGCTCATCACGCTCACCGGGGCGGGCGGCTCCGGCAAGACCCGGCTCGCCGAGCAGCTGGCCGGTTCGCTGGCCGGGGACCACCCCGACGGCGTCTGGATCGCCGAGCTCGCGCCGCTGGATGCGCCCGAGGCGGTGCCGGGGGCCGTGCTGTCCGCGCTCGGACGACGCGACACCGCCGTCTTCGCGCCGGCCATGGAGGCCCGTAAGGCCGCCGAGCACACCGACCCGGCGGCCCGGATCGTCGACCACTGCGCGCCGCGCCGCCTGTTGCTCGTCCTCGACAACTGTGAGCACGTGGTCGGCGCCGCCGCCGCACTGGCCGATCTGCTGCTGCGGCACTGCCCGGGGCTGACCGTGGTGGCCACGAGCCGGGAGCCCCTGGGTGTACCCGGCGAGGTTGTACGGCCGTTGGAGACGCTGCCACCCGAGCCCGCGCACCAGCTGTTCGCCGAACGGGCGGTGGCGGTGCGGCCGGACTTCCGGACCGCGGACGATCCGGCGGCGGTGGACGAGATCTGCCGCCGGCTGGACGGTCTGCCGCTTGCGATCGAGCTGGCCGCGGCCCGGCTGCGGCTGCTCTCCCCGCGCCAGATCGCCGACCGGCTCGACGACCGTTTCCGGCTGCTGACCAGCGGCAGCCGGACCGCGCTGCCGCGCCAGCAGACGCTGCGCGCGGTCGTCGACTGGTCCTGGGATCTGCTCGACGAGCGCGAGCGCGCGCTGCTGCGCCGGCTGTCGGTGTTCGCCGGCGGCTGCACCCTCGCGGCGGCCGAGGCGGTGTGCGGCGAACCGGCCGAGGACGTGCTCGACCGGCTCGGGGCGCTGGTGGACAAGTCGCTGCTGATCGTCGACCACCGGGGCGCCGAGCCCCGCTACCGCATGCTGGAGACCATCCACGCCTACGCCAGGGAGCGGGCCGCCGGCCGTCCCGAGGAGCACGAACGCACCCTCGCCCGGCACACGGATCACTTCCTGGACTTCGTCACGGACGCCGACCCGCGTATCCGCTCCGACGAGCAACTGCCCTGGCTGGCACGTATCGAGGCCGAGCTGGACAACGTACGGGCGGTGCTGCACCGCGCGGTCACCGGCCGGGACGCGGACACCGCACAACGGGCCGTCATGGCCATGGGCTGGTTCTGGTGGCTGCGCAACTACCGGGAGGAGGGCGCCTCCTGGGCGGAGCGGACCGCGGCCCTCCGTCCCGGCCCGGAGCACCTCACCGAAACGGACCCGGCGTTCTGGGCGCAGATGGACCTCCGGCTGTTGCTCCTCTTCCTGCTCCAGGACCAGCGCCTCGACCGCAAGGACGACACCCCGAAGCACCGCGCCCTGATCGACCGGCTGCTGACCGCCTACCGCCGCCCGCATCCGCGCAGTGCCCGCTTCCCCGGGCTGTTGTGGCCGTTCACCGTGTACTTCCTCGGCGGCTACGACCAGATCCTGCCGCTCATGGAGGGCGCGGTGGCCACCACCCGTGCACTGGGCGGCAGTTGGGAGCTGGGCGTCTCGCTGATGTTCCGTACGCATCTCGCGATCGATCTGCCCGGCGGACTGGAGTCGGCAGAGGCGGACGAGCAGGAGCTCACCGAGCTGGCCCGGCGGGTCGGCGACCGCTGGATGCTCGCCCAGGTGGCCGCCGCCACGGCCGAGATGCGCCAGATCCGCGGCCGCTACGACGAGGCACGCACGGCCTACGAGGAGGCGCTCGCGCTGACCTGCGAGCTGGGCGCGTACATGGAGGGGCCGTTCATCCTGTCCCGGCTGGCCGAACTCCACTTCGCGGGCGGTGATGTGGACGGCACCGAGAAGGCGCTGGTGCGGGCGGACGAGCAGGCAGCCGAGTGGGGCGTACAGGACCCGCGGGCCTTCAACCACTCCCTGCGCGCCCGGATCGCCCTGCGGCGCGGAATGCCCGAGGCGGCGCGCGAGGCCTGTGAGGCGGCGCGCGCAGCGGCCGCGCTGGGGACCCCGCCGCCCCGATTCACGGTGGTACTGGACGCGTTGGCGGGCCGGATAGCGGCGGAGGCGGGCGAGCTGACGGAAGCGCTGAGCCGGTGCCATCAGGCGCTGAGAGCGGGGCTGACGCTCTACTGCACCGAGCCGTTGCTGGCGGCCGTCGTGGAGTCCGCGGCCCTGGCACTGCAGCGGTCCGGCCGTCCGCACGACGCGGCCCGACTGCTGGGCGCCGCGGACGCCTGGCGCGGCGACGTGCCCAGGAACGTCCCCGAAGAGGAGGACGTACAGCACACGGCGGCCACGCTCCGCGCCGAGCTGGACGGCGCGGGCGAGGGCATACCCGGCGGCGGATACGACGGCATACGGGACGGCGGATACGACGGCATACGTGTCGACGGTTACGAGGCCCTGCACGCCGAGGGCGCACGCCTCACTCCCGCCGAGGCCGTCGCGCTCCTGGCGCCGCACCCCGAAGCCGGCGGCCCGGCCCCGCCCCCCGACACCCAGGGCCAGCAGCCGTCCCGGCCCCTCAACGACAGCTGATCGTCGACTGCGCCCAGTCCCCCAGCGCCACCACATCAACGGGCGACGTCGACTCGGTCACCAGCCGCAGCGTCCTACGGCCCGCCAGCGGAACATGCACCGGCACCGCCCTCTCCCCGCCGCGCACCACCGCCGACCGCCACTGCCGCACCCCGTCCGCGTAGACGGAGAAGCGCAGCGACCCCAGCCCCAGACTGAGATCGTCGATGCCCGCAACGGCGTCGTACGCGGTGCACCTGCGGTTGAGGTCGATGGTCACCGAGGACTGCGCGTGCATGCTCACGCCACCCGCATACGTCGTGCCGGCGATCTTCGGTGACTGCCGCTGCCACAGCCAGCTGCTCCCGACGGTGCGCACCTCCGGCTTGCTGCCGTCGCCCGTGAAGTCGTGGTCGAGCGCATTGAGCCGGTAGGCGGTCGGGGCGGGAAGCGGCGGCTTCGGTGAGGGTTCCGGCGGCGTGGGCCCGGGGGCCGGCGCCGTTGGCGGGGCCGGAGCCGACGGCGGGTCCGGGTGGGGCGTGGGCCGCTGCGGAGTCCGCGGCGGGGCGGGCTGCGGCTCGGGGCGCGACGTGCGCGCCGGGGGCGACGTCGGCTGCGGCTTCGCGCTCTGCTTCGGGGCCGGTGCCGCGCCGGCCGCGGGCGGCAGCGCCGACCTCGACGGTCCGGGCGCCGGCTTCCGCGGCGCGGCGGGGGCCGGCTGTGCGGACCCGGCCCGCGGCTCCGGCGCCGGCTTCGGGGAGCCGGTCAGCGCCAGCGCCAGCGCCGCGCCCGCCACCACCGTCGCCCCCACGCCGATACCGACCTTCACCGCCGCGCCCAGCCCCTCACCCGCGGCACCACCGGCACCTCCCGCCGCACCGGAACCACCACCGCCCGCCGCCGCACCGGCACCGGCCGCCGCGCCCGCCCCCGCGACCCCCGCCGCCGCCGCCTTGACGGCGTACCCACCGGCGAACCAGCCGATGACCGCGACCGGCAGCAGCGCCCCGATCCGCTGATTGACGTCCTCGACCTCCAGCGCGGCCACCCGGCACCGGGCACATGCGTCCAGATGCTTGCGCAGCCCCCGCTCGGCCCGCATCCGCAGCCCGCCACGGGCATACGCGCCGAGCCGGTCGGCGTACCGGGCGCAGTCGCCGCCGGCGGTCAGCGACCGGCTGACGTGCGCCTGCAGATACGCCTGCCTGAGGCCCTCCCGGGCGCGGTGCGCCAGTACGGCGGTGGCGTTGGCGGTCAGCCCGAGCAGCGGGGCGACCTCGCTGGGCGACTCGTCCTCGACGGCGGTGTGCCACAGCACCGTCTGATACCGCTCCGGCAGACTGCGGAACGCCTGCACGGCCATCGACTGCTCGGCCTCGTGCAGGGCACGCACCTCCGCGCCCAGGTCCAGGGTGTCCTTGTCCCCCGGGGCACCGGCCACGGACACCGCGAACACCGCGAAGTCCTCCACCAGTTGCTCCCGCCGCGCCGTCCTCGCCCAGGAGGCGGCGACCCGGCGGACGGTCGTCAGCAGATAGGCGCGCACCGCGGAATCAGGGCCCGCGCCGCCGCGCACCGCCTGCAGCGTGCGCGCGAAGACCTCGCCGGTCAGATCCTCCGCGGTGTGCACGTCCCGGCAGCAGCCCCGGGCGTAGCGCCGGACCGCCACGGAGTGCCTGCGGTACATCTCCTCGTACGCACTGTCGTCCCCGGCCCGCAGATCGGCGAGCAACTGGGCGTCGGACGGCGGAATATCGCCGCCTTCGGGGGTGCCGGCCGGGCCCGCCCGGCGGGAGCGCTCCCGCTGCGGCGGCACGCCGTGCCCCTCGTCCGCCGGGTTGTCGGCGCGATCGTGCCGCTCAGCCGGCCCGTCGGCCGGGGCGCTGGACCCCAACGGCCCGGCCTGGCCCGGGATCCGTTCGGACGGCGTCCCCTCGGTCCCGTCCACCCCGGCCTCGCCGTCGCGCCGCCCGTCTCGCCCGTCAACACCCATCTTCGAGGCCCCCGAAGCCGCCGTCACACCGGAATACCGCGCCAGCGTGCCATACGGAACCCCGGCAGTTGAGGGTCCTGAGCGCCATCCACTCATCCGGGGTGTGCACACGGACGACCGCACGGGCGTTCACCCTTACGAGCCATTCCACGCATACGGGCCATGCTCTCCGCGGACCCGTACGGGCGGGACGCCATGCGCGGAACCCGTACGCACCCCGAGGGGCACCTACGGGTTCCGCGGTCGCGTACGACACCGTCCGGCGGACCGGCCCTCCGGTGGACCCGGCGATCGGTTCCACCCGTACGGGGTCGGCCGCCGAGTCTCACCCGACGGGTCGCGAACGCAGCCCTTCCAGCAGAATCTCCAGCAGCCGCGCGGAGGCGGCCTGCTGATGGCCGGGATCGGGCAGCGTGGGCGCGCCCGTGGCGATCACTAACAGGATGTCGGAGACCGTCACATCGGCGCGCAGCTCACCCGCCTCCTTGGCCCGCTCCACGAGCCGCCCGACGACCTCCAGCAGCGCGTCGGCGCCGGTCGTCCCCTCGGCAGCGGCCGGCGCGGCCGGTTCGCCCTCCGGGGTGTCGCGCGAGGCGACCAGCCGGAGATCGACGGGAACCCCGTCCGTGCCGGGCGCCATCCGCTGCTGCGGCACCCGTGCCTCGCTCAGGCCGTCCGGCACCCGAGGCCCTTCGGTACCGTCCGACGCCGGCTCAGCGGGCCGTTCGGTGTCCGCGCTCACCCGCAGAATGCCCGGCGGCAGCAGCCGTCCGGCACCCGAGGCGACCGAGGTCCGCAGAAAGCGGGACAGCGCCGACCACGGATCGTCCTCCTGGCCCAGCGCCGTACGCGCCTGGTCCGTCAGCCGTGAGGTCTCCTCCTCGGCTATCCGGCGCACCAGCACGTCCTTGCTCGGGAACCGGCGGTAGACCGTGCCGACACCGACCCGGGCCCGCCGTGCCACGTCCTCCATGGGCGCGCCGTATCCCAGCTCGCCGAACACCTCGCGCGCGGCGCGCAGCACATGTTCCAGATTGCGCTGGGCATCCACCCGCAGCGGCGTGCTCCGGCCGCGCGCCCCCGTGCGGGCACCGTTGCTCACACCGGTGCCGTTGCCGTTGGCTCTGTCGTTTTCCTTCTCGCTCCCGGCGCCGTCGGAGGCATGTGCCACAGCGACGGTGGTCGGCCAATGAGAGCCCTGAATGTGCATAGTGATCCCCCGGTAATGTCGTCTCCCCCCGGAGACTCCCCGCCCTGACAGTCAGGGCGTACCGATGACAGGGTGCACCCCAACGAGATACGAACATAGTTGAGCCCGGGTCAAGAATGAAGGGGGCGTTCCGCGCAATGCGCCCCCCGATCGGACCAAGGGGCCTGATCCGCCCGGTTTACGCCCCCGCTCTTCCGCCGCCACCCACCCCCTGACCAGGGCGCCTCCTCCCGTACACGCGGAATATGCCGTTCCGTCCCCAGGGCAGCGGCCGGTCATACATTTCGACGGGCCTGTGGACAAAGGCGCTCCGGCGGTGCGTCATGGAAGGGTGCTGTGCTTTCCCGGGGGTGCAGCTCCCGATGGTGGCCGTGCCGCCGGCCGCCCTCCGGATCGGTGCCGCCCCGGGCCTGGTCGACACCGCGAGGAGAACCTCTGTGAAGACTGTGTCTTCGAACGACGTGACGCGCATTCTCGTTGTCGGCGGCGGCTACGTGGGGATGTACACCGCCCTGCGGCTGCAGCGGAAGCTGAAGCAGGAGCTGCAGCAGGGCGCCGTCGAGATCATCGTGGTCGACCCCGAGCCGTATATGACGTATCAGCCATTCCTGCCCGAGGCCGCGGCCGGTTCGATCTCCCCGCGCCATGTCGTCGTACCGCTGCGCCGGGTGCTGCCGCAGTGCAAGGTCGTCATCGGTGAGGTCACCGCCATCGACCACGGCGACCGCAGGGCCACCATCACCACCCTGGCCGCGGAGGAGGCCGGCAACGGCGCCGTCGAGGTGGAGTACGACGAGCTGGTCCTGGCGCCGGGCTCGGTCTCGCGCGCCCTGCCCGTCCCGGGCCTGGCCGACGTCGGCATCGGCTTCAAGACCGTCGAAGAGGCCATCGGACTGCGCAACCACGTCCTCGCACAGCTCGACATCGCCTCCTCCACCCGCGACCCCGCGGTCCGCGACGCCGCGCTCACCTTCGTCTTCGTCGGCGGCGGTTACGCGGGCGTCGAGGCGCTGGCCGAACTGGAGGACATGGCCCGCTACGCCGTCCGCTACTACCACAACATCCAGCCCGAGGACATGAAGTGGATCCTGGTCGAGGCGACCGACCGGATCCTGCCCGAAGTGGGCCCCGACATGGGCCGCTACGCCGTACGTGAGCTGCGCGCCCGCAATATCGACGTACGGCTGGAGACCCGGCTGGACTCCTGTGAGAAGCGGGTCGCCCAGCTCAGCGACGGCTCCCGCTTCCCGACCCGGACCCTGGTGTGGACCGCGGGCGTCAAACCGCACCCCATCCTGGCCGCGACCAAGCTGCCGCTGAACGCCCACGGCCGCCTGCAGTGCACCGCCGCGCTCCAGGTCGACGGCGTCGAACACGCCTGGTCCGCCGGCGACGCGGCCGCGGTCCCCGACCTGACGGCGCCGCCGCCCGCCAAGCCCGACGAGCCCCGCGTGCTGTGCGCCCCGAACGCACAGCACGCCGTCCGCCAGGCCAAGGTGCTCGCCGAGAACATCGCGGCGGCGGTGCGCGGCGGCCCGATCCAGGAGTACGAGCACAAATACGCCGGCTCGGTGGCCTCGCTCGGCCTGCACAAGGGCGTTGCGCACATCTACGGGCGCAAGCTGAAGGGCTACCCGGCGTGGTTCATGCACCGCGCCTACCACCTCAGCCGGGTGCCGACCTTCAACCGCAAGGCACGGGTGCTCGCCGAATGGACGCTCGCCGGCCTGTTCAAACGCGAGATCGTCTCGCTCGGCTCGCTGGAGAATCCGCGCGCCGAGTTCGAACTCGCCGCGGGAACCGGACGGCACAACGAAGCCAGTTGACGCGCTGTACCGCACAGAGTTGACGTGCCGTCAGCCCTGGAGCGGCCGGAGGTTCGGGAGTGCGGAACTCCACAGCGGCACCCGGGCGTCTGACGGATGTCCGTCCGGTCGGCCACACTGGACGTGTGACCATGGGTGGGCTCGTATCTGCAAAGAGTGACAATCACGAGGATTCTGGACGTTTGCTGCATTCCGCAAAAGGACGCCGAGAGTGTCCCCAGCCGACCTTTCCCCGGCCCCCGGCCGGGAGGTCCCGCCATGCCGACGGCCCGAGCCCGCGCGACGACGCGAAGTAAGAGGTACCCCTCCGTGATCTTCACGCGCTGGAGCGCCAAATTCCCCGGCACACAACGGCGTGCCGCCGCGCGGTCCGACCGCGCCGCACCCCGCCCCGCGTCCGGCACGCCGGCGGCCCCGCCCGCCGCGTCCCCGGGCCCGTCCGCCGTGCCCGCGCCGTCCGCCGTGCCCGCGGCGGACAACGACACGCCGGCCGCCCCGACGGCCGCGACCACGGGCTCCGTCCCCGCGGCCCGCGCCGAGCACGCGGAAACGGCGCCGTCCCGGGAAGCCGCCCCCCTGGCGCTGCCGCCCACGGTCGACGCGCTGTCCGTCCACGACATCCTCGGCACCATCCCCGCCCTCGTCGCCGTCGTCTACGGCCCCGAGCACCGCCTCGCCTACGTCAACGGCGCCTACGCCGGTGTCTTCGGCTCCCGTCCGGCCGGCCACACCGCCCGCGAAGCCCTCCCCGAGCTCGACACGCTCGGCCTGCTCCCCCTGATGGACCAGGTCCTGCGCAGCGGCAAACCGCGGACGGTCAAGTCCCGCAAGGTCCCCGGCGGCGCGGGCGGCGACCGCTCCCGCGACGGCTACTACACCTTCACCTGCACCCCGATCGAGGTCGCGGCGAGCGGCCCGGCCCCCGACCCCGAGGTCGCCTGCGTCGCCCCGCACAAGGGCGTCCTGGTCTTCGGCGCCGAGGTCACCGACCAGATCGAGTCCGCCGAGCGGCTGCGGGCCAGCGAGGCCCGGCAGCGCGAGGCCGCGGTCACCCTCCAACGCTCCCTGCTGCCCCAGGAACTGGAGCAGCCCGACGACCTCTGTGTCGCCGCCACGTACCAGCCCGGCGGCACGGACGCCGCGGTCGGCGGCGACTGGTACGACGTCATCACCCTCGGCGCCGGCCGTACGGCCCTGGTCATCGGCGATGTCATGGGCCGCGGAGTGCGCGCCGCCGCCGTCATGGGCCAGCTGCGCACCGCGGTCCGCGCCTACGCCCGCCTCGACCTCCCGCCGCACGAGGTCCTGCAGCTCCTGGACGGCCTGGCCGCCGAGATCGACGCCAGCCAGATCGCCACCTGCGTCTACGCCGTCCACGACCCGAACGAGGGCCGGCTCGTCTACGCCTCGGCCGGCCATCTGCCCATCCTCGTACGCGACCCGGACGGCACGGTCCGCCGCGCCGCCGAGCCGACCGGACCGCCCCTGGGCACCGGCGGCTGGCTGCACACCTCTGGTTCGGTCCCCCTGGGCCCCGGCAGCAGCGCCGTCCTCTACACCGACGGCCTGGTCGAGCGCCGTGACAAGGACATCGACCACGGCGTCGAGGCCCTGGAGCGCGCCTTCGCCGGTGCGGCCGGCGCCCCGGACATCGTCTGCGACCGCCTGCTGCGCTCCCTGGGCATCACCGCCAGCCATGACGACGATGTCGCCATCCTGGTCCTGCAGCACCCCGAACGGACCGGCCATGACGCCGAGCTGTTCCACAACGCCGCGCTCGAACTCCACGGCGGCACCGAAGCGGCCCCGCGCGCCCGCGCCTTCGCCTCCGGGGTCCTCGCCTCCTGGCGCTTCCCGACCGAGCTGCACGACCTCGGCGTGCTGGCCGCCAGTGAACTGGTCGCCAACTCCCTCCAGCACGGAACCCCGCCCATGCGCCTCCGCCTGCGCCGCACGGACCGCCGTCTGATCGTCGAGGTCACCGACGGCGACGACCATCTCCCGCGCCGCCGCCGCGCCGAACCGGCCGACGAGGCCGGCCGGGGCATCTCCATCGTCGCCACCATCGCGTCGTCCTGGGGCTCCCGCCGCACCCCGGGCGGCGGCAAGGCCGTCTGGTGCGAATTCGCGCTGCCACGCGGATAGCGACGTACGCCAACGGCCCCGGTCCGATCGGACCGGGGCCGTTGGCATGCGGGCGCGGCGCCAGGCGCGTGGGCTCAAGGCCCACTGCCCGAGCTCGACGGCACGAGGCTCAGGCGCCGCAGGCCACAGCTTCCGCCTCGGCCGGCACCCGCGCCGCGGGCAGGGAGGCCACTGCCCGGTGCGGATTGTCCTGCGCCGGACGCAGCATCCGCCCCAGCCACAACGACAACCCCGTGATCCCCAGCGCACACACCACGAGCATCCCGATGTACGTCACATACATCCCGTGCCCCACCATCAGCGCGCCCACGGCCGGACCGACCGCCAGCGCCAGCTGCTTGACCAGGGCGAATGCCGAGTTGTACTGGCCGATCAGGGAAGCCGGCGCCAGATCGGCCACCAGCGGAGCCACCGTCGGCGACAGCATCGACTCACCGATACCGAACAGCGCATACGTCGAGATCAGCAGCGTCGTCGCCACCACCTGCGCGCCATGCACCAGCCCGGACAGCCCGGCGGCTATCCACGCCACCGTCCAGACCATCCCGACCAGCGCCATCACCCGGCTGCGGCGACGCCGCTCGACCAGCTTGAGCACCACGAACTGAGCCGCCACGATCGCCGCCGTATTGGCCGCCAGTGCAATACCCAGGCTCGACGGCGCGATCCGGGTGACCTCGGTCGCGTAGGCCGCCAGCCCCGACTCGAACTGCCCGTAGCAGGCGAAGAACAGCACGAACCCCAGGACGCACAGCCACACCATCCGCCGGTCGGCGAACATCGCCCGCCAGGCACCCTTGGCCCGCTCCTCGGTCGGCACCGCGTCCTCGACCTTCGGCACCCGCGGCAGCCGTACGGTCGCCACCGCCGCGCCGAGCACCAGGAACATCACGGCCTCGATGGCGAACAGCCGCACAAAGCTCGACGCATGCGTCTCGTCGACCAACAGCCCGCCGACGAGTCCGCCCACGCCCAGCCCCAGGTTGTTCATGAAGAACTGGGTGGCGAACGCCCGCGACCTCGTCAGCGTCGTCGAGCACCACACGATCATTGTCGCGAGCGCCGGCTGGATGACCGCTATTCCGGCGCCGAGGGCGATGGCCGACGCGATGACCAGCGGCTCGGTGGCGGACAGCCCGATCCCCAGCGAACCGATGGCGGCGGAGACCGTGCCGACGATGGCCACCGGCAGCGGCCCGCGCCGGTCGATGGCACGACCGGTCAGCGGCAGGACGACCAGCGCGGCCACCGCAAGCATCGCCAGCACCGCACCGGCAGTGCTCGCGCCGAGATCCCGCACCTTCGCCACGTAGACGTACAGATACGGAACGGTGAAGCCGCTCCCGAACGCGCTCAGCGCGTTCCCGAGCTGGATCCGGCGCAACGCGGCGCCCATCGCGGTGGTCACACTCACCTACCTAGGTCAGGTCATCGAACGGGATAAGGGGACGAACCGAGGAGCTGCCACAGACGCCAGGGCGAGAACCGTCCGGAACCGGACAGTCTCACCCTGAAGACTTCAACTCTAAAGTTCGAAGTTAAAGACTACATGCCGAAGAACTTCAACGCCAATGACTTCCATGTCATACTGCGCCGCATGCCTGAGCCCTCAGATGCGGCCGCCGACGCTGCCGAGCCGAGCCTCGAGGAACAGATCGCGGCCTACCAGCGCGAATTCCAAGACCTCGACCCCCAGGTGGAGCAGGTCGTCTCCGCACTTCAGCGCCTCAACCGGCGGATGAACGTCGCCTACGGGCGGCAGACCGCCACCCTTGGACTGAGCAACGCCGAGTGGGAGGTCCTCAAGGCCCTCGTCGTCTCCGGAGCCCCCTACCAAATGGGCCCCGGCGAACTCGCCAAGCTCCTCGGCCTCACGCCGGCCGCCATGACCCACCGCATCGACCGCATGGCGAACGAGGGGCTGGTCACGCGAGAGCGCGACGAGACCAACCGCGTCCGCGTCATCGTGGCGCTGACCCACGAGGGTCGCGAGAAGTGGCTCGAGGCGATGCGCCTGGCGACGGTCTTCGAGGAGGACCTCCTCCAGGACCTCTCCGGCAAGGACCGTCAACTCCTCGGCCAGGTCCTGACCCGTCTGCTGCGCCGCGTCGAGGACGCCCAGCCGGACGCCGACGGGCGTCTGAGTGACCTTGACTGACGCGAGTTGACACTGCCCTTCCCGATCCGTAGTGTTCTCCGAGTTGCCACAGAGCCGGAACGGTTCTGAGGCGACCATCCCGCCGCTTCGCGGCACACCACTACTGCACGGCCCCTCACCGGGACTGATTTCGGTATGCCGAAATTCGGACCGTGACGTGATTATGCGTCAACGAGGAATTCCGCTAAAGTAGTGATCACGCCGAAAGGCGCGGCAGATCAAATAGCCGCACCACGG